>JAFUEE010000093.1 GCA_017464085.1 Pseudomonadota bacterium
ACTCGGGATGGAAAGACGGACACGACTCGGGATGGAAAGACGGACACGACTCGGGATGGAAAGACGGACACGACTCAGGCGTCACGGACACTACAACTGCAATTGTGCTCAGAATGCATGCGCTGCACACTTTCTCGATCGATGATATTGCCGTCGCAACTGCGCTTTCCCCAGCTGAAATCAATGCGATCCTCGAAAAATCTCAAAGTGCCTCCTGATCGTCCCAGCAAAAGCACATCCCCCTAAACATGATCGCGAGCGCTTAAAGCGATTACGCGGCGTATGCGCCGACTGCGCATAGCCGCGTGGCGAAGGCGTATCGGCAAACTGCCGATAGCCGAAGCCAAATAAATCATGCATGACAGCCCTAATGATGATAAAAGACACAACAGTTTTTTTGTTGTTCAACTTTAAACCATACAACACCATGAAAAAGAAAACCCTGATACTCGCTCTGTTTTGCCTGACATGCGGATGTGATGGCGTACCTGTTGACGCAACGCAACTGCCTTGCCAGGGAGACGAATGCCCTCCCTGCATCGAAGGCTGCAAAGATCACCACATACTCGTCACATGCACAGATGACGGCAAGCCTGTCGAGACTGAATGCCCCGGCGGCTGCGCTTACGGCATCTGCTATCCAGCCGAAGAATTCTGCACCGACGGCGAAACTCAGTGCTTCGCGACAAACGTCATGACCGTCTGCGAAGGCGGCAGATGGATTTATACGCCCTGCGAGTTTCCATGCAGAAACGGCCAGTGCGGCGTATGCCATGACGGCGACACCAAATGCCTTGGCAGCGAACTCCAGACATGCATTGACGGACAATGGGTCAGCGAAACATGTGTCTACGGATGCCAAGACAACGCCTGCATCGAACCCGAATGCACCAATGAACCTGCGACTTGCATCTCTGAAGACGCGCGCCAGTTCTGCCTCAAAGGCTTCTGGCACACCGAAGTCTGCGCTTCAGGCATCTGCTTCGATGGACAGTGCGTCACGCCAATTCCACCGTGCAACGAAGGCGAAAGCACATGCCTCGATATCATCACGCGCGAATATTGCCTTAACAACGAGCTACTCACCGAAAAATGCGACTATATGTGCGAAAATGGTGAATGCGTGCCCGAACCGCCTCCTGAATGCTATTCCGGACAGGCATACTGCATCGACGATATCACGCTGCGCGCTTGCGAAGACAGGCACTGGGTCGACATGAAATGCGAATATATGTGCGAAAACAATATGTGCATTTCCGAAGACGAAGACTACACTTGCCCAGAAGGCGCAAGCGGATGCATGGATGATCAGCGCGGCTTCAAATGCATGGGCAAAGGATGGGCAACGCGCCCTTGCGAAGGCGGTTGCACCGGCGCATTCTGCCAGGACAAACTCATGTCATGCACCGGCGGTACCGAATGCCGGAACGCCGAAGTCCTCATGGTATGCATCGACGGTCATTTCACCGATATCCACTGCCCGCCTGGCCAAGTTTGCATCGACAACGAATGCCTTGACGCAAACTCGACTTTCGTCGATCCGCGCGCAGGAAATCCCCTCTGCATTTCCAATACATCGCACCAACAGGAAGTTTGCGACTCACTTTTCGGCAAAGGCAAATGCGTCCAGACTGCAAGCGAATACACCTATTACTGCATCGGTGCATGCGATCCGAACGATCCACATCCCTACATGTGCGAGAACCACTACCCCTACAAACGCGCATTCACCGGCTCCTGCCAGAAAATCGTCGACGGCACTTACGCATTCATCCCGCAGGAACGGTATCTCTGCAAACACTCATGCGATCCAGACACCGGATGCGACGAAATCGTTCCCGTCGGCGGCGGACATCTCAGAGACGACTGCACGGATGTCGAAAATTCATGCAATGGCTCCGTCATTCATCTCTGCGCCGGCCTCGATATCACTTACGACTGCAAAGAAGCTTTCGGCGACAACTGGACATGCGCCACGCATCAGGGCGAAGTCCTCTGCGCGGAACCATGCACCTTCGAAGGCGAAGTCCTCAGCATGTGCATGAACCTGCCGACAGGCTCCGGACTCACGCCTACAAATTATACAAAAACATGCAGACGCTTCGATGACGGAAATCTATACTATCATCTCGCTTACGGCGAAGTCTGCGGCGGCGAATGTAACACGCTCGGCACGCGATGCATCGACCAGTCCAATCACCCTGACTGCGCAAACAGAACGCTCATCTACTGCGAAAATGCCGGCATCGACCCCGCCATGTGCGCGCCAAATCAAGTCTGCGTCTCATACGACGGCCAACCGTGGTGCGCCTGGCTAGTTGATGACTATGACACCGATACCGCTTTCTGCGCAACAAACAACACGACAAACAAGACGATCTATCAGGAATATCATTACTGCCAGGTCAGAAATTACGGAACAGGCGGACTGGATATCGTCAAAGTCGAATACACCGAAAACTGCGCAGATTCAGGTTGCACAGCGGCCTATGGCTGCGACCGCCTCATGCCGTGACCAGCCGACATCATTAATATATAATCTTTAATATATAATCTTTCTTCTTTTGGACGCGCCTTTGCCTGCGGCATACGGCGCGTTTTTTGGGGAGCTATCGGCAACATGCCGATACGCTCCCCACGCGCAACAGCGCAATCAGCATACGCGACCGCGTTCCGAAAGGAACATATCCGCTAGAAGCGTTTCACCTGCATTCAGCTCCGGATGCCATGCCAGCCCGACAATATTTCCCTGGCGCACACCAGTCGCATTCCCCTCATAGCGGCTCAGAATTTCAACGCCACTGCCGACGCATTCTATCCCCGGCGCCCTGATAAACGTCATGCGCACGTGTTCGCGTCCGCAGAAAACACCCACCGTCGAAAAACTTCCGAGCTGCCTGCCATACGCATTGCGCTTCACCGATATGTCCAGCCGCCCAAGCGCATTGCGTTCGCCATCCACTTTATTGGCAAGAAGGATAAGCCCGGCGCATGTCGCAAATACGGGGATGCCCGAATCAATCATGCGCCAGAGCGACTCGACAAGCCCGAGTTCATGGAGCAAAAGCCGCTGCACCGTGGACTCTCCCCCTGGGAACACAAGCACATCAAAGTGCTGCTCGAGATCCGCAAGCTGCCTAATTTCCACAGCATCAAATCCGGCGCGCTCAAACGCCTGCTCATGCTCTATAAATGCGCCCTGCACCGCGAGGACGCCGACTCGATATCTGCGCATCAGATTCCTCGCTTTTCCATAATCAGGTCAATCTCACTTGCATTGATGCCGACCATCGCTTCCCCCAAATTCTCAGACAGCTTCGCAATCAATTTGGCATCCTGCCAGTTCGTCACAGCCTGCACAATCGCAGATGCACGCTTTGCTGGATCGCCGCTCTTAAATATGCCGCTACCCACGAACACACCTTCCGCACCAAGCATCATCATCAATGCGGCATCAGCTGGGGTCGCCACGCCTCCGGCGGCAAAATTGACGACCGGAAGCCTACCTTCTCTGTGAACATACATAAGCTGCGCCATCGGCACCCCGAGCTGCTTGGCCTTCTCATAGAGCTCATCATCCGACATCGAACGCACCGCACGTATCTCAGCCTGAATCTTGCGCATGTGCCGGACTGCCTGCACCACATCACCAGTTCCGGGTTCGCCTTTTGTACGAATCATCGACGCTCCCTCCTCAATCCGCCGCAATGCCTCTCCCAAATCCCTGGCTCCGCATACAAATGGCACCGAAAACGCTCTTTTGTCGATGTGATACACATCATCCGCAGGCGACAGCACCTCACTTTCATCGATATAATCAATTTCTATCGCCTCAAGAATACGCGCTTCCGCAATATGCCCAATTCGGCACTTTGCCATCACTGGAATGCTGACAGCCTCCTGAATCCCGCGAATCATCGCTGGATCGCTCATCCTGCTCACACCACCTGCCGCTCGGATATCCGCCGGTATGCGTTCAAGCGCCATCACTGCGCAAGCTCCTGCCCTTTCAGCAATACGCGCCTGCTCTGGCGTCGTCACATCCATAATCACACCGCCTTTCAACATCTGCGCAAGATTCCTGTTCAGTTCGCTTCTATCTTCCATTTAATTGCTCCCTATATTTTGCATATCTCATGCGGACACACGCATCCGCAGCCACGTCAAGCCCTCCTCCATTGACAAACATGGGCTCACGACGACTACATACGTGCTAACATGGATACTTACAATTCATGGATTGTATGGAAGACAATAAACAGATATCATACCCAACGCAACCTCAGGAAGCCTCCATGTGCCGTGTTCTCCCAAATTGCCCAAATTCCCAAAACACTATCCCGCCACAAACCACCATCCACAAAAACACCAAACGCCATCCACAAAAACACCAAACGCCATCCACAAAAACACCAAACG
>JAFUEE010000012.1 GCA_017464085.1 Pseudomonadota bacterium
GCCCGCACAAAACTTATGTTCCAGAAATACTACCGCACCCACTGTTTCTCTCCCCGTTCTCCCAATGATTGTGAGAATGATGTGAGCATGAACCGCGCTCAGCCAGATCAAAATGCAAAACCGCCCGCGTATTTGATCATATCAAATAGCGGGCGGCAAAAGGCCGTATCGCGCAGCGACAGGCCGACTGCGCAGGGCGTATGCGGCAACGCCGCATAGCCCGCGCAAATATAAATATATAAAAATATATTATTTCTCTTGTGCCTGCGCGTCGCTTGCCTGCTTGCGCAGCCCGATGCGGCGGAAAACCTTCTCAATTTCAACAATAGGAATCACAACGATCGCAAGGCCCATGGCCGTCAGATATTCCATCAGCGAAATGGGCTGGAACGAGAACAGCTTGCTCAGGAACGGGATAAATATGACCGATGCCGTGAGCAAAAGCGAGACAACGAGGGTGCCCCAGAGCCACAGATTCTGCTTTTTGAGGCTGAACAGGGACTGAGTCCGCGAGCGCATATTGAAGGAATGGAAGATCTGGACCATGCTCAAAGTGAGGAATGCCATGGTCATGCCGTCGGGAGATTCCGCGATTTCCCAGGCGCCGCTTTCGATGCGGTGGCCGACAAAATAGCTCAGAACGGTAATGCCGGCGATGATAAAGCCCTGGAACATGATGTCGAAGCCGAGGCCGTCCGCAAAAATGCTCTCCTTTCGGTCGCGCGGCGGGCGCTGCATCACGCCCTTTTCGGCTTCTTCCATGCCGAGGGCGATGGCCGGCATCGTGTCCGTGATCAGGTTGATCCACAAGATATGGACGGGCTTGAGGATCGTGAAGCCCATCAGTGTCGCGCAGAACACCGCGAGGACTTCGGCGAGGTTTGCGGAAAGGAGGAACTGGACTGCCTTGCGGATGTTGTCATAGATGCGGCGGCCTTCGCCAACGGCGGCCACGATGGTCGCGAAATTATCATCGGTCAGGATCATATCCGCAACAGATTTGGTCACATCGGTGCCGGTAATGCCCATGCCCACGCCGATATCCGCACTTTTGATAGACGGCGCGTCGTTGACGCCGTCGCCGGTCATGGCCGTGACTTTCTCAAGGCCTTGCCAGGCATTCACGATGCGCACCTTATTTTCGGGCTGAACGCGCGCATAAACCGAATATTTCCGCACGTCTTGCGCAAATTCTTCATCCGAAATCGCATCGAGCTCTGCACCGGTGATGGCCATCTGTCCGGGCTTGAGGATGCCGAGTTCCCTGGCGATTGCCGTGGCCGTATCCTTGTGGTCGCCAGTGATCATGATGGGGCGGATGCCGGCGCTCCGGCATTGCGCGATCGCATCCTTGACTTCGGGGCGGATCGGGTCGATCATGCCGCACATGCCGATCCACGTCAGATCTTTTTCAAGCGCCTCAGGATCGTTCGATTCAGGCTTATTTTCATAAACGCGCTGAGCCGCGCCGAGCACGCGCAGCGCCTCGTCGGCCATGCCTTTGTTTTCAGATAATATATGGCTTTTATGTTCTTCTGTGATGGGCACAGACTGCCCGTTCTGCCAGATATGCGTGCAGCGTCGCAGCACTTCATCCGGCGCACCTTTCGTAAACTGGATGACCCCATCCGCGCTCTGATGAACAGTGGTCATCATCTTGCGAAGCGAATCGAAAGGCGCCTCATCGACGCGCGGCAGATCGGCGGCCAGCTTTTCCTTGGGCATGCCATTCTTGTTCGCGTCGTTCACGAGCGCGCATTCTGTCGCCTCCCCAACGGCCTCCCCTTTTTCCAGCGTCGCATCCGAAGCCAGCGCCATGGCTTTCATCAGCAATGTCTCATCTTCGGTGACCTTTTTGACCACGGTCATCTTGTTCTGCGTCAGCGTGCCGGTCTTGTCAGAGCAGATGATCTGCGTGCATCCGAGCGTCTCGACCGCAGTCAGCTTGCGGATGATCGCGTGATTTTTGCTCATCCGTGTCACGCCGATCGAGAGCAGGACCGTGACCACGGCGCTCAGGCCCTCAGGAATGGCCGCCACAGCAAGCGCGACTGCGATCATAAAGGTGTCGAGCACCGCACCGCCGCCATTGCGCACGAGGTTGACGATAAAGACGAACGCGCAGATCACCAAAATCATGACAGACAGCTTCTTGGAAAGCTCGTTCAGCTTGATCTGCAGCGGCGTCTCTTCATCCTTCGCGGCAGAGAGCGCGTCCGCGATGGCACCCATTTCCGTATCCATGCCCGTGGCCGTGACGACCGCATGCCCGCGCCCGTAAGTCACGATGGAGCCCATATAGACCATGTTCTTGCGGTCGCCCAGAGACACATCGCCGTTGTCGGCCGCCGCCAGCACTTCGCTCTGCTTTTCGACATCCGTCGATTCGCCGGTCAGGGGCGCTTCCTGCGTCTTCATCGACGCGCATTCCACGATGCGCGCATCTGCCGGGACAGCGTCGCCAGCCTCCAGAACGAGCAGATCGCCCACCACGACCTCATCGGCACGCACGGTCAGCTGATGGCCGCCACGGATGACCTTCGCCGTCGCCGCAGACACCTGCTGCAGCGCCTCAATAGCCGCCTCCGCCTTGTTCTCCTGATATACCCCCAGACAGGCGTTGATCAGCACGACAGCCAGAATAATCCCGGCATCCGCAAGGCTCTCCCCGCCATACACGGCCGTGACCGCGCTGACCACGGCAGCGATGATCAGGACGATCGTCATCGGGTCCTTGAGCTCCCCGAGAAACTTCTTAAAAATGCTCTCTTTGGGCGCTTCCTTCAGCTTGTTGGGGCCATTTTTCTCCAGCCTGGACGCGGCCTCCTCAGCCGTCAGGCCCTCCATTGAAGCGCCGATTTCCTTGAGCACGGCCTCCTTTGGTTCAAGGTATGGTTTCATCTTTCTCCTTACACGAGACGTTCCACGGAACGTCTTTACTCACAGGGGATGTTGACAAGAGACGTTCATGGAACGCCTTCACAAAGCAATGAGACATATTGCACATCTCTCCGCGCTTCCTAGTGGCGTCCCCCGAAGGGCCGCCACTACGGCTCGCTTGCGGCCTGCTATTGTTCCACAATACGCGGCCGTTTCAATATAAAAATGCGCACCTATGCGCCTTCGGGCGCATACGGCGCGCGCTGGGGCGGCTATCGCGCAAAGCCCGATACGCCGCCCGACGGCGCTATCGCCACAGGCGATACGCGACGACTTATCCACGGCTATGCATAACGCCCCACAGGCGCTTATTGCCATGCGCCCATCTATGTCACGGTAACGCATCGCATGCCTCAAAGCCGTACTTGCCTCACTCGGTCACCAAAGCACTCAGACGCAGGCGATATGCACCTTACCCCACGACATGACAACTCATGGCATCGCCATCGCCAAGGCGAGTCATAAAGCCTATGACAGGTACACCAGAGACTATACGCGAGCGCAAGCGATACTCGAACACAACCTCATTATTCCTCGCCATTCCCAAGCATATACCCATGCAATACTTGATGTCGTAGTTAATAATAAAATGTAGAATGAATGATTATCCCTTTTTAATATATTTATCCAAACACAATTCACGCTTTAATTCTTCCTCGGTTGGGAGGTATGTCAGGTATTTAGAAGCATAGATTTGGTCATTATCCTCAGGAAGTGTATATTTCACGACCGCATCATTTTTCTCTGCGCACAGTACGATGCCGATTGGCTTATTATCTCCCTCATTCATCAGCTCGCGAGTGTAATAATTCACATACATCTGCATCTGACCAATATCCTGATGCGTCAGTTCCCCTGTTTTGATATCAATCAAGACAAAGCATTTGAGAATATAATTGTAGAACACCAGGTCGATAAAAAAGTCCTGACCGCCCAGGGAAAATCTCTTTTGGCGAGCCTCAAAACAAAATCCGCGTCCCAACTCAAGAAGAAATTGTTGCAAATGGTCCAGCAACGCCTGTTCGACATCGCTTTCATACACATGCGAGTCAGGCTTAATTTGCAAGAATTCCATGACATATGGGTCTTTTATAACTTTTTCGTATTCCGGCTTTGGCTCCGTTTTCTGAATCTCTGCTGCCACACTTTCTTTGTCCTGACTTGCCAGCATCCTTTGGTAGAACATTGTGTGAATCTGCCGCTCCAGCTGACGCACACTCCATGCTGATCTGGCACACTCTGATGCGTAAAAATCACGCGCTTCTTTGTCTGAAATGCGCATCAATACTCGATAGTGCGACCAACTCAATTCGCTCCACAGTGTGGAGCGTTTTGGAAACGTCAGGTAAAACTGACGCATATTGCGTAGCCCCTGCACACTAAACCCAGATCCGAATTCCGCCGTCAAGCGCTCTGAAATGAACTGCAGCACCTGTTTGCCATACGCCGCACGATCATTGTCCCCGCACTCCTTGAAAATAGCCTCCCCAATCCGCCAATACGCATCGACCATCGCGCTGTTGACCGCGGCCCTTACCTGACGCTGTGCATCCACGATGTAGCCACGAATTGACTGATAGGTTTGTTCCTGCGATTGTTTCTTTACGGACGCCATAAGCACCTCCTTGTTTACTACTACCCCATCGGTTCACCAACGAGCTACTTTCACCATAACTCGCCTCACTCAACAAAAGCGAGCAATTTAGCGGATTTTTTGACGTCGTAACGTCGCGCATGGCCCGCGACCGTACACGGGCAGCGAATCCCACTTATTCTTCGCCATCCCCGATGCAACGCATCATTGCATTCGGAGATGACAGCATCGCGTATTGCATGCGCAGCGGAGGATTGCAGAACGTCCGACAGGTTCAATATCACTCACAGTGACATATTAAAACATATCATGCTGCGTATGCCCATCGGAATGTTCCAAAGCAAATTCAATTGAATTGTCATCTGATGGGATTTCTTTCAATAGCCCTTGGGCATCATGACCAGGCACAAACAGATAAGCCATGCCATGTTTACCAGAAAACATACGTCCTGCATATTCAGCCTTGGCTTGCGTTTCTTGGTTGGGAATCAAATTCTCACCTTTAATTTCAACAATACAGAAATTACCGCTCGCCATTTCGATAAGAAAATCAGGGTAATAGGATCGCAAGGCATGTGTTTCGGGATCGATATATCGAACCAGAAAATCAGATTGCCCATGTGTCAGCATACCTGTGAACCAGATGTGCTTAATATGTTTGTTTTCGAATAGATTGGTTTTAAAGAACTCCAATTCCGGCATAGAATCA
The DNA here is from genome assembly GCA_017464085.1 of Pseudomonadota bacterium. Classification (GTDB taxonomy): domain Bacteria; phylum Myxococcota_A; class Bradymonadia; order UBA4248; family UBA4248; genus UBA4248. The sequence goes on from JAFUEE010000012.1 coordinate 5,244, forward strand.
AAGCCATATCCCGACAGATCAAAACTTTTACCATTACCAGTGGATTGATTAAACTCGCGATACTCTTTGGCGTCATCCGATATGTATTTATCATCATCAAACACAAATTCAAAATATGGATTAGTCGTAGATGAACCTCCATCTCCTGGGACGTGTTTGACGAGATACTTCGTAACTTCACGCGGCTCGCCATCACTGTACTCGACTTTATATAAAAGTGAAAAAAGTTTTGGAATCAAATAGTCATAGAGTATATCGTTATTTTGATTGACCTTCTCCAAAATGACATCCAGGCCATCCGACGAACGCTCCAACAATGATTCAATTTCGGTTGGCGAATGACGAATAGTTAGCGTTCTGTCTTCGTTTTTGATGTGCTGCGTCAGATACATCGAAAGTTCAGCGATGAGACTATATCGCGTGAATTTCCGCTGTTCTTTTGTTTCCAGTTTTTTGCACATCGCTATCCCCTGAATATCGTGAATAGAATGTACACTTTTTGTTTTAATGAATTTATTTGGATCATATTGTGCATCAAAAATCGTATATTCTTGGGGATGTAGCGCTGTTGTCCTAAATTCTGGTATCTGTTCTATCACCTTTACTTCGACGACTTTCCGCACAAAGATACGGCGAACTTTCTTTGCAGTTGGCTTTTTCACAATTAGTTCGTCAACAGACATTCTGTAGTTTTCCTGGAGTTCATTCCGGAGGGTACCAAAATTTTCTGAAGAAAGAAATATCTGCCCAGTCTGCTGGACATTCGTAATCGAACGCAAACACCGCATCGTGGCTTGCAAAACAAATATCGTACTGTCAGGTTTCCTGAATAATGCTACGCCAAACAGTGATCTACAGTTCCATCCTTCCTTGCCTTTACCTACGAGCAATATAAATTGCTTTGTCGATTCGGGGGTATCGAGTAGCTTGAATTCGCGCAGATCATCGGTTTTGGTGAGTTTATCGTCACCGACATTGACCAGAATCGTATCGAGCGAAATCCCGGCTTCAATCAAAGCCTTTTCGAGTGCTGGCCTCAGCTCTTTTTGTAATTCATCAATCGTCGAAGCAAAGAACGCCAGCTTGGGCAGCATGTTTTCATATCGTTTAAATTCGCCATTTTTATTGCGGTGCTTCTTCAAAAATTCATCGACAACCGCATGCACAAACTCATTCGATTTTACATTATCATAATCTATAATGTTCGCTTCCTTGAGATAGCGATTATCGATGGCTTCTTTAAGACCATACGCATAGACGACCTCAGGCATGAGACGATTGTCGGCATAAGGCGTGCCCGTATAATTATAACACGCAACGACTTTCGTACCGGCTTGATTCAGTTCATTGGCGAGGTGATCTATCGTAAGGCGCAGGCTCGTCTTTGCTTTGCGATTGGTCATATCATTGGCGAGTGTTTTCCCGAACGCGTGATGTGCCTCATCGACATAGATACCAAGCTGTGTAAGACGAGAGAGCTTCTTATAGCGTTGATTTGCCGTCAGTTCCTTTTCGTCTTCGATTTCATACAAATCCGCATTGGGATCATTTTGAACCGCTTCGGCATATTTGTCATCCTTAAATAATAGGGTTTGTGCGTCATCGGCTTTGTTTTTTCGCTTCAAAATGATCTTTTGTGAATTTGCAATGATGATATTGAAATCCGAACCATCGAGCGTATTGAGCGATATGCCATCCCCTTCAAGAAAATGAAATCGAAGTTTTGTATCGAGAATTTTGGCATAGCTCGGCGCAAATACTTTCGATTTATCGAACGTCATGATTTCACGCAAAGATTCGCGAACAGTCGTATCAGGTGCCAGTACAAGCGCATTATGACAGTACAGTTCGTCTTGTGGGTATTTGTTGGCGAGCAGAAATTCATAGCAAATGCAAACCGCCATCAGGATGGTTTTACCCGTACCCATCGTAAGTGCAAAAATATAATTGGCATAATCCTGCTGCAGGTTTTTTAGCTGTGCAACGAATGGCTTAATGGCTATTGCATCTTGATATTGAAAAAGCCTAAGCTGTCGTTCGCTCTGAAGAACTGGTGTTCGGTCGTATCGGAAGTTACCTTTATTATTGCACCAGTTTTCGAATAGCTCACCCAATTTCGGCGTGTTCAGAAACTCCTTCAAGAAGACGTACATTTCGAAGGCTTCGTACTGCGGTTTACGCAGGAATGCGCTTGCATCAGTATAATCCGCACGCGACAGGATGCCTCGCGTGAGCGGTTTGTATTCGCGCCATATCTCTTTCTTGTGATTGGCATAGAACGACCAGAGATATTGATAAAACGGAGTATCGACGATGGTTTCGCTGGATTTCTTTGGCATGGTGTACGCTCCATATCGTATTAAATACGACGATATTATTTCAATGTTACACCAGTCAAATCCTCTATTCTTCTACGGTTCCAAAATGGATTTTCCCAATACATATATATGTCTTTACGTTTTTTAAAAATCCTGAACGGTTCAAGCGTATTATCATAGATATGCATGATGTCACATACGGGGACTAATTCAGGAATGAGCTTAAGCGCTTTTTCATATCGACTCACGATCTTGTCTTCCGGAACATCGTGACCGCCACAGCGATGGCGAATGTGAACTCTGTCGATATTGATACTGGCATTATCCGTCAGAACGTAAACGCATCTGACGAAATAACCCGATTCTTTAGCACGCTTTAATAACAAAAGATTTCTATCAGTGGATAAAACCGTTTCAAATGTAAAATTTGCGCGCTCTGATAGCAGCGTTTCCCGTTGCTTTTCTGCGATTTGAGCTGCTTCAAGTGCAGAACAGTTCAATGCATTTTTTACTTCGTCTGCATTGACATAGACACCGACTAGAGTGGCAAGACGAGTCACAGTTGTCTTTCCACTGCCATTTGGGCCGGCAAAGACGAGTATTTCAGGGTTTTTCTCTGTACTCGCGTGTTCCATCCGGATACTCCAAATAGGACTGTCTGCGTTCAAGATCATATCTCGCCACAGGCAATCCTTTGATGCGTCGAATCTCATCGTCAATGCGAATCGCTTCCTTAAAACGGTACGTCAACTCATCGTCGGATAAACCGCCAATGTTGTCGTCCTTATCCCAATCTTCTGTGAGCGCTCGTTCCATCGTGACCCCATCCTGACAACGTGTACCCGCAATGGGTACGAACGGATTTTACCATTTCTACCGCGTCGAAACAAGGTTTGACGGCACTGCGTTATGATTTCTGTTTAGTCTTGTATTGTTGGCGGGCTATCGGCTGCGCCGATACGCCTCGCCGTTTTGCGCGTATTGGCCTTTGGCCAATACGCGCAAAAAAGCTTGTGCTCATGACGCCTCGATCGTTCCTTCCCAGCTCTCGCTAAGCAGGTCAGTAATCTTGACGTGAATGCGCCCTACGCCTTCGGGAACTTCGTATTTCCCCGAGACGAGGTCTTTCTTGTCGGGAATGTCGAGCGTCGTCGGGCTGAACGTCACTTCGTCGTAATTCCAGTCGATGAGAACGGAATCGACGAGTTCGCGCCAGTCCTCGATATCCTGATGTTCAATACTGAGTTTTTGAAGCAAATTCATCGGATAGAAGGACTGGATTTCGACAAAACGTTTGTTTTGTCTCGACACAATCTGAACCCGTGCATCGGATTCGCGCTTGAAGCGCAGGTCTTTCTTATCGCGGAGCAAATCGACGATTTCCAGATCGATGTTAAGCCCAAGGCTTTCCATCTTTTCGAGAAACATCGGCTTGAGGTTGGGATCGTGCCCCATGCACACAAACGTGACCTTTTCGACTGGTTTGGTCGGATTGAGCCCCTGTTTTCGGCTCAACGCAGCGAGGTCCATATTCGCCACGATCTTTTCGAACTCGCTCGCCGTCGCAATGCGATTGATGCCCAGAATTGCCACCATGCGCCCATCCAATTCCGCATCCCATAAGTGATTGTCGGGCAAAGCCTGCATACCCAGTGCTTCGATAATGAGTCGCTTCGCTTCGAGTTCATTGCGGAAAAACTCGTAATCGTTCACGTTGTAAACTTCGAATCCCGTGTAATAGGTTTCGTCTGAAATCTGGTTCTTTAACTCTTTGGCGCGGTTGATCAAACGCTTCGTCGTCGTCTGAATCGCACCCATGTTGATATCTGCACCGAGGAAACGTCGGCCGAGCTTCATCGCAACCGCCTGTGTCGTGCCCGATCCCATGAAGCAATCGAAAACGATGTCACCAGGATTCGATGAGGCTTTGATGATGCGTTCGAGCAAGGCTTCGGGTTTTTGTGTGGGATAACCAAGCTTTTCACTTGATGTAGCCAATTGTTGAAACGACATGATATCGCTCCAAACATCGCCTACCGCCTTACCTTTCTCTATAGCTTCATCTAAATACACTATAGTTCCTCTGCCATCAAAGTACTTTCGACCATCTTTATCAGTTTTATTGAATCTGTCTAAATATTCTTGTCGATGTGGTTGTTTTTGCTTGTTAAAAATCTTATTTGAACCGTTTGAATAGAATAAAATCACATCATGACCACGTACCCAATTGGGTGCAATGGTTTTATAACCAGATAACACCTGAATATCCCATATAATTTCCCGACAGAAGTTCCTTTCCCCAAATACCTCATCCATTATTGCTTTCACATAATGGCTTCTTTTTTCATCCATGTGAACATAGATACTTCCCGTATCGCTCAACAGCTCTCGGCACAAAATCAATCGTTCGTACATGAATTGCAGATATTCGTCGTTTGTCCAGATATCGCCGTATTGTTTTTCTTCGAAAGTCGAGGTATCGGATTCGGCTTTTTTGCCGCGAAGGGAGATGGTCTTTTTATAATCTGCTTTGGAATCGAACGGTGGATCGATATAGATAAGATCGACTTTTCCGCGAAATTCCTTGAGCAGGTGCGACATGACCTGGAGGTTGTCGCCCCAATAGATTTTGTTCATCCAGCCGTCAGTTTCGGTGCCGTAAGTCTCTTTGAGCTGTGCGGGATAATAGCTCGTACCCGTAAACGGACGTTTGCCCGCCCAGCGCAGTTCGGGATAGCCGCGAATCGGTTCGCGCTTGTCGAAGGTGAAGAGCTCTTTTTGTTCGCTGTTTTTTGACTTAGACATGATGTTTGTTCTCCTTGGTTAGTGGTGAACACTCCATCGTATGTGTGGCGATTCTCCTCAAAAGGGTTGCGGGGCGTATTGGCTGCAAGCCAATAGCCACGCAGGCGAGGCGTATCGACCGCAGGTCGATAGCCGAAGCAACCGCCAAAGACACACGAATGGCGTGTTCAGCGGTTGCAGAAATGTTTCAGGTCGCATTTGTCGCACAGATGGGCACAACGCTTTGCGGGATCCTGGGTGAATTCCTTGTTTTCGATCTTGTCGACGATGGCCGAGACTTCGTCGATGGTGCGGTCGATAGAATGTTGATTATAAGGATATGAGATGCGCGGATCGCCTTCCTCGACACTTGTGTAGTAGAGGTGCATGCGGCTGACGCGCAGGTCGTATTTTTGCTCGATAATGTGGGCATAGATTTCGAGCTGACGGCGGTAACGGCGCAAGCGTTCGCGATCAGCTTCGTCATTGACATCAGGCTTCTTTTCGGATTTGAAGTCGAGAATTTCAACGGTATCGCCTTTGCCACGGATGAGGTCGATTTTACCTTCGAGAATATAGTTTTCTTTTTGTAAAGACACGGGGACTTCGGCTTCACGCATCGCCGTCCAATCGCGGCTTGCGCGTTGAACATAACGATTGACGTGACCTTCGATAGACTCAAGACTTCGCTTATCGAGATATAATCCCGTGATTTTATTTAATTGAATATAATTTGTATTGAGCCAGCTCTTGATATTTTCTGGCGTGACATCGGCTATGCGTTCGGCGAGTACGGCGCGATGGACATCCTCGATCGTCTGGTGAACGAGCGTACCGAACATGACCTGATTTGTGCGTTTTGGCGTGAATTCGAGTTCTCTGAAAAACTGATATTGTATAGGGCAGTTCTCATAAACGAGAATGTGGCTTGTAAAAGAATAGGTGTGCTTGATATTGGACGGCTGTACTTTGTCAAGAATTGGATGATTATCCTCCGAAGTAAACAGCACATCCCAGTCTGGTACATCTTCATAAATTGGAAGAAAATATTTGGAGGGTGATTTGTGTTCTCGAGGTAACCGCGTCGTTTCATTATCGATGCCCGTAAGAACGAGTAAATTTTTAGCGCGACTAAAGGCCGTATAGAATAGGCGCCAAAAATCGAAGTATTTGACTTTATCGATCGGTTCATAAGATTCACTTTGATAATAGAATTGCTGTAATTCTTCATCAAGCCAGTCGAATTGTTTTCGAGGCGATGCATCGAGACTGGCGACGCACGTGATGGGAAATTCCAGACCCTTCGATTGGTGAATCGTCATAAAGGAAATACAGCCAGACGGTGTGACCATATCGAAATCTTCATATTCATTGCTTCCGCCTTCGATGAGGAATTTTAAATAGGTGTTGAAGAATATGGCTACGTCTTTGTGAATTTGCTCTGGCTTGAAAACTATGATTTTATATAAATATTCATATTTTGCGATCAATCGACTGAATAGCGCGAGATTGTATTGTGGACGAAGATCTTTGATGGAGACGCCGTCCGTTTCAAAATACTCCGAAAACATCGGGAACTGTAGCAGTTCATAAAATATATCCGAGAAAGCATAATTTGTATTCTCGGTGAGTGAAGCAAGTTCTTTTGCTTTACTTGCTGCCCAGATGCGAAGCGATTTATGTTTTTTAGAATTAGAACGCAGCTGCCCTGCAAATTGGTTGATACATGTTTGATAATAATCCCAGTACTCCTGATAGTATTTTTCATGGTTTTCGGTATAATCATTTTTCAGTATGCTTTCGATAAGATTTGGAAAAAGAAAGCCAAATGCGCCAATGATATTGCGGATTTCAGGGCGTTCAAAGAAGAGATCGGCGCGTGGCGAGAATACGGGGATGCCATTATCTTCAAGAGTTTGAGCAAGAGCAGCCACTTTGTCATTTTTAACGGAACGCGCCAGAATGCAAATTTGATTGTAGTCGGATAGAATATTGTTTTCTTTGAGTGAATCGACAAAATCTATAAACGAATCAGCCCAAGATTCCATGTCGTTGCCCATGACGCGGATGACGCCAGGATACTTTGTATTCTCTTTCGTTTGGGGACCAGCATTTTCTATGGTTTTCGGGTAACGATAATGCTGATCTGCAAACTGTTCCATCCAACGATTGTAAAAATCAATGATATCGGGATGGGAGCGATAGTTTTTGGTAAGTTCTACTTTCTGACAAGTATATCTGTAATGTTTGGTTAAATTTCCATTAAATCTCAAACGCTTTTTAGGGAATTTTTCTCGAAATCGTAGAATATTCTCAACAGTTGCACCTCGGAATCGATACAGTGCCTGATCGTCATCGCCAACGACGCAAACTTTATTCTTTGGTGCCGCGAGTTTAAGGAGGATATCTTCCTGAATTCGGTTTGTGTCTTGATATTCATCGACGAAAATATATTCAAATTTATCACGTAATGTCTCGAGTACTTCTTCGTTCTCCAGAAGATGAAGCATCTTCGTCTGGATAGATGAAAAGTCGATGGCATTTGCATCTGCCAATAATAACCCATACACACGGCAGATTTCAGCTATAATGCGGAGTTTTGTACTTTTGGATTGCAACAGCTTATATTCATCAATGTTAGATTCATTAATCTTATTCAGCAAGTTTGCGATATTTTGTGCGAATGCCCAACCGCCTTTGAGGTCTAGAGTCACTGCTGTCCCACAAAAATGTGGCGTTATAGTTGGTTCGGAACCGATTTCTTGCTAAAAGGAAATTCAGCAAAACCACCTTTTGCAAGGAGTTCCGAACCATGGCGCAGTATAACACAGTTTTTCACACATTGACAAA
>JAFUEE010000094.1 GCA_017464085.1 Pseudomonadota bacterium
GTCAAGCGCCAACAGCAAAGCCCTCGACCTGCAAAGCGGGATCGCAAAGCCAATACCGTCAAGCGCCAACAACAAGGCGCTCGACCTGCAAAGCGGGATCGCAAAGCCGATACCGTCAAGCGCCAACAGCAAGGCGCTCTCCACAGGCAATCTGCCCAAACCCGCAGCTGCTGAAAAATCAAATCCCGTCTCCGCGACGGCATCTGCAACCAGCGAGCCGCCAAGCCTCGACCTCGATATCGATCTCAATGAGCAGTCCGGCCTCAGCAGCACTGCAAGCGAAGTCCTGCCCGACATCGACCTCGACGACGATGTGTCCAGAATCGCCAACAGACCCGCAGACCTGCGTCCGCCCGAAGCCGCTCAGACCGAGGCATCCGAAGACCTGCCGCTCGACCTCGATCTCGAAGATTCCGAGCTCATCCCCAACGCCGAGGTCAACGAAGCCATCTCAGAATCTGGCGAATATGCCTCCGCTAATGACCAGCACCTGCTTTCGTCTGCCCAAGTGCTCTCCATGATGCACCACACCAAGGCGGCTGCCGCACCTGCCTCACAGGACGCCCCAGCCTCTGCGGATATCGCTGAAATCGATCTCGATGAAGACAACTCACAGTTCATCGAGCAAAATGAAATCGATGCGATCACAAACGATCCAAATGCCCCCAAAATTAGCGGCATCATGAGCGCAGACACGCTGTTCAACGACACGAACAATGAGCCTGCCGTCGCGCGCGCGCGCGCTCCCCAGACCAAGCTTGATGAAATTGCCGCCAGACACGCCGATCTCTTTGCCGAACTTGAAGCCGCAGAGCCTGAACCCGATGAAGACGATGACGGCGTCAGCGAGCATTCCATGCTCATCCAGCTCGAACACTTCAACAAAATTCAGCAAAAGGAAAAAACAAAACGCAATTTCAAGCTGATCGGCGCCATCGCGGGCGCGGCAGCAATCCTGCTCATCATCGCCGTCATCAGCGGCTTTGTCATCTCAAACAAACAGCACGAAGAAAACACCAAAGTCGTCCAAAATACGCCCTCACTCAAAGTTGAAGGCCGCGAAATCACGCTCGACGAAATCGATGTCGCCATTCCTGAAGACGATTTCGAAATCATCCCCGTCGCACCACAGAAAAGCTCGCGCTCACATCGCAAAAGCCAGGCAGAACAGCCTGACGCGCTTGCTGACACCAAGGAAATTGACAAATCTGCCACGGAAGCGGCCTCCGAAGCCATCTACGGTGAAAATTCTGACACCAAAACTGAAACACAGGCCGCCGTCAAACACGACGGTCGCGCCAATGTCGTACTCGCTAAAACAGACGATTTCGGAAGCACGGCCGGCGTCCAGGGCTCCAAAAAGACAAAATCCGCCCCCTCAAGCTCGCGCGAAAAACTGCTCGCCGGCCTCAAAACTGTCTCAAAATCTGTCCAGAACTGCTCGCAACGCGCCGCAAAACAGGGCATCACGCTCCCGGAAAAAATTTATATCAACCTGACGGTCCTCCCCGCCGGATCGGTCGATGCCTACGAAATCGACACCTCAAATGTTCCAGACATCTTCAACAAATGCCTCGACAGCAAAAAAGACACTTGGCACTTTGAACCCTTTGAAGGCGATCCGATACACTTCAGGCAATCATTCATCCTTGGATAACATTTCTCACTTAAATGGCACGTTTTTTTAATAATCTTTTCCCCAGCCAATTACGGCGCATTGAGGAGGTCACCATGTTTAAAGGATTTCGCGCTCTCGCAATTGCCGCTTGTCTCGCATGCGCTTGCTTCGTCACCGTTTCTCAGGCACCGACAGAAGCCTCCGCTCAAGATACAGACCAGATCACCATGGAATTCGTAGGCTTCGGCTTTAACCCCGATTTCTACGCCATCGTCCAGGGCAGCAAACTTTCCGGCAAATCGCTCGTCATTTATAAAGTCGGCGGCCAGGGCCCCACGCTCGTCTATCCGCTCACTAAAGTCTCCCTCGAAAAAGCTCTCGCTTCCAAAGAGGTCTCCGTCTACGGCATCCAGCAGAATTACGTCTCAGGCATGGCTGCGCCCGCAGGCTATCAGCTCGGCGGCATGGTCATCGGCGAAAATCTCCAGCTCACGCTCTCCGCCGGCGATCAGTCCATGACACTCGGCTACGCGCCGCTCTTCAGCTCCCCGAACAAATCCAAAGTCGCGACGGTCAGCATCAAAAGCGCATACTGGACTCCCGACAGCAAGCGCGTCGTCATCATCCTCAATCAGAAACTTGATGGCGACTGGGCAGTCGATACCGACATGGTCGCCGCTTTCTCCTTGGGCTGATCTCACCAGAATTCACTCAGGGCCGCCGAATGGCGGCTTTTTTTGTGACCATGCGCCCCGCTCTCTCGCTCCGCTCGACACGCGCCGCCTCCGGGCTATGGGCGCACGCGCCCATACGCCCTCTCCGCGCCCGCTATTCGCCTGCGGCAAATACGCGGGCGCCCAACGCACGACACAAAACATCCTCATAGTGCCAAATCACACGTTAAACCGACCGCACATAATGAGATTGCAAATATTGCCGGCTTAACGCATACTCAGCATGCCTAGGGCGACAAACAAACGCATTTCGTCACAAAGGCAGGCGCTTCCAGCACTTTGTTGCATAATGATGCGTTATTATCCTCCCTCTCCAGCCATGGAGAGAGACAGGCAAGAGGACATCTCGCGTATTTCAGCAGCCAAACACCAGGTTTCAAATCCCACATTCATACACTCAGGAGAAGGTTGACGTATGAAAGCACTCTTTATCAATGGCAGTCCCCGCAAGAACTTTAACACCGTCGAAGCGCTCGAGAGCGCCATGAAAGGCGCGCAGGCCGCTGGTGCCGAAACTGAACGCATCAATCTTTATGATCTCCAATACAAAGGATGCATGAGCTGCTTTGCCTGCAAACTCAAAATCAGCAAGACCGAAGGCGTCTGCGCCATCAAAGATGCCTTGCGTCCCGTCCTGGAAAAATGCAAAGAAGCTGACATACTCGTGCTCGGCTCCCCGATCTATTACAGCTCCGTCACCGGCATGATGCGAAGCTTCATGGAAAGACTCATGTTCCCTGCCGGCTCCTATATCCTCGATGAAAATGGAAAACCCAACAACTACTTCAAAAACGGCAAAAAAACGGCCATGATCTATACGATGAACGTGCCTGAAGAGGCACTGGATGCCTACAACTATCCGCAAATCCTCAAAGCAAATGCAGACTGTATGAAAATGGTCTTCGGGCACTGCGAAGAGCTCTATATCTGCAATACTTATCAATTTAAAGATTACTCTAAATATGATATCAATATGTTCAAAGAAGAGGACAAAGCGCGCCATCGAAAAGACCATTTCCCCATTGATCTCCAGAACGCTTTCGCTCTCGGAAAACGACTCGCAGAAAGCACCTGATATACAACTGCATCGCCCTGAAGATACCGTGTTTTTAGTCAAGAATGCTGAGCATTTTTTGTTCTACCGGCGTAACTAAAATAATGGTATCACCTCAGAACTCGATGTCATCTAATCGCCCTGAAGGGGCGATTGAAATTAGCCCGGGGTCAGCCCGAAGGGCGCAACCCCGGGTATCGGATCGCGAAAACACGGGAATCGCGAAAACACAGGAA
>JAFUEE010000095.1 GCA_017464085.1 Pseudomonadota bacterium
CTGTCTGCTTCGCATGCGCCATTATAGGGGTGATAGCCATATTTGCATGTAAACGTGCAATGGCCATCTATACAATAATTGTTTGCATTCGCGACATTGCACTGCGTGCCATGCGCACCGCAGTTTGTATTGCTCTCAACTGTATAATATCGCCTATAAGTAACACACAAATATCGTTTAAAGTAACACCCTTTTGCTCTAATGCGCTATTTCACTGGAGTTGGTGAAATTGGCGCGGCGGCTTTCGCCAGTAAAGTTGAACAGTAAGGTGTTTTGAGCGATACGGTCGAGAGTGGCTTGGGCCATCTTTTCTGCGCGAGGGTCGGGGAAGTCGGTGAGCCATTCCTTGAATGTGCGGTTCGAGGTCATAATCAGGCTTTTTTGCTGGTAGCAGTAGTTGGATATGAAGTCGAAAAGCAATTCGATGGTGTCGTCTTCGCGCGGCGGGTAGCCAAATTCATCCAGGATGATGAGATCGGTTTTGGACAGGCGTTTGTAGAAGCGCGCGTCATTGGTCGATTTGGCTTCGCGCAGCTGAGCAATGAGTGAGGGCAATCGGTAGAATGCGACCTTGTGGAAGTGCCGGCACGCCTCGATGCCGAGGGCGATGGCGAGGTGAGTCTTGCCAGTGCCTGGGCAGCCATACATGAAGATGCTGTATTTGCTTTGGACAAACACGGCATCGGTGTAGAATGGCCGGGCGACGCTGGTCGGCATTTCCACGTGGGTGAAGTCGAAATCAGCCAGTGTTTTAAGTTCCGGGAAGCAGGCATTCTTGATATTGCGCTCAATTGCCAATGCATCCCGTCGGTTGATTTCGCCTTCGAGCAGTTCAATCAGATAGTCTCGCTCTTTGCTCTTTTTGGCCGTGACGGCTTCGACGAAGTTGGAACCCAATCGAAGCCGTTTGCACCACTCAACTGTGTCCTTTGATGGCGTTGTCATACTCATCCTTTGCAACAGTGAATGGTTCGATTTCGAATAGCGCATTCGGCGGTGATTCTGTCATGGATTCGGATTCCATGATGTCTTCGAGGACTTCCTCACGCATCGCCAGACGCGTCTTTGACAATGTTTCGATGATTTGTGTTTTATCCTGGCATGTCATTTCTCCTTGTGGTTGGTTGCCCAATGATATGCTTGCCCTCGGACGCGCCATCAGCGCATCCAGATAGGCATCCTGGGCAATGGTTGTTGAGCCCTTTTGATATGAACGTGCATGTGACCATATCGGCGTTCCATAATCGTCGAAGATTTCGACGGTGAATGTGCCAATCCTGACGGTGAGCCACTGGTTTGCATGCTTGTCGGACGTCGAATAGTCGCATCCTCGCACATGAACAAGCGCACAGTTGTTTGCCTTGCGGCGCAGTGTTTTGCGTTCGTCAAAGTCTGCCCTGGGAAGCGGCAGACCCGAGCGCCGGTCTTCGTCAAAAAGGTCTGATTTGAGAATCGCCTTTTTGTAGTGCTTTGTTGTTGCCAGTGTTTCGAGACAGGATTTGAGCAGGGTGTCGTTGAATGTTTCCTCATCGTCGATTGTCGGTGGTGGCGACAGGTAGCGCTTTCGGAGCACCGAGTTGTTGCGTTCGACACTGCCTTTTTCGCGGCCACGGGCCGGATTGCAGAACCGCGCTTCAAAACCGTAATGGGATGCGAACTCCGTATAGCGAGGATTGACCTTGCGCCCGTTGCGTTCGACCTTGATAATAGCCGTTGAAGCATTGTCGAACAGGATCACCCTCGGCACAAAACCGATGAAGTTGAAGCACTTGATGAGTGCATGGAACAGGCATTCCTGATTCTCGGCAGGATAGACCTGTACAAACTTTGCATCCGAATACGGGAATGAGACGGTGAACCCGTGACCATCGATGAGTCGTCCGTGTTTGTGGTACTTTGCATCAAAGAAGTCGATCTGCGCCTCTCCGGGTTCGTGTTCGAGCGGGATGGCTGCCAGGCTGTCCTCTTTGACGATGGTGCAATGCTGACGGATGAAACTGCAAAACGCCGGATAGGATATGGAGAGTTCCGGATGGCGTCGCAGCAATTCTTCGTGTGCCCCTCGGTAATCGAGCGACTGTTTCCCGTATTTCTGGCTGTCCATGATGAGTTTCTCTATTTCGTGCTGATAAGGATCGAGCCGCGATGCCCGTTTGTGCCGCCATTTGACGTCTGTCGAGACTGTGTTGAGCCAGCGGCAGATCGTCTTTGGCGTGAATGGGACGGATTTCGCGATATCCCGGATGGAATGTCCCTGCTGTCGCAGGTATCGGATCACGTTCAAATCTTCGGGCGTCATTCGGCTGTAATTCGGTGGCTTTTTCTTTGCCATAACGCCCTCCGTGGCAGTTCTGTATTAAACGCCCCTTCCTTCAATGCTGTTACGCAAAGCCTCGACATCTGGATTGCGCCACAAGTGAAGGCAATTCGTCATGACATTGACGTGTTCGGCTTTTCGAGGGAAGAACTGGATGACTTCTTCGTCATCCTGCCAGAATATCTCTTTGATGAGCTTGAGTTCGTACCAGGTCGGGAAGATTCCCTTCTTTTTGGGGCTGACTGAGACATGTTCCCAAGGGGGAGATGTTGAGTCGAAGATAACAGTCCCTTTCCATCGAACGAGATGAATCACGCCATAACCAGCCTTTTGGGCTTCGTCGTATATTGTGATGTTGGAAAGATGTGGATTTGACTTTATTTCTGATATGTTTCGCATGGCTTAGACCTCCAATTTCTCTGGAAACCATGACGTGTACTCGTCATCGGTGGGATCAAATTCCTGAATAGCGACATCATAATGTGCTAATGCACACTCATGGCTGCAAAACACAACGTCGTCCATCGTGTTTGAGTAGAATGTTTCACCGGGCGTTATGTCAGCCTCACAATGGAAACACGTGAGCTTTTCGTGCGTCCTCGCGAACTCTGCTTTGGCCTCCTCTAACCGCTCAAACATTTCTTTAATATTCATTGTTATTTCTCCTTAATTTCGTTTCTGCTTATAAAGCCCATCTGAGTGCGTTGATACAGCCGGAAAGCCTTGTATGCCGGGCTGTACAGACCTTCTTTCATATTGGCTCTGATTTGATTGAATGCCTGTATGGCATCTTTTTGCTTCGGATACTCTCTGAATATGAGCCAAAATCCATCTGAGCGCAGATATTCAATGCCGTATTTGTTTGGTTTACTCGTCATCATACTCGTGCTCCCAATCAACATCTTCAGCCTGTTTGTCCAGCCAATATTCAAATCGTTCATACTCTTCTTCCGACATCTCACCGCGTCTGTAATAATCATTGTACTCACGCAGAATCTCGTTAAATTCCTTTTCTTTCATGGTTGTCTCCTACTTTTCGGTGTAAGAAGTAAATTCGTTATATTCTTTATCAGTTGGCCATATTGTCTTAAATCTGTAAAATCTACGACAACAAGAAGACGAGCAAAAAACATTGCCATCTGAATCAATTTCTATTGGGCTAGTTCTTGGGATTTTGCTCTTGCATTGGCAACATGTTGCATAAGGTTTGCACTTGTCTCTGTCTGAATGTTTTTTCTCCGCTTCGGATATCATCTTCGATATCTTATCTCGTTCATTGAAATAATCGTCAAAATTTCTTTTACCCTTTAAGGCTTTTACAGCTTCACGGATGAATAAATGTTTGAAATATTTATTTTCCGGTTTGTTTAGTTTAAAATGTAAAACTCTTGAGATTTCACGAAGTGCACCATACATTACAGATAGTTGCTCTATGTAATTGCAGAAATTACTCATTTTTAGCCCTCCATGGTTAGTGCGGGTTGCGTGGGAAGCGTTGGGATATGGGGTGTGAAATGGGCGTCGATATCTTTGTGTTCGAGGGCAGCCAGGCATTTGGGGCACAGCAGGCGGAATTGACCAATGCCGCTAAAGTCGTAGAACCAGGACAGGTCGAAGCGGTGGAACTCTTTGCCGCATTCGTAGCAGCAGCATGGATAGTTGTATTCGGATTCGTCGTAATTATCGTGCATGGTTTAGCCCTCCAGAGCGAGTTGAGGTAGTGGGATGCCGAGCTTTTTGAGGTCGGGGATGGCGAGTTTGCGCTGGGCGGTGTCGTAGGCTTTGAAGGCGGCATCGTAAGCACTGGCGTACATGTTGCCAATCTTTTCGCGAAGATCCTGACGTTCGTTGACGAGCTGGTGGTATTTGGCGTCGTGTGCCTGTTGTTTGTCGAAGTCTGCATCGCACCTGGCCTTAAGTTCGTCGCGTTCCTTTTGGAGTTCTGGGGAGAGTTTGCCAGGATAACAGCAGACGTGCATGTTGAATTCGTGCAGTACTGCTTCGTCTGTTTGATAGAACTGGAATGCGTTGATGCGTGATTCGACGTCGGCGAGTGCCTTTTCGAGCTGCGCGTATTCGCGGGGAAGGTACTTTTGGTAGTCGATGGTTTTGGTGCAGTAGTGGGCGATTTCTGGGGCCGAGGGCACGAAGTGCGGCTGTGCCGAGAGTGCCTTGCGGGCGGCGGCGATGACATCTTCGAGCGAGTACTGCCAGAGTTCGTCGAAGTAGGCGACGACCGTGCTGCGCTTGTCATCGGCAGAGAGTGTTTTGCCGTTTGGGAATTTTGACCAAAGCCAGGAAAGCAAATCCTGTGTTTGTGATATGTTCATGGGTATCTCCTTATAAATTCTTGAAGTCGTTTTTTGGAGGCGCATAGCTGCCCTGCTGTTGGCGAGTTGGGTAGCCGTTGCGCGGCGGTGCCTGGTTGCGGTATTTCCAGTCGTCGTTGAAATAGCCTTTTTCGCGCATCCACTCGATGGCCGAGTAGCCGCCGGGAACAGGCCGAAGCACATTCTCTTCGATGCAGAGCTGCCAGACGCGCTCGCACTGTTTGATCGGCCTGCCCAGCCGGAGCGCCAGATCGGCGGCATCCTGCCAGGCATGGCCGTTCACGGAGTTGCTGAGTAAAAATTGCATCGTGATTAAACGTCTGTCTCCTGCACTATCACGTCTCATACAAGGTTCAGTGCATCGTCTTGCGATGCGCTCGTTAAAGAAATCCGCGTCAATCATCCACTTCATTATCCGCCATCCTCCTTGGTGGTGCCGGGGCGTTACGGGGCAGAGCCCCGTAGTGGGGGTAGGTGCGTATTGAGGCGCAGCCGAAATAGCACCGTAGGGGGCGGCTGCCCCCACCAAAACAAAACCTACGCTACATCAGTCTTTTTGGACTTTTTGCGTGCGTTCGGATTTGCGCGGCAGTAAAGCTCGATGGCGATGAGCTTGGTTTCGTCCGGCGTGAGGGCTTCGAGTGGTCGGACATCGTCGGTTTTGAGAATATCGGCGTAGTCTTTGAGGATGCTGTCTGGCGTTTCGCCGTTTTGGAGGCGTGTGGCGAGGTCGTTTTGAACAAATAAGACGGGATCGAGCTTTGGCTGTGCGGCTTTTTGCGGCTTTTCGGGTGCGGGTTGCGGCGTGGTGAGCCATTTGGCAATGCGCTGTCCGGTTTCCTCGGTGATGAGTGCGGGATCGCGGAAAAGGGACGTTCGGTCTTTGCCGGCACAGGCGATATGGCTATCGCGGTCGAGTTCGAACATCGTTGTGAATTCGTAGTCCATGCCGTCGCGCTGGACGGAGCCGAGGCCGACCTTTTGTGGCGTGGATTTGCCCGTCTTTTCGTCCTTGTTGAGGACGTATTCGGATTTGGCGCGCATCGTGGCGATAATGTTGAGTTTTGCGCCGATGATGGCTTCGATGAGCTTGTTGTGACGTGGCGTGATTTCCCCCCATGCGACGTAGGAATTGCCACGGTATTTGGTCTTGCCGATGGCATCGGCGAGTTCGAGGCAGCCACCGCGCCCGTTCCACTCGTGGGAGAGTGAGTCGATGATGAGATTCTGGTAGCCCGCTTCTTCGGCGGCCTTGATGACGCGGATGAAGTATTCTGGCGGGAAGCCGCTTGGATCGAGCTCGTCCCAGGTGTCGAAGTCGAAGAAATCGGCGTAGAGCGATGCCGAACCGTATTCTGTGTCGAGAAGCGCGGTTTTGCCGCCCAGGCCTTTGGCAATGAGAAGCGCCGAATAGGTCTTGCCCGAGCCGCTGGGACCGGTGATGGCGAGCTTGATGGTTGCGTTTTGTTTTGTTGCCTTGGTGAATGCCATGATGGTGTCTCCTTATGCGCTGATTTCTTCGATGAGTGTCTGTCGGATTGCGATGAGTTCGTCGATCTGGCCCAGAATGGTGTCGATTTGACGTGCGGCAAGCTGTTTGTAGGCGCGGTCGGCGGTGTTGAGGTTGATGGTGTTGAGCGCATCGGCGGCGCCGCGCAGGATGGCGATGGCCGTGCGTTTGTGGCCATTGATGGTTTTGGGATGGAAACAGGTATTTTCGTCAATTTCTAATAACATGGCTGAGTTCCTCATAAGGCTGTCGGGTTGTGTAGAATTCGGGAACGCTCTGCAGGTCTCCACAGGCGCGGCAGAGCGGCAGGTAGGGGCATGTGCTGTATTGCAGGCAGGCGCTCGTGTTGGGGCAGATTGCGCCGTGGCGGATTTCGCGGCACATCGCCCAGATGAGTGTCTGGCGCAGGGTCAGGAAGCCGTCGGCAAAACGGACATAGCGTCGGACGTAGTTGTCTGCGTCGATGTCATCCCTGACGCGCAGGCGGAAAGCGTCGATATCCTCGTTGGTCTTGAGGCGGATGGCTGGCTTTTCGAGCACATCGTAGAGCGCGCCGACGATGGGCCGTTCGAGTACCTGCTGCATGGCGATGGCATAGAAGGCGATCTGCATGTCGATTTCGATGCGATTGAGATAGTCATCATTGGCGTTCGAGGCTGTCTTGTGTTCAAGGATCCAGAGCTCGCCTTTGCGCTCGATGATGCCGTCCACTTTTCCGGCGAGTTCCCATGTCTTGGACGGTGCACCGGTTTTGGGGTTGATGAGCGGCGTGGAGAATTCCTGTTCAATGGAAACGACGGTGAAATCTTCGTGCGGGTACTTTTCCCAGTAACCTCGAACGAGTTCTGTGGCTTTGACCTGGTCTGCATCGGAGAGGTCGATGCGGTTTGCAGCTTCGACGGCCTTATCGATGTCGTGTGATTTGAACCAGGTTTCGAGGCCGCTGTGGACGGCGGAGCCGAATGACAGCGCGACGGCGTTTTCGCGCGGCACGATGCAGCGGTTGTATCGGTAGTCGAATTTCTGGCGACATGACAGCCAGGCGGTGAACATGGAATAAGTGATCTGACGCGGGCTATTCATGGCAATCCTCCGTGATTGTGCAATGGTCGATAATACGCATTTGTTCCTCAGTACAGGATTGCAGAGCCTGTTCACAAGTGCGCTGTGAAATGTGTGTCCAGAAATCCCAGTTTTCTTCGTTCTCGTGAGCGGCGGCAATCTGTTCCGCCTCTGTAATGGTCATGTTTAAAAACATAGCAGTCTCCCAATGAGTGTTATACAAAAATTCAGTAACAAAAGGCAGATAAACACTCATGAGACCTATGGCGGGTGTGCTTTTTTCATTTTTCGACTCCTAGTACCGTGGTTTAACGAGCTTCAAGGTGTGTTTTAGGCACGATGAAGCGAGACAGATGCCGGGATGGTAAAACACAGGTACTAGTCTGCCGAAAGCCTTTCCCCTTGCGGGTCTTTTATGGGCAGTCGCCACCCGGCCTAAAAAGATTGGCCGAATTTTGGCATAAAAAACAGCAATATCGCGGCTGTCAGCGCTAGTACCGTAGGAGTGTTTTAGGCTCCCAACGCACTCAACGATACACGAAAGAATTTTGCGGTCAAGTTTTTTGTGAGATTTTTTTTTGAGCCGCTTTGTTGCGGTCGCATCCTCTACGGTAGCGGTCGCATCCTCTACGGTAGCGGTCGCATCCTCTACGGTAGTACCTCAAACTTTCCCCAATGAAATCAATGGTTTAGGGGGTGCCTAATATAATAAAATATAACTCAATATAGAGTAATTGAGAGTGGTGGTGGCGGCGAGGTTGGGATTGCTTTGGGGTGTGGGGTGGGGTATGATGGGGGATGGGTGGTTTGTGCCACCTGGGATGCTTTCGCGCACAAGATGGCGAGATGCCGCACGGAGGTGGAGATGGAGAAGACGGAACGGATGCAACAATTTAGCCTTGCTTTTGTGTATGCCATCGCAGCACAGGCTGGGTGCAATCATTCGGAGCCAGTGGTGGATGATCATAGTGTTGACCTGACATTGTCAAAGAACGTGTCTGGTCATCTTTGGGATGATCCAGAAATCAAAATCCAAATGAAGTCAACGCATCAGGATTTGAGGTGTTGTGATGGTGTTTTGAAGTATGACCTTCATAACATAAAGAACTATAACGATCTTCGTAAAATGAATCTGCAAATTCAAAGGATTCTCGTTCTTGTCCGTATGCCCGAGGATCCAAATGATTGGATTCACTATGAGAATGACCACATTGAGCTTTATCGTGACGTATATTGGGTATCGTTGAAAGGATTGCCAGAAACAAAAAACAAGGCTGGTGTGACTATAGACATTCCTATATCTCAAAGGTTTAATGCATCTGAACTTATGAGAATGATGAATTGCATCGCAGATGGGGAGGAAATATGAAAACTCATTATCAGGCGATATGTGAACATATTCAGCCAAAAGATATACTTCACTACCTCAAACGATTTGGAAAAGTAGCAAAGATTGCCGACTATCGTGATACATCAGCGGTTTATGAGGTGTCATCGAAGCGCTTTTTGATTCCCAAGCATACAGGTCTTGATGATTATGCACAGGTGGTTGAGGATCTTATTCAAAAAATAGGTAAATTTGAAAACAGATCGGTTGATGACATTTTAGATACGCTTGAGCAGGCTTCGGTTGATATACTTAGCTTTAGAAATATATGTGAAGACACTTCTGATGGCACAATTCCCATGTGGCAATGTCAGAAATTTGTTCAAGGTGCTTCAGATATGGTTGAGGCTGTTGCGTGTTCTGCATCAACTCAACGAAGAAGTTATTTAGGAAAAAAACCTCAGGAAGCAGAAGATTATTTCCGTAAAATCAAATTTGGTCAAACAAAGATAGGCAGTTTCGTTATCAATTTGAGATGTCCAATTGAGCAGGAGTTTAACCAGTTATCACTATACGAAGATGAGCGTTTTCTTCCTGATGAACCGTATTCAAATAAAGTGTTGCCACTGCTTGATAAAGCTCTCGGTGTCGCGTTTGAATATGCGCGTGATGCAATGGCAAGAGATGATATCTCGGAGCTTATAGAGCACCCTGAACTTGGACTTTCATCAAATTTCTTCGATGCATTAACACTGCTTCATGAAAGCACGTGTAATGGAAAATTTGAAATTTCAACGAATCCGGCTATCAACAGGAAGCGGGCATTCGTTCCAAAAATACATTCATTCAATGGTGAATATATTGAATGTTTTCGAGCTGCGTCAAAGCAAATCAAGGAGTTGGAGCCCTTGCCAGATACAACGGTATGTGGTCCAGTGGTAAATATTAATAAAAAGCCGGAGGCAGAATTTAAATCAATAACGATAAGGGACGTCACTGGCAGAAAGACAAGGGATATTTTGGTTTGTCTGAAAGATGATGATTACGACAATTATTATGAACATTTCAAAGATGGAATTATCCGGGTCATTGGTACGCTAATCACCGCTCGTGGTAAACAATCAAAGATTATGGATTATTCAACCTTGGAAATTGTTGATGCAAAAGCAGATGGAGACAACGAATGACCCTCACCACCAAACAAACCAAACAACTTCTTGCCCGAGCCAGGATGCAGCGGGCGCGTGTGCACCTCGGGATGAACGGAGTGCAGCCGAATGTGATCGCTGTGCTGAAGCAGGCGTTCGAGGGGACGTGTGTGAAGCCGACGCCTTCGGATGTCGTTCGGGTGAAGGTGCATCCGACGTTTACCGGGTCGATTGAGGATGCAGTGGCGCAGCTGAGTGCCGGGAGCGGGGCCCAGTTTGTGAAACAGGACGGGGCGTTTCTGGTATTCTGGAAACCGTGACCGATTGTCACGGGTTGAAAACGCCGTCAGGAATTGGCCGGATTTTTACGCAGAGGGCGTTTTGTCCTGACCGTCGGATTTAAAACGTGCCGTAGAACGAAAAACAGGCGGCCTTGTGTGGTTGTTGCAATTTTCGAAACAGCCACCGAGGATTATTCGTAGTTGCCCGATCATTTTGCCGACGTCGGCAAAATGATCAGCGTGAGCATTGGCGCGGTGTTTTGTATTACCGTCGGTTCTGTTTTGCACAAAAACGCACATTTTTTGCAAAAATAGGCAGAAATAGGCAGAAAAACGCATTCGATTTTGCAAAATCCTGCCATTTTGTTCCCGAATGGGTGCATTTTTGTGCCTTGGTGTTTACCTGTTTTCGCTGAAATGAATGTTAAAATCCGCTATAATCCATGCGGATTTGCTTGGGTTTATGGGTAAACAGATGGCTCAAAAAAATGTAAAAAAATGTAAAAAATTAAAGCCTCGTCATGAGGTCTTCGTGTGCGCATTAGCCGCAGGTGAGGACCGTGCCGATGCTTATGCCAGAGCTTATCCGAAATCCGCAAACAAACCTGCCGATGCAAGGGCGCGATCCGCTTTCAATCTTCTTCAGAGGCCGGAGGTCATGTCTGCATATCAGGCAGAACTTGAACGGCATCGGGCCGAAGAGGAACAGCGCAACCGATGGACGTATGAGCGCAGTGTGCAGGCACGTCTCGATGCGCTCGATGCCATCGCCGAGGAACGGAACCGCAGGAAGATTGCACAGGAAGCCATGGCGCAGGCCATGAAAGACAACCCGCCGCCGGATTTGACGCCGCAACAGGCAGAAATCGAAGCCCAGCGCATCCGGATGATGCCGATTCTAACGGCACAGACAACAAGTGCGGTGGCGCAGCTGTGCGACGGCCTGGACAAACTCACGGGGCTCACACGTGACGATGGCAGCAATCAGATGAACGTGTTTATTACCGCCGATCCATGGGATGAAAGATGACAGACATTCACATCAATGTGGCCGAAATGATGGGCGGTGGATATGACGACTTCTGGCGGTTCAAGGGGCGCTATCGCATCGTAAAGGGTGGCCGTGGCTCGAAGAAATCCACGACAACTGCCCTGTGGATCGTCATCCGCATGATGCGCACGCCGAGCGCAAACACACTTGTTCTGCGACGGTATTTCAACACGCACCGAAACTCGACGTTTGCACAGATACAATGGGCGATCAATCGCATGGGCGTCGGTGCGTTGTGGAAGGCCACGATGTCGCCGCTTGAAATGACGTTCAAACCGACGGGGCAAAAGATTCTGTTTCGCGGCCTCGATGATCCGCAGTCCATCACGTCTATCACCGTCGAAAAAGGTCACATCTGCTGGTGTTGGTGGGAAGAAGCATTCCAGATCAACGATGAATCGGCGTTCGACAAAGTGGATTTGTCACTGCGTGGCCAAATGCCCAGAGAGCTATTTATCCAGCACACGCTGACGCTCAATCCGTGGTCTGACAAACACTGGATCAAGCGGCGTTTCTTCGACAGCCAGGACAACCCGAATGTCATGGCCATCACACGGAATTACACGTGCAACGAGTTCCTGGCGGATGCTGACCTGGCATTGTTTGAACAGATGAAAGTCGAGAATCCGCGCCGTTTTGCGATTGAGGGCAACGGCGAATGGGGAATCAGCGAGGGGCAGGTCTTTGAGAATTGGGAAACGAAAGATTTCGATGTCGATGCCATGCATCACGATTATGTGGACTATGGCGAATGCCGGTACATCGAGCGATTTGGGCTGGACTTCGGTTTTAGCCAGGACCCGACTGCGTTCATCCATGCCATGATCGACACGCGAAAACGCGAAATCTACCTGTGCAACGAGATTTACAAGACACACCTGCTGATCGATGACATGTACCGGGAGATCAAGGCGCTTGGGTTTGACGGCGCCGAAATCATCGCCGACTCGGCACAGCCAGGCACGATTGCCGAACTCAAAAAGCGCGGCCTTTTCCGCATCAAACCTGCGAAGAAAGGCCAGAACAGCATTCGTGACGGCATTGCAAGGCTTCAGGATTACCACATCATCATCCATCCACGGTGCGTGAATGCCATCGTCGAATTCTCGAATTACGTCTGGGCAAAAGACAAGATGAACGGCCAGTATCTGACCGTCCCCGTCGATGAGTTCAACCACCTGATCGATGCGCTGCGATATGCGACCGAGGGGTTGGGAGTTAAACGGTTTAGCTGGTAGTTTTGGCCGCCGGCTTCGCCTTGTTTCCTGGAATCTGCATCATTCTGCGGTCAAAACATCGAGTCTGGGGATGCAGAGGGGGTAGCGGCGTATGCGCGCAGCCGAAGGCGAGCACATAGACGCGTAGGGGGAGACCTCCCCCACCCAAAACAAAAATTCAATGTTCAAAAATTTCCATTTTTAGATATAAATATGTTAAAATCTTGTTAAGATTTGGCGATTTCTTAACAAGATTTCGCGGTTTTGAATTTTTGGAGGGACGTATGGATGCGGTGAGTGTGAAACTGGACGGCGATTTGACGAAACAGCGAGGCGTGAAGGTGATTCATGTGGGTGGCGAGGTGCGGCGGCCAAAGAAAAAGCCGGTGTCGCTGTCGTTTGATGACGGGCAGATTGCGCGGGTGGATGCCAGAGCGGCACAGAGCGGGATGAACCGAAGCGGTCAGATTCAGCGCGATTTGACGGCATACTGGGCGCTATTGCATGACGGGATGCTTCGCGTTCGGGGCGTGCTGACGGCGGATGAAGCGCGATATCTGGCGCAGATTTTCAAGGGGCGCGTGCTCGTGGCGAGTGATGATGTGCTTTGGTGCGATTCGATGCTGAGTGCGTATGTGCGCAAATCGGCGAATTACGGGGACAGGGCGATGGCTGCGGCGGTGGCGTCAAAGATAGACAAGAGCGACCATTTTGCACGTCTGGCCATGATGGACTGGATTCGGCGCGTGTCGGTGTGTGCGGATGAGAGCCTGTTTGATGGCTTTTTGAAGAAAGACGATCCGCTTGAAATTGCATAGTTTTTATAACATCTCCAAATCTTAATAATTTATTGTTAAGTTTCTAATAGATTTCTAATAATCACTGGACTTTATGCAGAATCGCGTCAATTCTAGGCATGACGGATGTTTTCGCATGGAGTTGATATGTCTGCGTCCAGTATTACATATATCATTTTGGCACTGCTGATTGTTGTCCTTGTGTTTGTCACGCAGTGCCAGCGGTATGAAATCCGGTCACAGAAAGCCGAAATCGAACAGAACGAGGCCAGGATAGAATCGTTGCAGGCGCAACTCGAAGAAACCATTGCACAGCGCGATGCAGATCGCAGACGCATCATTGAAACCGCGCGCCGATTGGACGAAGCGTTGACGCTGTTTGTGAACAATTCCAAGGAAGCGCACCATGAACACGAAGAACGCATGGAATCTTTGGCAGAGATCGAATCCCCTGAGGCTGTGGACTGGCTTTGCAAGCCTGTGCCTGATGATATCCGGATGCTGCTCGGCTGCGGCCCCGCAGCCGGTGGCAGCGACAGATGTGAAGCTCGAACCACCAACGGTATTGATGCAGCCTTGCATTGAGCCTGTGATTGGTGATGTCAAAACCAATTCCGATCTCGTGCGCATCCTGTCGCTCTATATGGAAGCATTCGATATCTGCAAAGCCAAACATGAGGCGCTTGTCGCCGCGATTCTGAAGGGGGAGTGATTATGGAAACCATTGAACCTGTTGCCCATAGCATTTCGACGTACGGGCTTTATGCCATCATTGCGATTCTGTGTTTTGTCGTTGTATATTTATACAAACGCGTTGGCGATTTGGAAAAAGAGATACGCAATCTGCTCGCAGCAAAAGCGGCAGATGCCGCAGAAATGGCGAAAGCGAATGCGCAGATGATTGAAGTCTTAAAGGACAACACTGCGGCTTTCAACAATTTCCAGACCACATTGTCGGAGATCAAAACAACGATCCAGATGTCGATGGATCGCAAGCCATGACCCTAATTTACTTATAGAAATTGCACACCGCGTCTCCAACTCACCCAGGCTTCTTGGCGGTTGCTCCGATGAATACGGAGACGCATCATGCAGAATCCCAAATTTACAACCGATTATATTCTCGAAAAGATCAGGAAGGACAAGAAAGACCCGCGAAAGCAGTTCATGGACGTGGCTGCACGCTACTACGAAAACGACAGCGACATCATGAAACGGCGCCGTTTCTTCATCGGCAACAACAATGAGGAAATCGAGCCGAAGCGGCTATCCAACTCGAAAATTGCACATCCCTTTTTTGCGAAGCTCGTGGATCAAAAGGTGAACTATCTTTTGGCCAAAGAGCTGTCGATTGACTGCGACGACGAAAAGTACGCCGAACACCTGAACTCTGTCTTTGACCGGGCATTCATGCGGCGCTTGCGCTGCCTGTGTACCGAGGCGATTTTGTGCGCCGTTGCCTGGCTGCAGGTCTATTACGACGAAGCCGGGAATCTGGCGTTCAAAACCATTCCGAGCCGCGAAATCATCCCGATCTGGAAAGACGGCGACCACCTCGAACTGCGCGGCGTGATCCGCGTGTACAAGGACGATCCCGAGGACAAAGTCGAACATGTGGAAGTCTACGACGATCACACGATGACGGCCTACACACTGGACGGCGGCCAGCTCAAGGCCGAAAGCCAGCATGCACACATCCAGCTCGAAGAAAACGGCCAGCGCATCGATGCGGACTGGGGACGCGTGCCGTTTGTACTGTTCAAATACAATGCCCGCGAAATCCCGCTTCTCAAATATATCAAACCTGCCATCGACGACTACGACGCCATCACTTCCGACATGTCCAATGCCATCAAGGACGCGCCGAACTCCCTGAAGGTCGTGCGTGGCTATGAGGGACAGGCGGCGAGCGATACGGCACAGGAATCCGACCGAAGCGGCACGACGAAGTTCATCCACAACCTGCACACGCTGGGCGTGGCGTTCGTCGGGGAGGGCGGCGACATCGATATCAAACAGGTGACGCTCGACACGAACGCGAGCGAGACGCATCTGGCGCGGCTTCGCAAGGATATCTACGACGCGGCATGCGGCGTAGATGCCCAGGATGCCGCCCTGGGCAACACAAGCGGCGTGGCCATCCGGCTTCGTTATGCCGACCTCGATATGAACTGCGCGGCCATCGGCAATGAGTTTGCTGCGTCGCTCGAAAGCCTGCTCTACTTCATCAACATCGATGCGGCGGCGCGGCACATCGGCAACTTCGATGGCCTGACGGCGACTTTCGTCTTCAACACCGATGTTTCGGTGAACGAGGCTGAGACCATCCAAGAGTGCGTTCAGTCGAAAGACCTGCTCTCGCAGCGGACGATACTGGCAAATCATCCGTGGGTGAAGTCTGTCGATGACGAAATCGACCGCATCGATGAAGAGCTTGGCGGCGAGGATGGGCGTGAGGTGGGGGAAGTGTCCCCCTACGGCGCTATTTCGGCTGCGCCTCAATACGCGCCTACCCCCTCTGCGGGGGAAGCCCCCGCAACGCCCCCAAGCACCACGGAGGCATAAGCTATGGCACGCAAGTCGAAGTACACCCCCGGTCAGCGTGCCGCACTCCGACAGGCACGTCAGAAAAAGCAGGAAAAGTACTGGGAAGACCGGGCGCAATCACGAGTACTGGCAACAGACAGGCAGGTTGATGACATTCGCAAGGATTCTGACCGTGCCTATCGCGATGCTAGGGACGCCATCCGCAGGGAGATCGACAAATTCTATCGGGATTTTGCGACGGCGGCAGGGATTTCCGAGGATGAAGCGAGGCAAAAGCTGTCACGCGGTGAACTGCAGGACTTCAAAAAGGAACTGGAGCGCAAGCGCAAGATCATCCAAGAGATGATCCAGAAAAGCCCGAACAACCGCAAGCTACAAGCATACGATACTGAGTTTGAAAAGCTCTCGAAGGTGCGTGAGCTGACCCGCAAGGAAGCACTGGAAGCCAATGTGTCTGCCGAGATCGTCAAGCTGGGCGGCAAGCAGGAACAGCAGTTGAACGCACGTTCACAGAATGTCGTCAGAACTGCTCTATGGATGAACTCTGCCGATCTATCGATGCTCGGCGATGTCGATGCAAAGCTGGGTGTCGGCCATCCCGAGCAGGTCAAGCGTGCTGCGAAAGAGAATTGGCAGCATGGCGACTTTTCGGACAAGATTTGGGATGACAAGGAAAAGCTCATCCGTGAGGCGCGTGAAGTCATCGAGGGCGGATTTGCCCGCAACAAAGGCGCCTACGATATGGCGGGCGACCTCATGACCCGCATGAACGTGAGCCATTCCAACGCCCTGCGCCTGGTCCGCACCGAGTTCAACCATCTGTCCAACCAAGCCGCACTCGCCGAATACCAAGCCAAAGGCATCAAGAAATACAAGTTCGTGTCTGCCATCGATTCGCGCACATGCGATGTCTGCGCCGATCTGAATGGCCAGGTGTTCAACGTGGCCGATGCCAAGACGGGCTTGAACTTCCCACCGATGCACCCGAACTGCCGAAGCGTCACGACGCCTGTCATCGACTGGGATGACGAAGACGAATGGGACTACTCTGGCATCGAACTCGATGATGATGAACTCAAAAAGCTCGGTCTGACGGATGAGGATGTATCCGCCATCGATGCCGATACACCTATGGACACCGATGCCCCGGCACCGTCCCTGACCGTGCAGCAGGCAAACCAAGCCACCGAGGATACGCAGTCGGTGCAACGCCGCACAGAGGTTGCCGAACGCATCCAAAAGCAGACACAGGATCTCGAAGTCGATGTGCGCAAACAGATAGAACGCCTTGATACCATCGATGATGACATCAAGCGCCTCGAGGACATCAACAAGCGCCTTGACGCACAGGATGTGCCCATGACGCCGCCTCGCGCCGCCATCGAAGCCGAAAACCTTGAACGCATCGACATCGCTCTCAAGGAGAAGGAACTCGAAGTCCTCCGGCTTCAGGAGCGTGCCGCCAAGCTCGATTCATCCGTTCCCAAACCGGATCACGGGGAACAGGACCGCCTTGCCGATGAAATCGACACGGCCAAAACCAAGCGCGAGGAACGCCAAAAGAAAGACCTGTCAGACGCAGAAATCATCGCTCAAGCACTCACCAAGCCCAAAGATGCCCTGCCCGTCCTGAAGTCCGCCAAAGACGCTGAGGAACCACGCACAGCTATCGGTAAACTGTGGAAGCGGCTCAAGGATGGTGTCGAGCGTGTGAGAGAGAGGGTTAGAGAACGAATAAATAGCCTCATGAGACGTCTTCCTGCACAGATAGCCAGTAAAACACTTATTGAAGATGGCACGGTTTTGCGAAAGATCGACCACGTCCAAGAATATAAAGCAATTCAGCAGGAAATGGCTCAAAACGAGCAGTTTAGAGATTTCATCCTTGGACATGTTGAAACGCATGGATGGGATGATGCAGGGCATGAGTATGTACCGCGTCTGGATGTGCTAAAAGAAGCTCATCGTTGTTATTCTGAATACCTTGCAAATGGTGAGTTTTCTAAGCAAATTGAGTTTCACTTCGGGCATTCAAATCACGAGGCGTTCAACATGGATTGCCATACGGTATTTGGGGATTCTGACGAAATGGACAGATACCAAGATGCAGGTGGTGCATTTGGTGTTACTAAGAAAGGCGAATGGGTGTTAATGGTACGTTCAACGATTACGATGGACGGCTTGCACCACGAAATTGGTCACGCCATACATGAGCGTTTTTTAGATGCAGAAGAGAAAAAAGATCCAGCTTTGACAGAGGCAGTCAATCGTGTGCGAAAAAACACGCCAAATGAGTTCGTGCCGTTTGGTGTCGATCGACAGGCAAAACCGATAGAGCCGCCAAAATCTGGCTTTGAATTGATACTGCTCAAGACATTGTCTGATAAAAAACAATGCAAAACAATTGAAGAGTACAATGCAGATGCAAATCAATATGCTGGATTGGTGACGGCGTTTCACAACATCAATGCAATTATTCAGAAAACCAAAAGCGCAGGTGTCCATTTTGAGCGAGACAATACAAAGGTTGTGGATATTGGCTGGAAAGAATTATTTGCCAATTCGACAACAATCCTATTGTCTGGCAACGAAAAAGCCATTAGATTCTTTAACGAGCATTATGAGCCGATTGCTCAATACGTTCAATCACGGCTCACCTTTGCGATGGAGAGAGGGCGATCATGAGCGACTGTCTGAGAAAAATTCAAATCGGCGCAGAGAGGTGGACGCAAGCTGATCAGGAACTCGAAGATTGGCTACAAGCGCATGGATTTAGTTATACCATGGGGGTGGATTACCGTGAAGATGCCCAAACGGATGACGAATGGAAGCGGTATGTGGAAAATGTCAAGGCCTATGCTCTTAAGTGTGAAGATGAATATGATTTTATGGATGTTGATGAACATGTAGATGGTTTGGTTGCCACGGCCCCGAGCCACGACATCCGCGACAAGGATGGACGGCGGATTGCGATTCTGGATTAAGACTAAAGCCCGCCGATTGGCGGGCTTTGATGGTTATGGAGGCGTTAATGGCTGGAAACAATGAAGTGGAGACATACGATTTTCGCTATGAATGTGATGGTCACGAAATAGACCTAAGAACGCTTCTGTATTCGCAGGAGTATTACCTTGGGTTGCTCCATGAAATAAATCGTGAGCTATTTCCAAACCAGCAATTATCCATCAGAGTGGCAGCAATAGAGCCAGGGTCGTTTGTTGTAAGCCAAGTCGTGGAAATAGCTGTTGCTGTAGGCAATGTTCTTTTTTCTGTTGGTCCGTTGTCCGATATTTTCAAGGCGATTGGTGCGCTTTTTCAAATTCGAGACATCATTGCTCGTCACAATGGTGAAAAGCCAAGAGAATCCCCAAAGCAGATTACAAATGTTACCAATAATGGTACTATAATCAATAATTTAACGCTCACATTTTCAAATGGCGATTCCCATGATGTATCCGAACGTTTGTTTAATTCGTACAAGACAAACAAAAAAGTTGATGAATGTATGCGTGGAATGTCTGATGTGATTAGTAACGATTCACGAATCCGATGTGTGGCGGTTGCGAAAAAAGGCGAAGTACAGCCGATTTGGTATGCAAATCGTGATGATCTTGATGTATCAAAATCGATTAATCCCTATATGGAATCCGATGAACCCGAGGCTATGACTGAATCGGAATGTGAATCTATCGTTACGGTTCTCAAGCCTGATTTGTCTGATAGCACAACAAACAAGTGGGAAATCAGAAAAGATGGAAAGATTTTGAAAGGGGTTGAGATGCTGGACACTGCGTTTAAGACGCGGATTAAATCAAAAGAGTTCAGATTTGGATATGAAGATGAGATGCGTGTTCGAATGCGCATCACTTCCGTCTGGAGTGAAAAGAAAGGGCGATATGAGGAGAAAAAACAGGAAATACTGGAAGTGTTGAAGTTTCCTGTTCCCAAGCCGATACAAACAGAAATGCAATTTTAGAATACTGTTTGTCTTATTCTAACAGCCCGCCGATTGGCGGGCTTTTTTCGGTAGTGTCCATAAAAGTTCGCAAAAACTGGAAACCCAGCATCAGCAAACGTTACCTCGCGTAATTTTGGAGAGCACTTGCCTCAATGTAAGCTCTCCCCGTGTTTTGCCAATCGTCAGTATACTCGATAACGTAGGTC
>JAFUEE010000013.1 GCA_017464085.1 Pseudomonadota bacterium
TTGTCAATGTGTGAAAAACTGTGTTATACTGCGCCATGGTTCGGAACTCCTTGCAAAAGGTGGTTTTGCTGAATTTCCTTTTAGCAAGAAATCGGTTCCGAACCAACTATAACGCCACATTTTTGTGGGACAGCAGTGGCTGAAGT
The DNA here is from genome assembly GCA_017464085.1 of Pseudomonadota bacterium. Classification (GTDB taxonomy): domain Bacteria; phylum Myxococcota_A; class Bradymonadia; order UBA4248; family UBA4248; genus UBA4248. The sequence continues at coordinate 147 of JAFUEE010000013.1, forward strand.
GTTAAATTTGTAATCTAATTTTGGTGCATGAATGAGCGCGAAATGCTTTATCTGGCTTGGCTTTTTATTTGGTTTACATGAAATGGCTACAAACTTTTTAAGAAAGCGATTTGTGAATGAATTGTATAAAGCGTTGATATCATCAAGAATATGATCGTTGTATGGAGAAGATTGGACTGGATAGGGGGACTGTGGGTTTTGGGGGCGCATGCTATCTCGCTTGCAGCGCGATACGCATGCGTTTGCCAGGCCTATGCGGCGATGCCGCATACAGCCTGGCCTTTTTGGGGGCATGTCAGAAATCACGTGCCGGCGTATGCGGACAAAGGACGCATAGCCGGCACTCGCTGCGTATGGCCGTGGCCATAGCAGCGGCATAAAAATTAAAAAACATCATGACAAAATACCCCACGGGGGTATATGTTGGGTTTGGGAAGTGGCTGATCTCATCACTGAGGAGCGGGCATGATCAGGGAGTGTTATGATATTGGCGGCATGCATTGTGCCGCGTGTTCGGGGGCTGTCGAGCGCGTGACGCGCAGGCTGCCCGGGGTGCGCAGTTCGTCCGTGAATCTCGTCACCGGACGTATGGTGATCGAGTATGACGAGGCGCGGACGACGCCTGAAATGATCATTGAAAAGGTCGGGAAAGCAGGATTTTCTGCGGTCCGGAGCGGTTCGGAAACGCCTCGTGAGGCCGAAGCGGAGGGCGCGGGCAAGCTCATCGCGATGCTCTGTCTGGCAGGCGGCGATCTGGCGATGTCCGTGTGCATGATGCTGGGCGTGCAAATTCCGATGATATGGCAGGTTCTGATCGGTTTTTGTCTGACAACGCCCGTGCTCGTGCTGGGTCGTCATTTTTTTGCCGGCGGATTTCGCGCGCTCGCGAGCCGCGCGCCGAATATGGATTCGCTCGTCGCGCTGAGCGCCGGCGCGTCGTGGCTGTACAGCGTGGCTGTTTCGGCCGGTATGCTGCTGGGCGTGCTGGAGGCGCAGCCGCTGTATTACGAGTCTGCGGCGATGGTCATTGCGCTTGTGTCGCTTGGCAAGCATCTCGAGGCGCGGAGCACGCGCAGGACGAAAGATGCAGTCCGGAAGCTTCGCGCGCTTGCGCCGGACAATGCTCTTCGGGTTGAAGGGGCGGAGGTGCGCGAAATCAGGACGAGCGAGATAAAGGCAGGGGATATCGTTCTGGTGCGCACAGGGATGAGCGTGCCGGCGGACGGCTGCGTGACGGATGGCAGGGGGCATGTGAACGAGTCGATGCTGACGGGTGAAAGCATGCCGGTATCGAAAGCTGCGGGGGATGAGGTCGTCGCGGGGAGCGTGGTGGTCGATGGCGCGCTTTATGTGCGTGCGGAAAAAGTGGGCAGCGACACGATGTTTGCGCGCATCGTCAAGTATGTCGAGGATGCGCAAGGGGAGAAGGCGCCGATCGCGCGTCTGGCGGACAAAGTGGCGAGTGTGTTTGTGCCCGTTGTGATCTGCATCGCCGTGCTTGCGGCGGCAATCTGGCTGATCAGCGGGCAGACGCTTGCGTTTGCGCTGAATATATTTACGTCGGTTCTCGTCATAGCCTGTCCGTGCGCGATGGGGCTTGCGACACCGACAGCGATCATTGTCGGGACTGGGCTTGGGGCATCGAGCGGGATTCTCATACGCAGCGCGGCCGCGCTTGAGATGACGCATGCGATCCGGACGGTCGTGTTCGACAAGACGGGGACGCTGACGACGGGCTCCCCGGAGGTCACGGATGTCTTGCCGGCAGAGGATGTGCCGCGCGAACATGTCGTCGCCCTGGCAGCCGGGCTTGAGGTCTGCACGTCGCATCCCCTTGGGGATGCTGTGTGCCGCTATGCGGATGCGCATCAGATCGCGCTGCCTAAAGTCAGAGCGTATCAGGATATTCCGGGGAAAGGGCTTTCTGGGGAGACGGAGAACGGGGCGCAGATCCTCGTGGGGAGCGTCGCGCTGATGGCCGAGTCGCATGTCGGGACCGGAGCGTTCCAGCGCGAGATCGAGCGCCTTGAGGACGAGTCAAAGACAGTCGTCTGCATCGCGGAGGGCGGCCGAGTGATCGGCATTCTGGGCATTGCGGATGCGCTTCGCGAGGATGCGCATGAGGCAGTGCGCGCGCTTCATGAGATGGGAATCCGCACGGTCATGATCACGGGGGATGGATCGCGCGCGGCGGCGGTCATCGCTCACCAGGCAGGTCTGGACGCGTATCGCGCCGGCGTGTTGCCCACGCAGAAGGCCGATATGATCCGCGAATTTCAGAAGGATGGGGAGAAGGTGATGATGGTCGGGGACGGAATCAATGATTCCCCGGCGCTCGCGGGCGCGGATATCGGGTGCGCGGTCGGAAGCGGCAGCGACATCGCGGTCGATTCGGCCCAGATTGTCCTGATCGGGAACCGACTGGGCGATGTGCCGCGCGCTATTCGGCTCAGCCGGCAGACGATGAAAAAAATAAAGCAAAATTTATTTTGGGCATTTTGTTATAATTCTTTAGGTATTCCGCTGGCGGCGGGGGTATTCTATCCGGCGTTTGGCTGGCTGCTCGTGCCAATGGTCTGCGCCGCTGCCATGTGCCTGAGCTCGCTGTTTGTGGTTACGAATGCGCTCAGCCTGAAGCGATATAAATTATAAATGATGTGAGAAGTGATGTATGAAAGACAATAAACAACATGCAGATGAAAATTTGAAATGCGAGGACTGCTGTGAACGCAGGCGGTGCTGCTGTGATTCACAGGGGGGGCATGAGGTTTTGGCGACACAGACATGCCAGTGCAAGTTCAAGCACCGCACCGAAAACGAGCGAAAGACCATGATCAACAGGCTCAGGCGGATCGAGGGGCAGGTCAGGGGCCTTGAGAAAATGGTCGAAAATGATGCCTACTGTACAGATATTGTCACGCAGGTCAGCGCTGTGCAGGCCGCTTTGAATGCATTTTCAAAGCAGCTTCTGGCAAATCATATACAGACCTGCGTCATTCAGGATATTCGCGATGGCAAAGATGATGTCGTTGATGATCTCATCCATACCATTCATAAACTCATGAAGTGAGGGAGATATGATCGATCTGAAAGTTCCGGACATGCACTGTGAAAAATGCGTCTCGCGCATCCATGAAACGCTGGAGGCTGCGCAAATCTCGCACGAGATAGACTTGAGCAAAAAGATGGTCTCTGTGGCGGACGACCAAGTGGACAAGGCGCGTTCTGCAATGGATGAGATCGGGTTTTCGAGCAAAAGGCCTGGATTTTTTGCGAGACTTTTTGGCAAGTAAAGGAAAATGGTATGCCGGATCAGTTTTCGAGGACGCGCCGGCTTTTAGGCGATGCGGCGCTGGAAAAGCTCAGGCGTGCGCGCGTGGCGGTATTCGGGATCGGCGGTGTGGGCGGCTATGCGGTCGAGGTCTTGTCTCGAAGCGGCGTGGGCGCGCTCGATCTCATAGATAGCGACAAAGTGTGTGTCACGAATATCAATAGACAGATTTATGCGCTTCTGTCGACGGTCGGCCAGTATAAGGTCGATGTCGCGCAGGCGCGCATCCGCGATATCAATCCGGAGTGTCAGGTCAGGACGTATCCGGTGTTCTATCTGCCGGAAAACGCCGCCCAGTTTGACTTTTCGGCGTATGATTACATCGTGGACTGCATCGACACTGTCACGGCGAAGCTCGATCTTGTGTCGCGCGCGTATGCGCAGGGAATACCAGTGATCAGCAGCATGGGGGCTGCGAACAAGCTGGACCCGACGGCATTCCGTGTCGCGGATATCTATAAGACGAGCATGGATCCGCTCGCGCGCGTGATGCGCCGTGAGCTCAAGAAGCGCGGTGTCTTGAAGCTCAAATGCGTCTACAGCGAGGAGCCTGCGATCGCACCTCTGGACGATCCGGAAGAGAGCCTTCCCGAGGGCTCGACTCGCCGGAGCATTCCCGCGAGCAATGCATTTGTGCCTGCGGCGGCAGGGCTGATCATCGGTGGGGAGGTCGTCAAGGATCTGATTGCCAGGTAGCCGCAGGCAGCGGAGCCGCCCATGTCGCGGCTCTGCGATTGTATTTTGCGCGCTTATAAAAAATATAGAATAGAAGCAAACATATATTGCGCGAGATAGTAAGTCACATGTATGGCGATAATATGTTTTGGCTCGTTATGCTTGTTTTCTTTGTCAAAATAATTTTGTGAAAGCATAAAGTCTGAAGATGCGAAGAGAAGCACTGGAATGATGAAAAATAAGGGGTGATAATAGTTTGCGTTCGCATAAGCCATGATTCCGCTTGAGATGGCTGACGTGATAAATATAAATATGATATAAGTATAGATGGCGACACCGGGTTTGAGTTTTCCGAAATCGAGCTTAAGACAGGGGGCTGTCGCGAGTATGATGCCTGTCAGGGGGACGCTCAGCAGGAAGGGAAGCGCGAGCATTAAATTTTTGTGCGACTGCGTCGAGGCATTGTCATAAGCGAGCGCGGTCGAATAGAAATCGAATGTAAGGACGGAATAACAGATATGTCCGAGTGCGAATGCGATGATGCCGAAGATGATGAATAAGTTTTTGCGGGCCGGGGAGATATTTCTGAATGCCAGCAGGACATCGCCTGCCAGGCCGCAGCACAGTCCGGCAAACATAAAGATAAACGGGATGGCATCACTCGGCTGTACGGATATCATCGCCGGGAGAAATCTGGCCATTCCGAGCGCGCCGACGATGACGAAGATCAGGCTGGCGATGCCTTTGGTCAGGACGACATCGCGCGGGCCGCGCTTGATCGCGCAGTAATGGAACACGGTCACTGCGAGTATGAACAGTATTGTCAGAACGATATAAGTGATCATGACAGCCCTCCTGAAATATGCAGTGATATTGGGGATACGCTCGTGAAGCGGCCGCGTATGGCCTGCGGCCATAGCGGACGCCGATTGCACCGCGTATGGCCTGCGGCCATAGCGGTGCCCGCAAACATCAGATCAGTTGACAATTTCGATCTCTTCCGCGCAGGAATCGATCTGCATGACATCGGATTTGTTGTTGCTGTTGCATTCGACGGTGCTGGCGAAGCCATTTTCGTCGAGGTTCGAGATCCTCCCTCCGAAGCGAATGGCGCGCAAGTGTTGTCGTCAAGGCAGATGCCTGATTCGCACGCCGACGTGTCACAGCTTGAGTCTGGCTGCGTATTTCCTGGTATTTCTTCCCCGGCTTCGCTGCCGCATCCGCCTAACCAGATGAGTGCTGAAAGCATATATAAGATTTTTCGATCCATACTTAACCTCCTGGAACAAAATAGTGCCAATCGAGATATAGAGGAATCTGGCGGCTTCTGGAATGAAAATATATGTTTTGGGGGAGGCTTTTGGCTTTCGCCAATGCGCCTCCCTTTTGCTCGCTATCGGCTTTCGCCGATACGCTCGCGGTTACACGTGGTTGCGCCAGAGGTTGCGGGGGGCAGAGCGATTGTTCATAGGCTCGCTTAAGGAAGGTCTGAACAATTGCCGTTTTGGGGACAATAGTATTTCAGACGCATAAGTTTTGTGCGGGCGAGACGCCCGCATCCCCAGGAGGTTTTCTGACGCATAAGTTTTGTGCGGGCGAGACGCCCGCATCCCCAGGAGGTTTTCTGACGCATAAGTTTTGTGCGGGCGAGACGCCCGCATCCCCAGGAGGTTTTCGAATTATTCAGAGCTTCCTTAAGTATGCTGGGCATTTGCAGAGGGGGTCGCATTGTGCAGGGAAATATGGTAGGATGAGATTGGATTTAGCGAGCCTTTAGGGTTGGCTTTGAGAAGGCTTGCTGGCGGTTTGGAGGTGAATGTGAGAAGCGTATTTGGAGTGATGGGAATGGTCTTGGCCTGCGCGCTGGTAACATCATGCGCGTCAGAAGCGGACGATGATGGACAGCAGCCCGGCGGTCAGACACAGCAGCCCGGCGGTCAGACACAGCAGCCCGGCGGTCAGACACAGCAGCCCGGCGGTCAGACACAGCAGCCCGGCGGCCAGCAGAGCGTTGGCGCAATCGAGGACTGCAAGGTGCACTATGTCAAAGAGGCGATCGAGCAGGGCGGAAATTTTGAGGCTTATTCGACCGTGAAAGTCTCGGGCGTGACCGGGCAGGGCGGAACGCACGAGGGGCTCAAGGGACAGTTCGGCTATGTCGTCGCGGATCCTGCCAAAGGGCTGAGCGATGTCGTCTGGACAGATGCGCAATATAATGACAAATATGCAGGCGACGAAGCCGCCGATCATGACGAATATATGTCGACGACGGTCGCGCCGCCAGCTGCCGGCGCGTATGCGCTTTTTTATCGATATAGCCCGGATGGCGGAAACACCTGGACTTATTGTGATGGCGCCGGCATTGCGACATCTCTCGTGATCGCCAACATCAAGCTCGTGACTGTGGCTGGCAGCGGCGGTCAGGAGCCCGGAGGGCAGCAGGGCACGGCAGGCGGGAAGATTGAATGGTGCAAGGTCACCTGGCCCACAAAAGAATATAATGAAGACAACAATTCATTCAGCAAGGATGGCGCGATTCAGGTCTATTCGCAGGTGTATGCGCCCGGCATTACTGGGGTGAATGGCTCGCATGCGGGCATTACGGCGCAGTTCGGCTATGTCGTGGCCAGCATGGACGCAAAGCTTGAAGATATCACGTGGGTGGATGCCAAATATAATGAAGGGTTCAGCCGCGATGGCGCAGAAAATAATGATGAATATATGATCGCGAATGAACTGAAATTGCCGGAAGGTTATTATGTCGCGTTCTATAAATATAGTGTTGCCGGAGGCAATACAGTCATGTGCGATGGCGAAGGCATGCTGACCTCGCAGGAGCAATTTGATATCAAGAATATCGTATCTATTCATGTGAAATGATGGAGACGAAAGGGTAGCGGCGTATGCGCGCAGACCTGTAAAGAGACGTTCGGTCGAACGTCTCTTTACAGGTCGAGCACATAGCCGCGCAGGGGGAGTCTTCCCCCTGCAAAAATAAAAATGAGATCGAGATTTGAAAGGAGAGATCATGGGAAAGAGGTATATCATTGTTGGCGGTGTAGCGGGCGGAGCGACTGCTGCGGCTCGCTTGAGACGGCTTGATGAAGATGCCGAGATTATTATGATTGAGCGCGGCAAGTATGTGTCGTTTGCGAACTGCGGCCTGCCATATTATGTGGGGGAGACGATCAGCGACAGGCAACGGTTGCTCGTGCAGACGCCGGAGGGTATTCGCGCGCGTTTTAATATCGATGTGCGCGTCGAATCCGAAGTGATATCGGTCGATTCCGCGTCGAAAAAGGTGAAGATTCGCGATGCGAATGCGACGTATGAGCTGCAATATGATGCGCTGCTTCTCGCGCCGGGCGCGAAGCCGTTGCGCCCCAATATTCCGGGCATCGACAGCCCGCTGATTTTCAGCCTTCGCAATGTCAATGATGCGGATCTGCTGAAGAAATTCGCGGACAAATCGGTGAGTGGCGGCGGTTCTGCAGTCGTGATAGGCGGGGGCTTTATCGGCGTGGAAATTGCGGAAAACCTGAAGAATCGCGGTCTGGATGTGACGCTTGTCGAGGCTGCGAGCCAGATTTTGATGCCGTTTGATGAAGATATCGTGTCGTTCATGCAGCGCGAGCTCGTGGAAAATGGCGTGCGCCTGATTCTGGGCAATGCAGTGAGTGCGTTTGAGACGGCAGACCGCGCGGTGAAGACGACGCTTTCGGACGGCACGGCGCTGAAGAGTGATTTTGTCGTGCTTGCGATCGGCGTGCGCCCGGATACGGCATTTCTGGAAGGGAGCGGGATCGAGCTTGATGGCCGAGGGTTTATCAAGGTGAACGAGCGCCTGGAGACGAGCGCGGCAGGCGTCTATGCGGCAGGCGATGCGATCTCGCTGTTCCGCGTGGGCGACCGTGCGCCGATGACGCTTGCGCTCGCGGGCCCGGCCAATCATCAGGGGCGTCTGGCGGCGGACAATATCTGCGGTCTTGACCGATCTGTGCGCGGCCTGCAGGGCACATCTATTTTGAAAGTCTTTTCGCTCACCGCGGCCTCGACAGGGCGCAACGAGCGCACGCTTCAGAAAGAAGGCGTCGCGTATCACAGCGTGATCGCGCATCCGTTCTCGCATGCGAACTATTATCCCGGCGCGAAGCAGATCACGCTGAAGGTCTTGTTTGGCACGGATGGCAAGCTTTTGGGCGCGCAGTGCGTCGGGCAGGATGGCGTGGACAAGCGCATCGATGTGCTCGCGGTTATGATTCGCCAGGGCGCGAATGTGCGCGATTTGATTTCGCTCGAACTCTGCTATGCGCCGCCTTTCTCGTCTGCTAAAGATCCCGTCAATATGGCCGGTTATATGGCTGAGGACGTTCTGGACGGTCTTACCGAAAATATTAAATATAAAGATCTCGCTGCTGCGCTTGAAAATGGCGCGCGTCTGATCGATGTCCGCACCGAAATGGAATATCAGAACGGACATCTTGAGGGCGCGGTCAATATTCCGCTCGACAGTCTGCGCGGCCGTCTCCGCGAGCTCAATAAAGAGGACGATATCATTGTTTATTGCCAGGTCGGCCTTCGCGGCTATTATGCAGAGCGCATATTGAAACAGAAAGGCTATAAAGTCCGCAATCTTTCGGGCGGATATAAAATGGCTTCTGCGCAGAGATTTGATATCGCGGCGGCTTCTCGCGCGATTGCGCCTGCGGCTCAAAAAGAAACATCGGATGCTCAAACGGAGGGTGAATTGAAAGCTGAAGATATTAAAGATATATCTGTAGATTCCAAGCTCGACCTGAGCGGTCTCTGCTGCCCGGGGCCGCTGATGCGCCTGAAAGCGCATATAGATGAGATGAAACCCGGGGAGACGGTTCTGGCTGAGGCATCTGATGCCGGATTTTATCACGACTGCGCGTCGTGGTGCGCGTGCACGGGCAACACGCTTTTGAAGCGCGAGAATGAGAAAGGCACAGTGCGCGCGTGGATCCGCAAGGGAAATGGGGAGCGTGATGCGGCTCCTGCGGCTGCCACGGGCGATAACAAGACGATCATCGTGTTCAGCGGCGATCTCGACAAGGCGCTCGCGTCGTTCATCATCGCGAACGGCGCGGCCTCGATGGGCAAAAAAGTGACGATGTTCTTCACGTTCTGGGGGCTTAATATCTTGCGCCGTCCCGATCCCGTCCATGTCGATAAGAATATTGTCGAGAAGATGTTCGGCTGGATGATGCCGCGCGGCAGCGGCAAGCTCGGGCTTTCGAAGATGAATATGATGGGTGTCGGCACTGAGATGATGCGCCGCGTGATGAAAGATAAAAATATAGATTCGCTTGAGACGCTTATCGAAAGCGCGATCAAAAACGGCATCGAACTCGTGGCTTGCCAGATGTCGATGGATGTCATGGGCATCCGCAAGGAAGAGCTCATCGACGGCGTGAAAATTGGCGGTGTCGGGTATTATCTCGGTGCTGCCGAAGGTTCGAATGTGAATCTGTTTATATAATATATTTATATCAAGCGTCACGATACGATACAGAGACGTGTCACGACACGATAAAGGGACGTGTCACGACACGATAAAGGGACGTGTCACGACACGTCCCTACTCGCCTATGCGCCAACGGCGCATACGGCTCGTTTTGATTTGGCGCGGCTATGCTGCGCATACGCCGCGCCTTGCTTTTGCTTGCTGCTTGGTGCGTTTTATGGTGCCTTCGCGTCACGACACGATAAAGAGATATGGGTGAAGGCGGAAGGCCTGCTTGTATATTGGGGGAATACTTTTGACTTGAATTTCTATGCTTGATTCACTAGTCTGAATAGGGGTAGGAAAATCCTACTTTCCTACTTTGGATGTTTTGGAGGTTTGTTATGACGGATACAGCTTTTGTGAATGATGCGCGTGTCATGTCCAAAGGGCAGGTCACGATTCCAAAGAATGTTCGGACAGTTTTGGGAATATCTACGGGAGATCGCGTAACCTTTGTGGTTGAGGGGAATAAAGTGACTGTTGTCAACTCTGCAATATATGCATTGCAGAGATTTCAGGGGCAAATGAAAGGTGAAGCGCAAAAGGTGGGGTTTAATTCAGAGGATGAAGTGGCTGAGTGGATTACCAGTTCTCGAAGAGAGGAATCGTGAACAATGAGAATAATGATAGACACAAATATTATTATCTCAGCCATTCTTTTTCCAAAGGGTAAAGCGGCACAAGCCTTTATGAAGGCTCTTATGCCGCCTAACCTCCAATGATTTGCGATTATATTCTTGATGAAGTATATCGAAAATTTCAAGAAAAATTCTCAGATCGAAGGACTGAGCTGGATGCATTTTTATTTCATGCGCTCTCAATCATTAGAGTCGTTCCAGTGCCGGAAACTGAGTTCATTGTCGAGAATAGTATTAGGGATCCCAAAGATAGACCGATATTGCGAGCCGCGTTAAGGAACCTCTGAACAATTCGAAAACCTCCTGGGGATGCGGGCGTCTCGCCCGCACAAAACTTATGTTCCAGAAATACTATTGTCCAAAAGCCAGCAATTGTTCATACCTTCCTTAAGCGAACACGCAGATTTATTTTTAACGGGTGATAAAGATTTTCTTGAATCTTCTATTGATGATCCGAGAATTATCAGTGTGGGGACATTTCTGGAAATGTCGTAGCTTGTTGCGCGGCTATGCCGCGCCTTGCTTTTGCTTGCTGCTTGGTGCGTTTTATGGTGCCTTAGGCGCGTTGTCTTGAGCGTGGTTTTTAACTCGACTCTTATAATTATTTGTCAGATTGCTCAATTCTTTGCACAACGCTTCTCCTTGCATTGCGAAATCGCGCAAACGGTCGGTTGGGGCATTAATCCGCATCAGCTTGTGGGTGAGGGGATTTCTGGCATCATTTTTCCAAACATTGATTCGATCCATGAGGTTGTTGGAATGCTCATCTGAAAAGTATGTACTGATCCAAGGGCGGTCTGATGTCTTTTGATTGGCACAGTTCTTAATTTTCTTCAGTTTTTGGCCTAAACCCAGTTTTTCATATTTACTTCTATGATTGCCTTCATACGCCAATATAGAGGCCGTGCGATCCTCAATGATGGCGTATTCAATACACACAGCTTCGAGATAGAATGCGTGGTCTAGTGCCACTTTAAGCCGCTCGTGCTGCGTTTTGAAGTTTTGATATATCTCCATATTACTCAATGGAGGATCATCCAATTTGCCCGTTGTCGGCGCGTTCGGGGTGATGATTTCGTCAGTGCCTGTACTCATGTCAATCTCCTTTCTTTGAGTTGAAGCAACCTGGAATTAGGTTGCAGGGGAAAACAAGTGGTGTTTGATGCGGTTGGAGCGTCGCCGATACTCGACTGGCGACTCTCCATTGCAGAGCATTAGTTGCAGTTGTAGCTTCTGCCGAGTGAGTCTTTAAAATTTGACCAATAGGATGAATATGGGCCCCTGAATAATTTGCAATAATTAATACTTGTTAGGTTTGAATTTTGGAAAATATTATCCATATTAATAACCTTCGAAATATTCCAGTAATCTAGCGGCTGATTGAAAGCTGTTGCGCGAGCGAACATGTTGCTCATATCTGTGACATTTGAAGTGTCCCAGTCATTTAGCGGCTGATTGAAAGCTGTTGCGCCACGGAACATGCCTGTCATACTCGTGACATTTGAAGTGTCCCAGTTGTCTAGCGGCTGATTAAATTTTGTCATTTTGTTGCATATTAGTTTATAAGAATAGTCACCAACAGCTATATACTTATTGCCATTGGTTATTTTGTCGTAATAATTGTATACACCAAAAAACATGTAGCTCATAATCGTGACATTCGATGTGTCCCAGTTATTGAGCGGCTGATTGAAAGCGGTCGCACATTCAAACATGCCGCTCATACTTGTGACATTCGATGTGTCCCCACTGCTGTCCCACAAAAATGTGGCGTTATAGTTGGTTCGGAACCGATTTCTTGCTAAAAGGAAATTCAGCAAAACCACCTTTTGCAAGGAGTTCCGAACCATGGCGCAGTATAACACAGTTTTTCACACATTGACAA
>JAFUEE010000096.1 GCA_017464085.1 Pseudomonadota bacterium
ATTCAAGCAATTCTGTTCTATCAATACCTCTCGCCATTGGTTCCTCCTGTAAGATGAGAGTTGAAGGCAAGTTCATCATACTGGATTTCCAATGGCTTTTTTAGCTTTTTCGATTTTGCGAACTCATGTGGACGTTATCAAAATATCGATCTAGCAAATGTGTCAAGCTGAATACTTGCCAAAGAAGAGGAACGGATAAACTATTGAGTACTGAAGGAATTGTGTATGGCGACAAGGTGATTAATATACGAAATCAAAATAAAGAAGGCTTTTCTTATGATAAGTATCTTGATGAACGATACAACATATCCACAGTATCCGCTAATTATGTCGCAAATGGGGAAGTGGGTATTGTTGAAAAACTTTGGGAAAAGAAGAAAGGACATTCTGCAGATCAACATCAGATTCGTTTTAATTCGCAGCCACTACATGCATACAGATGGTATTCCACTGTCTCAGAAGAAGGTAATAATGATCTTGAACTCGCGTACGCCTTAACTATACATAAAGCACAAGGTAGCGAATTTGATACGGTTATACTTGTTTTGAATGAACCCAGCAGAATGATCTCAAGAGAACTTCTCTACACTGCATTGACAAGACAAAGAGAAAGGATTGTCATTCTTTACAATGATGAAGCCTATAAATTAAAGAAGTATTCTACGGTTGAATATTCAGATATAGCCAAACGATTTACATGCTTGTTTTCTGCTCCCCAAATTGTAAAGCATAACAATCAATTGTATGAATATAATCTTATCCATAAAACTAAACGAGGTGAAATGGTTCGTTCAAAATCAGAGGTCATTATTGCTGACGCTCTATTTAATGCTGAAATTGCTTATAGTTACGAAGGAGAGCTGAAGCTCAGTAATGGTGCTACTACTCACCCAGATTTTACGATTCACATAGGTGGTAATTCGTTTTACTGGGAACATTTGGAAATGCTCCAAAAAGAAGATTACCATCGCAAATGGGATATCAAAAAAAAGACTTTATGAAGAAAATGGAATAAAACCTTATAATTTCAAAGGATGGATTGAATGGAAGCATTGATTCTCAGTCTATTGATCAGCTCATCAAACAATTGCTCACGCGATAGTTGTAACCACAATGAAAACCATTGACACTCTCGCTTCAGATCACGTCACCAATTACCAAGAGCTTTTAAATCTGGTACAAAACTGATCAAACGAGGAGGGCGCCCCTCCTCGTTTCAAAATTAATAAAAATCATAATTCTGGTATTTTCTGCTTTGTGACACGCTGGCGCATTTCGGCAATAAATTCCTCGGGTTCGAGTACTTTGACATGTGGCCCGAAGCCCAAAAGCCTCGTACGAAGCTCCCCTGCGTCGCCTTCGCGATATTTCAATTCTAATGAATATGTCGAACCTGCAATCTGCCTGACATCTGTTTTTTCATAATTTGACAATTCAATCAGCAGACGAGAGAGCGTATTGTAATTATCATATATTTCAAGGACAAGTGTTTTGGTGTTTGTTTTCTGAAATTCAGAAAAATCGCACTCGCCAGACTGATCAGAACTGATATGACAGTTTTTGATCTGCGCGATTTCAAACATTTCCAGATGATTGTCGGCAATGCCTTCGACCCTGAATTTATCGTCTTTTGCGGAATATTCTAATTTTTGGGGAAAGAAATGTACTTTTATATTTTCATCCTCAGATGACAGATCGAGCCATGTCTTTTCACGCACAGCTTGCAATATCATCTGAAAACGCTTGCGATACGCCTCCTGATCATACGGATCGGCATCTGCCGCCGTATCAAATGTCCGGATCACATCCTGAGACCAGAGCGGTTCGACATCTTCCAGGCCTTGTGAGGAAACAGAGAAGAGCTGAATTTTTGGATCCGCGAGGAGCGTTTTGAGCCATCGCTTTTCGAGCGTCGTGATGGGTCTGGATGGCTTATTTTTGATATGCGTTTTCCCTTCTGAATCGATCAGATTCCAGCGATCCACTTCCATTTTTTTAGAATTATCAAACAGCGCATCGAGAATATTGGTAATACAGGCATTGTAAATGCCCGCATCCTGCATGATCTGCCGCGCCCGATTGTACGATACACCGGAGCCATTTTGAGCCTGTCGCTGAATGGCTTCTTCAATGATCTCAGAAACGAGTTTAAAATATATGCCATAAATCTCGTGAAACAGCTGCATGACTTTACGCTCACTCTTGTGCGGTAAAATGAGACCCGAAACATCGCGCTTCGAGTCTTGGACATGTAGAAAGCTACTTTGTATCACATGCGTGAACGTTGCGCCATATCAAGAAAAAGCGCATTGATGTCCGGCTGATGCAAAAGGAGCCGCCGTATGCCAGCGGCATAGGCGGCTCAGCCGGCTGTATTGCCCGAAGGGCAATAGGCCGGCGCACGGATTCAAATGAGACGGGCGCCTCCGCCAATTCTGGTCTGAATGAACGGGACACCTAGCGCAATGATATCATTCTTGACAAACGGGTAAGATGCGCCCTCGCAGAGGACGACGACGTTCGCACCCGCATCCATCGTACAGCAGACCTGCACGGCCTTGCATGCGCGCAAGATATGCTGGACAAGTTCGAGGCTTTTTGGCGCGGCATAACAAACCGGCGGATCGCATGTCAGACAAAGCGCATGCAGTGACATCATGTTGTGATGCATGGCTTTCGTGAGCGCGTCAAAGTCGCGCTGCAGAATGGCACTTTGCGCGAAATCGGCAGCCTGTGAAGCTTCAAGCCTGTAAGCATCCCAAAATGCAGATCGTTTGCAGCGCTCCATGCCCTCTGTACTCGACACCGATTTTCTGACATCAGAAATCTGAACGACAAACACATGGAGATTCCAATGATTTGGCGGCGCAATTGTCACAGCATAGGAATCGGAACCGTCTGGGGCAGAACCGGCATGCCAGCGCGTCCAGCCGGCAGGAATACTGCGCGCGGCTGAGCCCGACCCAAGCCTTGCAAGCGAAGACAGCTGAGACTCTGAAAGTTCAAGACCGGCGGCAGACGAGGCGGCAAGCGCTGCGGCGGCGCAACCTGATGCCGAAGATGCCAGGCCCGCAGAGCGCGCAAAATTATTTTTTGAACGCAACACGCACCGCTTTGACCACCCCATACGCGCACGGATATCATCCAATATACGCTGCACGCGCCCCATGACATGTGAAGGCACCTGCCAGTCGTTTATGATAAGCTCGTCTCGGAAATCATCTTCATCCCAGACGGCTGTCGTTTCAGTATAAAGCCCATCCACGCTAAAGGCGACCGAATCAAACAGCGGCAGATTGAGAAGGCTGTCGCGTTTCCCCCAATATTTTGCAACCGCAATATTGGCATGTGCCTTTGCTGTGGCAATATAATTATCATTCTGTATATCAGTCATAGTCAGATGGTGTTTGAAAGCCCGACGGACAAGCTGCCGCCGAGAAATATGGATTGAATGTTCCAGTTATACTGGCATGACACCTGCGCGGTCACAGAAATGATGCCAAGCAGGAACTGCAAACCGACCGAACCGCCAGCTGCGCCGGTCATATTGTTATTTCCCGTGAGTTTGACAAGGGTATTGCTGACAAGTACTTGCAAAGATATTTCCGGCTGAGCAAAAAAGTAAAGCGTCAGCTTCCGAAATGGCGAAAAAAAGAACCTCGGCGCAACTGTCATATAGATGAACTGATATCCATTATCGAAAGGCAGAAAATCCTTATCGGTAAATGCGCGTGCAGACCCAAAACGGACATGAGCGCCAAAATAGCCGCCGAACTGTATCGTCGCATCCGCAAACACGCTCATCCCGACATCAGAAGCATTTCCAAAGTCGCCGAGCATGGCATCAAAAACATCAAATCCAAGTGAAAACGTCGACCGGGGACGCTTAAATCCAAGAGGTTCTGCAGATGCAGGCGCAGGCACAAGCGTCAGCGCAAATATAAAAATGACGGCGGATGCACATTTTTTTATCATATTAAGATACATCACGCGCCTTCCGTCTAAGAGCAATTACAGCCACAATGGATAGGAGAAGAATAAGCGGAAAATCAGGCTTTCGAGAGTTTTGTGCACATCCTGAAAGCTCAGATGTCTGACAGATGCCTTCGCTCAAACAGACCTTACCGCTTTTGCAATCTGAATCACTATAACACTCAACCTCAAATGTCTTGACAACTCCGGTAAGTTCATTATTGCAGTAATCAGAAAAACAGCATGGCTGTTTGTATTGTGAATCTACGTAATCATAGGGAATCGAATAATCATTGCACCAGAATAAATGCTGCTGAAGACAAGTATAAGAGCAGTCAATGCGTGCGGCATCTTCACTGTATTTTTCAGCGCATTTCGTGATACATGCTTCAGGATAAGCGCTGCAATTGACAGAGCAGGCATATTTTGCCCCACCCTCAGAATATAAAAATAACTCGTCATTGATAGGCGTTTCAAAATTCTTTTTGCAAAAGCCGTCCTGCCCGCACATCGAACATGGAATGAGTTCAGTATCCGTCTCATAAATCTCATCTTCGCACTGCGTCCATGTTGCAACACAATTCATAAAACAGCCGGCTCTCTGCTGTATACACTTCGTCTCGCACTCGATGGCGGGCTCGCATGTTTCCAGGCAGCTCTCATCTCCATAACACTGATTTGAACAAGTGCTGAGACCGACACCCGATACACAGATCGTATTACGGCATTCTTGATCACTGCCGCACAATTTTTGACAGCCATCCTCGGAAGGGCATTGATCTACGCATTCAAAATCGTCCTGACAGGAACTGTCACAAAAGACAAGTATGTCCTTGATATCCGGCTTGTCACTCTGCTTGGAGCATAAAACGTCTTTTCGAGCGCACTGGCTTTGGGAACAACAGGCCAATGAGACAACAAGCTTGTTGCCAAGCTGAAGCTGTGAGGACGTCAGGATTCCCTGCGTGCTCTCTCCTGGATCAAGGTGATAGACTTTCTGCCCTGTCGCTCGAGCAATCGAATTGACGTAAGACGTCGCCGATACGACAACTTCAGTATCACTATCCTGGCTTAGATTTTGAAGCTCGTAGTCAAACTGATAGCGAACAAAGAGATCTTGTTCGATCACTTCCTGATTGCTCGCCTCTTGGATGCCTTCCTCTGAATCGACTATGATCGCATTAGGAATAAACCAATAATCATGAGCATCGCATGCAGACAAAACGCAGGCCAAAACTGCCATCATGAGATGCAAACTGCGCACGACTAGCCTCATCTTTGGTGAAAAATCGACTCCTATTAAGATACTGCCGGATGCAACACATCCGGCAGTTGCGCAAATATCACACTCTTATGCCGAACGTAAATACTCGATCTCTTCCATGAGAATTCTCTGAAGCGCCCTGCGCTCGTTGTCCATGCCTTCAATCTTGCGCTGACAAGCTTTAACAGACTCGACCGTCTGTTTGAGCTGAGCTTGCAGATCATCACATCTTTCGGGATAATGGTGCGAATGGAACTGCTGAATCTCAGCATCTCGGGCATGAATCGTCTCGATCTGCTTTTGAAGTTCAGCATTCATGGCAGCAATCTGCTCATCGCGTTCGGCCACATCATTTTTCGACATCTCAAGCTCAGTTTCTTTCAGACCAAGTTTTTCTTTCGTATTGAAAAGATCTGCCTGGCATTGATCGAGTTCAGAGCGGCAATGATCAAGATCATTCTGACTGACAAACAGGGAATTCTGGCATTGAGCAAGATCGGCAGTCGTATCCGCATAGAGTTCCTCGAGATTATGCAACGATGCAGATTGCTGCTGATATGCATTGACCTGAGTCTGATAATCAGACTTCAGCTGTTCGAGCGATGCTTTGACTGCAAAATAAGTCTCACGCAGCTTCTGCGAGGATATGTTTGAAGTTTCGAGCGACCGCTGAAGGCGAATCACATCATTCTGAACCTCTGAAAGTTCCTTGTCGCGCGAAGCTACTGTCTCATTCGCGCTCGCAAGTTCGGTTGTACGCGCTTCAAGATCAGCGTGGACTGACGAAAGCTCGCTATCGCGCGATGCTATTGTCTCATTTGCAGTTGCAAGCTCTGAGGTACGCGCTTCAAGATCGGCATGGACTGACGAAAGCTCGCTATCGCGCGCGCTGATTGTTTCATTTGCGCTCGCAAGTTCGGCTGTACGCGCTTCAAGATCGGCATGGACTGACGAAAGCTCATTGTCGCGCGCGGAGATTGTATCCAGCGCTTCAAGAAGTTGTGTTTCACAAGCATCCAATGCGCTCGTCTTATCGCTAAGCGTTGATTTAACTGAGGCAAGTTCGTTGTCGCGCACGCTGAGCGTTTCATTTGCGCTCGCAAGTTCGGCTGTACGCGCTTCAAGCTCTGCGTGAACTGACGAAAGCTCACTATCGCGCATGCTGATTGTATCCAGCGCTTCGAGAAGTTGCGTTTCGCAAGCATCCAATGCGCTTGTCTTATCGCTAAGCGTTGTTTTGACTGACGAAAGCTCGTTGTCTC
>JAFUEE010000006.1 GCA_017464085.1 Pseudomonadota bacterium
AGCCGCGCGATGATGGTTTGCGAACGCGCCGAATTTTTGATAGCCGCGCGATGATGGTTTGCGAACGCGCCGAATTTTTGACAGCCGCGCGATGATGGTTTGCGAACGCGCCGAATTTTTGACAGCCGCGCGATGATGGTTTGCGAACGCGCCGAATTTTTGACAGCCGCGCTATTAAGAAAAGTCTGAACAATTGCTGTTTTGGGGACAATAGTATTTCTGACACATAAGTTTTGTGCGGGCGAGACGCCCGCATCCCCAGGAGGTTTTCGAATTATTCAGAGCTTCCTTAAAGCTAAAAGTTGAGGCTGTGATTGAAAATATGATGCGCAAGTGAGGTATTATTGTATGGAGGCACGATAATGGGACATGCTATTTTTGTGGACATAGGATGTTCAATGTGGTGAGGATGAAGCGAGTTGCGTTTTGGATGCGTTTGCATTCATAATAGGGATTTGCCTAGGGGGTGGTGCGTGGCATTGATGCCTTTCTGCACTTGGAACAAAGGAGTGATGGTATGCCCGGACATGAGCTTGCGCATGAGTGTTTTTCGCCACTTGAACCGATGATCAAATGGGCTGGCGGAAAGCAAAAGGAGCTCAAATATATCCTGCCTGCCGCGCCGCAGGATATCGAGGATTTTTATGAACCCTTTGTGGGTGGCGGGTCTGTGTTTGCCGCCTTTCAGGCGCGGCAGTATTATATCAATGACTTTTCGAGCGAACTCTATGGGCTGTATCGGGCGATCGCGGATCAGGATGCGCAGTTTTTTGCGTATATTTGTGCGATTCATGAGAGCTGGAGGGCGTTGCTTGCGTTTTGCCAGTCGCATACGGCGCTGGTCGATGCCTATATGGCGTATCGCAGCGGCGCTTGGGATGACGCGAAACTTGCGGCGGATATCCAGGCATTTTTGTGCGCGCATGAACGCGTGCTGGGCGCGGTGATTCCGGCCAGTATGCCGGGGGCGCGCACGGCCTTTATGGACGAGCTTCGCGCAAATATCCCCAGAAAGCTCATGCGCATGCGGAAAATTGAACTGACGCACGGCGAACTGCCTGAACGTGATGTCTTCGATAATATCGAAACGGCCTTTATGGGGGGATTATATTTTTATTATCGGGAATTGTATAACGACACAGCCATCAAGCAGGCGCATCCGGGGCTTGAGACGGCATTGTTCGTATTTATACGGAACTATGCATACAGCTCGATGTTCAGATATAATGCGCAAGGGGCGTTTAATGTGCCTTATGGGGGGATCAGCTATAATCACAAGCTGATGATATCGAAAATCGACTATTATCGGTCTGAGGCATTGAAGGCGCGTTTTGCGCGGACGCATGTGTTCAATCTCGATTTTGAATCATTTTTGACTCAGAAGCCGCCGACAGCGCGAGATTTTGTCTTTCTGGATCCGCCATACGACTCGGAGTTCAGCACGTATGCGCAGAACGCATTTACGGCGGAAGATCAGAAAAGGCTTGCGGCGTTTATGATTCATCGCTGCAAGGCGCGCTGGATGATCGTGATCAAGTACACGCCGTTTATCTATTCATTGTATGACCATGACGGGCTGAATATCCGGACGTTTGACAAGAAATATCTGGTCAGCTTTATGAACAGGAACGAGCAGAAGACAGAGCATCTGCTGATCACGAATTATTGAGGCGCAGGGGCACGGGCCGTATGCACGCAGACCGCGAAGCGGTGGCGTGCGTAGGCGCGTGCAGGAGGGCGTATCGAAGCCGCAGGTGCGCCCCGGTTGGGGCGCAGCAAGGGGAGATAGCCCGAAAAATCGAAAGATGTCTGACTGAGCATTTTCGATTTTGCGCAGGGCGCGTAAATGGGCGTATCAGATATCTGAGATGCTCAGGTGGAAGGTGCCTTGGGTTGCGGTGCCTTTGCCGAGGATTCGCCATTCGCCATCAGGGTCTGAGGTTTTGGAGATGCTGACCTGCATGCCGTTTTCTTCGGTCATTGCGGTTGCATTGTCATTCTGTTTGGCGCTCTGGAGCGAGCAGCCGCTGAGTTCGAGAATATCGAGCTGATCGCCGGCCTGGAGTGGCTCGGAGAGCTTGACGATGAGGGAGCCGCCCAGACCGCCCAGAGAGAGGAAGGTATAGATGTGCTCGTCTTCTGCGGTTTCTGGGATGGGATCGCGGTAATAATGGCAAGCGGCCAAGTCTTCGGGGAAGTTTTGGAATGCATCGGGCTTGCCCAGAACGGCTTCGGGGGCGTAGGCTTTGCGCGCGGCTTTGTTAGAGGTGCCGTCGCCACGGATATAAGCCATGACGCTTTCCGCATAGGCGATGGTGCCGTCGGATTTTGTGGCGACGATTGCATCGATGTCTATGCCGGGATCTTCTTTTGTCTCCGAGGTATATTCGGCAGGAGAGAGGTCATCGATTTTGATATAGTAGTAGGGCGTTGCATTCTCATTTTCGATGCAGACGTGATGCTCGGTGTCGCAGATATAGCCGAAATCGCATGCTTCATCCGAGTCGCAGGTGGTGGCTGGGGAGTCATCTTTTTTGACGCAGACTTGATGCTCGATGTCGCAGGTAAAGCCGAGGTCGCAGTCTTCGACAGTGTCGCAGGGCCTTGCGATGCAGGAATGCAGCTCTATGTTGCAGATATGGCCGGGATCGCAGTCGAGGTCTGTGATGCAGTCATTTTTGTCTGTCGTGCTGGCTTCGACGCAGATGAGCAGTTCGGGATCGCAGACGTTTCCATCGGTGCAGTCTTCGGATGTGTCGCATGACTGGTGATCTGGATCTTCGGGGGGATTGGGATCGATGCACTTGCGATCCGCGAGGCTCCAGATGAAGCCGTCGTTGCAGGTGCAGGAGGCTTTGTCAGGGTCGCATGTATTTTCGCAGGAGATGGTTTCTTCATAAGCGAAATAGCGTCTGTCGTTGTCATCCTTGAAGCAGCCGGACTGCCAGATGGCGTCGTGCCCTTGCGCATCGGTGCTGCATTCGCGTATGCCGTCAGCTTCGTCTTCTGCGCATTCGGGCTGGCAGGACCACTGGGCGTTGACGGATGTGCAGATGTAGTGCATGGAGCTGGAGTCTTTGTCGCGGCAGTTGAGCACATCGACGTAGTGATATTCGGGATCGCAGGAGAGGATATTTTCATCTTCGCAGCGCGTTTCCCATTTGGCGGGATTGCAGGGCTTGTAGGCATCTTCGATGCCGGAGTTGCAGCGCGCGCCGTTTTGGGCGCAGCCGTCAGCGCATTTGAGCTCGCGTTTGGACTTGAGCAGCCATGCGCCGTCTTTTTGGAAGCAGTTGTAGAAGACGGAGACGGCATTTTCGCTGTGCGTGTCGCAGACTGAGAAATAGGCGACTTCGCCGGGGCAGGGTTCAAAGTCTTGTGTGGTCAGGCATCCCTTTTGGGCATCGCAGCCGAGATCGCAGGTGGTTGTTTCGGCTTTTCCGTCTTTGTCGCACGAGGTGTATGATTTGCCGTCCTGAGCGCAGCCTGGAGTGCAGTCTGGTTTGAGGCAGCCATTTGCGTCGCAGCCGTTGGCGCATGTGGTGACTGTCCGTGAGTCGCCGATGCAGGAGACGAACATGAGGTTGTTGATGCATTCCTGCTTGCATTTGGGGACATCGGGTTCGGGGTCAGGAATGCATCCGGAGTCGTTGCATCCGTTCGGGCAGTGCTTCCAGTCGCCTTCGTATTTGTCGGTGCAAGTGGTGAATTTGTAGCCGGAGCACCCGGGGACGCATTCTTCGCGGGTCTCATTGTCATCGTTGCACGACAAGCAGAGAGCGGAGATCAGAAGTGCGGAAAATAAGAGTTTATTTGAGTGCATAGAAAAGTCTCCATAGGTGACGGCATCCTCGGAGGGATGCGTCGGGAGTGAGCCGCGCGTATCGGCCGTGGCCGATAGCGCGGCCAGCGAGCTGTATGGCTGAAAGCCATAAGCGAGCGTACAGAAAAAATCAGAGTTCGGAACGCCTGCTGCCAGAATTTTTTGTATCCCGTGCCAGAGCGACGAGTTTGTCGACATGTTCGTTATGCTGGATGCCGATATGCGCTTTGACTTTGAGTAGCTGGAGGTTCGGGCATTTCTGCATTTCGGCTCTGACCTGCGCGATGAGATCCTGATTTTTGGTTGCTTTCATGGTTCCGGTGAGTACGCCGATGGCATATTTGGAGTCTGAATAGATCAGGATGGGGAGGGATTTGTTTTTGATATTTTCGAGTGCCCGAAGGATAGCAGTGAGCTCGGCGACATTATTTGTGGATTTGCCGAGATATTCCCAGATTTCGAGGCAATGCTTGCCGAACATGAGGAGAATGCCGGCGCCGGCGGGGCCCGGGTTAGGGCTTGCGCCGCCGTCTGTATAGACGACGATTGTGTTTGGCGGGATGACGTCGGCGGCTTTGAGCGCGGGGGCTTCAGTGACGGGGACGTGTCTGGGCGTGGGCGGCTTGACCTCTGTGGTGTCTTCTTCGAGATCGACGGGCTCTGCGCCTGGGATGAGCGTGAGATTGGAGCGCATTGCGAGGTATTCCTGAGCGCTTGTCTTGTTTTGATAGCGATAGGGGATTTTTCCGTCGCGTTCGACAGGCGTGCAGGAGCCGTCTTCGACGGCGGCATAAACTTTGATTTTATGCTTAAAAAGCATCCGGAGCCATTTCATGGATCACTTGAGGAGCACGAGAATGATGATGAAAGCGACGATGACGATGGCGACGCATGTGCCCGCGAGCAGTGCGGTGAAGTGCTTGTCGTAGAGGTAGTCGATCGTCATGCTGATGCGGTGTTTGACATGCCTCATCCAGCAGTAGAAGCGGCTGTTGAGGAAGCGAATGACGGGCGTTGTCGTGAGGATGCGGTATTTGAGGCGGCTCCAGGCGGTATCGTTTCCGAGGACGGTTGCGCGGTGAAGCGGGTTGTAAGCGGCGCTGCCTTTTGCCGGCAGGAAGCTTGTGCGCTGCTGATGGAAGACGACGGGGAGTTCTTCGGACTGGTCGCTCTGCATTGAATTCTTGGCGACAGCCAAGGTATTGATGGAGCTGAGCGGCTGTCTTGGAATGGCGCGCGGGCCGAGCTGCTGGACGTTTGCGAGTTCCGGATGCGCGTCGAAAGCGTCTGTGGCGATATCGATCTCGTCGCTCTGGAGGTTGTCGAGCGGGCGTGTATTGATGCCGATGATGGGAGCCGTGGGGGGCTGTGCGGAACGCACGGTGTTGAGGTCGTTCGTCTTGATATTGTCGATGTCTTCGGGGAATGCGCTGATGCCGATGCTTGTGGCGCCTTCTTCGTCGTTTTCATAAGAGAGCGTCGCCGAAGGTTCGGTATAGGGCTGACCGTCAAAGATCAGGGTGTTGAAGCTGCTGATGCTCTCGTCTTCGGGAAGCTCGACGGCGATGGTGTCGAATTCTTCGTCCTCGTCTGAGCTGGTCGCGAGTTTGGGCTTGGAAGGCTGCGGTTTTGATTGAGGTGCAGGCGTATGTGAGACGACCGGGAGCTGCGCGCAGGATTCGTTGGAGTAGCGCGCGAGATATGGGGACTGATAGCGCGTGATGGCATCGATATCTGCGTACATCTCTGCGGCGGAGCTGTAGCGCATGTTAATCTGTTTCGCGAGGGCCCGTCTGAAGATGTCGCCCAGTGGGCCTTCGGAGAAGGCTTCGGGGATATCGGGGAATTGTTTGAGCTGCTTTTCGATGATTTCGGAGAGCGTTTTTCCGGAGAAAGCCTGTTTTCCGGTGAGCAGCTCATAGAAGACGAGCGCGACAGCGTAGAGGTCGGAGTGTGGGCCGACTTTTTTGCCATAGAACTGTTCGGGCGGCATGTACTGCGGCGTGCCGAAGCCTGCGCCGTTCTGGAAGTTTTGGCTGGTGAGGTCTGGTTCCGTGCCGTCAAAGGCTTTTGCGATGCCAAAGTCGAGGAGTTTGACGACGTTGGTGCGCAGTCCCTGGCGGACGAGCATGATATTGGCGGGTTTGAGATCCCTGTGGACGATGCCCTGGTTATGCGCTTCCGCGAGGGCATCGAGGACTTGGAGGATGATGTCGCTGGCGGCGACAAACGAGTAGGGCGCGTCCCGTTTGATCAGGGTTTCGAGCGTGAGCCCGCAGACGAATTCCATGACGAGATAGAGCGTGCCGTCTTCTGGCAGCATGCCATATTCGAAAATCTGGACGATTCCTGGATGTCTGAGCTTCGAGAGGCAGGAGACTTCGCGCATGAAACGCTGTTCGCGGTCTTTGAGTTTCGTCTCAGCGGCATCTGACCTGGAGCACTTGATGGCGACTTCCATGCCGGTGTTGATGTCGCGTGCGCGAAAAACGTCGCCGAAACCGCCATCACCGATTTTTTCCTCAAGTGTGTAATGGGATATTTGCTGACCAATATTCATATAAAATCTCTGCCATCATTCATCAGCTGGAACTTCTTCACCATTTGTGGGGGCGGGATCATTGTTCTCGCTCCAGGCGCCTTCTGCATAGATCGGCTTGCCGAACTGTATGCAGGCCGCTGCGAGGACGATCGCTTTCATAGCACATTTTTCGGCACAAGCATTCAATTCGGTTTCAGCTTCGTCATCCGAGAGGTCTTTTGAGATGCTTTCGGCGCATGGGATCGCGCAGGCTTCTTCAACGGTGTTGTCGCGAGCCTCTTCGAGCGTCGGGCCGAATGACTGTGCGGTGTAGATGCCGTTGGGGTGATCAAGCTTGACCTCGCAGTGGATGATGTCCGGTGGCAGTTCATCCTCGTTGATTGTGGGCGGTTCAAGGATAATTTTGGGTGTATCGAGCGCGGCGGATTGGGTGTTATTTTCATCGGCCGTGTTGTCACTCTGTGGGGGCTGGGTGTCTTTTGTGTCAGCTGGTGCCAGGCTGGTCTGTTCGGCAGGCTTGGACTGTTCGGCAGGCTTGGACTGTTCGGCAGGCTTGGACTGTTCGGCAGGCTTGGACTGTTCGGCTGGCGCGGCTGGGGCATTATTTGAACCGCTGCATGCGGAAATGGCAAACGCAGCGGCGAGCAGGGATAGAGAAAATGCGATTTTTTTCATGGCGATATATCGATAGTGATCCTGGCAGCCGTCGGCTGCTGGAAATGAAATGGGTTATTTGCCGCCGCCGGTGATGGCGTCATCCAGCGCGTTGTCTTTGTCATACTCGGCCGTGCTTGGTTTCTGTTCTTTCTGTGCTTCTTCGAAAGCTGTTTTTGCCATGGCGGCGTGCATGTCGAAGTCTTCCTCGATATCTTCGCGGACGGCGGTATTGGCGTGGATCATGTCGAGATCCGTATATGCAAATCCCTTGATGACGAGGTCTTCGGGTGCGACTTTTTCGACTTTCTCATCGGGATCGGTGGATTCGGTCGGGGTGAGCTGGAGCTGTTCGATGACGGGTTTTGAGACGCCTGTTTTCTTGAGTTCTTCGAGCTCGCGTTCGGCTTCTTCGCGTTCCTTCAGTGCCTGTTCGCGCACGGCGGCCTGTTTTTCCGCGATCAGGCGCGCCATGCGTTCCTGATAGGATTCTGCGACTTTGACATCTTCTTCAGTGCCGTCGAGTTCGAGCTTGAGTTTTTCCTTAGCGGCTTGTTCGGCGGCTTTGCGTGCTTGTTCTTCTTCGAGCTCGCGCAGCTGCGTCTCGCGATCGTAGTTGTCGCGGCGGTCATCGGAGTCGTCATCCGCAAAGAAATTGCTGAAATCCTTATGCGGTGTGATGTCTGAGAATTCAGCTTCGAGATTGCGCTGTGGGATGTCGGCTTTGGTCTCGGGTGCAGGGGCGACTGTGTTGTCGGCCTGCGGTGCATCCTGGGACTTGCCGTCTTCGGGAAGCGCCATGGCCAGATCGGCTGGGACATGAGGCGTATCTTCGTCAAAGAAGCGGCTGAAATCCTTGTGGGGCTTGATGTCAGCGAATTCCGCTTCGAGATTGCGGCTTGATGCGGACGGTATTGGCGCCGGTTCTGTCTTGAGCTGGGGTTCGTCCTTGGGCGGTTCGATCGCTTTGTCGTCTTCGGGAAGCGACATCTGGAGGTCGGCCGGGACGTGAGGCGTATCTTCGTCAAAGAAGCGGCTGAAATCCTTGTGAGGCTTGATGTCAGCGAATTCCGCCTCGACAGCGGAGGGTGCGGCATCTGTGGATGCGCATTCTGCATCTTTGGATGTTGCAGCGCTTTCGTCTTCCGCATCTGCATTGCCTGCGGTTTTGTCTTCCGGTTCATCGAGCGTCATTTTGAGGTCGCTCATCGGGTGAGCTTCTTCCGAGAAGAAGTCCTGATTGAATGACCTTGCGGAGGATTGAGAAGCTGCGTCAGAGCCGTCGTCGAATTTTGGGATTTCGTTATCTTTGAGGTCGTCGAAGAAGGCGTTGAAGTCTTTTCCCTGTGCCTGAGTGTCATCGTCAGAGCCGTCGTCGAATTTTGGGATTTCGTTATCCTTGAGGTCGTCGAAGAAGGCGTTGAAGTCCTTGCCTGCATTTTCCTGTGTATTTTCAGCCGAGCCGTCATCGAATTTTGGGATTTCGTTGTCCTGCAGCGTCGAGAAGAAATCGGAGTAATTCTTTCCGCCGCTGACTTCGTCTTTATTGGCCTCATGTTCGGCGCGTTCCTGATTTTCCTTGGCGGCTTCCTGTGCGATTTTAGCGCGCACGGCTTCCTGCGCGAGCCGTTGTTTTTCTTCAAACAGTTCTGCGGCGCGCGCCTCGCTGGCGGCTTTTTCGTCCTCGAAGGTGTGATCGACGCCGAGCTGGTCGGGATCGACGCCGGCCTGTTCGAGGATGCGCCTGGTTTCTTCGTCGAGACCTGGGATTTCTATGCGGCGTTCGGGCATTTCCGTGAGCCCGCGAATGAAGTCTCTGTATGCGGCGATGGCGCCGGTTTCAGGGAGGTCGATGACTGTTTCGCGCAGAGCCGCGAGCGCGATGACCGTGAGGATTGAAGTGTCGAAATATTTTGGGGGCGGCATTTTGCCCGGCGCGAGGAACGCGTCGCCAGAGCGCTTGACCTGATCTTCGAGGAAAGCGTCCGCCGCCGGTGCGAGGACTTCGCCGATGGCGTCGAAATTGCCGGAGCAGAGGCACGCGAGCGCCGTATTGAGCGCATCATACCGTTTGAGTTTCGGCAGCAAAGCCTTGGGCGGCTCTCCGCGTACGGAATCACGTGCGCGCGCATAAATATTGAGCCCGATGGCAGCCTCATCGTCGAAGCCGCGCCCGATGGCCGCGATCACGCCGGCATAGATGACGGCGGAAAGCCCGGTCAGCTCGTAATAGTCGACGCAGAAATCGCGCCTGAAGTAGGACGTCATGAGGTTGGCTTCGTTCATGATGTCTTCCGGAGCTGTATGTCCGATGACCATCATGAGCGGCAGGCCGTAGGTGGCGGCAAATTCGAGCGTGAGCATCGGCATGCCGCTGAGGATTCCGAGCTCGACGGGGATGATTCGTCGTGTCATGAACATCTCGGGCGGCTTGAGCTCGAGGTGCATGGCGGATTTGTCGTGCAGGCATCGGGCCGCGAGGAACGCGTCATCGACAACTTCGAAGATATCGTCACCTGCGGCGAAGCGGAGCTGCATGCGCCAGAGATACCAGTCGAGATTGCGGTAGTCCGTTTCATCGCAGTGCTTGAGGAAATATTCGGAGCATTCAGCCAGGCGTGCATCTACCGCGTTACAGTCGATGCCCCGGATGCGCGCCTCCCCTCTGGGCTGCGGGATATAGGGCGCCACACCTTCAGGCTGTTGAGTTTCCTGTGGCTGTGTTTCGGTCTGTGGCGTGTTTTCTGGCTGTGTGTCACTCATGGCGCTGCTCCTTGTCGCCGGCTGATCCGGCCTGTCGCAATGACCGGACGTGACGGCCTGCCGTCTGCGTTCGATCCCGTTTGATGTCTGTCACACTCGTTTTCTGAAAATCAAGATGCCGTGTAAGATGCTGGTCCTGGCGTGCTTGGCATGCCAGGATTTGGGCACGTGTTGGGGAGAGGGAGGGGGAGGACTCCCCCTGCGCGGCTATGTGCTCGCTTGACGTGCCGGGCGTCGCCCGTCACGTTTCGCTGTGCGCATACGCCGCTACCCCCTCGACGGATCGGAGGGTGCGGCCTGTCGCAAGTGCGTAAGCCGGTCAGTCAAGCCCGAGCTGATCCCGTGTGAAGTAGCTGGGTTCTGAGGAATCATAGCGGAGCTCGCGTTTCGGCTCGAAATAGACGAGCGGCGCTTCCCACGAGATGTCAGCCCCGAAGAGCTTGGAGAGCCTTCTGGAAATCGAGACGAGGTGCGCGAAATCCGCCGCATAAGGCGTTTCGATAAAGCCCAGTCGGAATGCGGTCTCTCGGACTTTGGGCAGCGGCACGACGCCGATAGAGCGAGCGTCGCCGCATGCGATGACCTGCATGGCCGCGAGTTCCCTGGCGATCCAGATGATTTCATAGGTGAGCTGGAAGTGTCCGATGTGTTCCCAGAGCGAGGAGACGAGATCGGCCATGGATTCAGCAGCGAGCAGCTCTTTGACGCCGTCTTCGCCGAGTTTCTTGAGCGCCCTCCGGATGATCAGCAGGTAATGGAGGTTTCCGAAGTCTTCCGCGCGCTGAGCCATGCCGCCGTCAAAGAGCGCGAGCAGGATGTCGTCCACGCTCTGCGTGGAGCGGATCAGATTGGAATAGAAGCCCATCTGGTCGAGCATGGCGTAAGACTGTCCGCCCTTTCCGGTGTTGAGGTGACCGCCATATCTGAAGAGCTGGAGCGCGAGCGCGGAGAGCCTGAAGAGGTTGTAGAGCGGATCTTCCTCGAACATTTCCTTTGAAAATCCGTAATCTGCGGCGGAGAGGAGTTTTCCGCCGGGGCGCTGCTGCCACCAGACCTGGACGGCGCGGACGTTGTCAGCGACCATCGATTCATCGAGTCGGAACTGAGAGATGCGCACGGCGGGCGCGCTTCCCATTTCGCCTTCGTCGTCCTCTTCTTCTTCCTCATCGGCGGCGGCAAACGCCTCTTTGACGAGCGTGAGCGGTGTTTCATCGGCTCTGGGTACGACCGGCTGCACGACGACTTCGACATGTGTCGAGGAAATGGGTACGGAAGCGACGGCGACGGTCTGGACGGCGACCGGCGCGACCGGCATCGCGGCAGGCGCGGCCTGGACAGGTGCAGCAGGGGCGGCTGCGGGCGCGGACGGCGCGCTCACGGGCGCGGCAGGTTTCTCGTCCTCATCGCCGTCATCGCTGTCTGACGAGCTGTCGTCGTCATCGTCATCG
>JAFUEE010000097.1 GCA_017464085.1 Pseudomonadota bacterium
GAGCCGCACGAGCCGCCGCAGCCATCGCCGCCGCATTGCTTCCCGCTGCAGTTCGGCTTGCACACGCAGCGGCTGTTCTCGCAGACATCCTGACCGCCGCACAAGCCGCATGAGCCGCCGCAGCCATCGCCGCCGCATTGCTTCCCGCTGCAGTTCGGCTTGCACACGCAGCGGCTGCCCTCGCAGACATCCTGACCGCCGCACGAGCCGCACGAGCCGCCGCAGCCATCGCCGCCGCATTGCTTCCCGCTGCAGTTCGGCTTGCAGCAGGAATAGGCCGGCAGCCCGAGATACGCGCCCTGACTGATCCAATAGGATGTCTGACCGCCACAGCTCGAACTCGTCGCCGCATACGGATCGTCCGTGCTCCCGCTCTTCAAATAAACCCCAAAGTGAAGATGCGGCCCCGTGCTGCATCCGGAACTGCCGACCCGGCCAAGCTCCTGTCCGCACTTGACATTCTGCCCCTTCGATACTTTCACCGTCCCCTTCTTCATGTGGCAGTAAATCGTATGCTTGCCATCCGCATGCTTGATCTTCACATAGTTGCCGCATGACGAAGAAGTCCCGCAGTACGACTGATAATTCGATGACGTGTTGCGGTCGTAATGGCCGTCCACCACGGCGACGACTGTCCCGTCAGCAGCAGCGACTGCCGGACGGCTGCCGTTGGCATCCATGCCGCCAAATCCGCCAATGCCGTAATCTGTCCCTGAATGGTTGTTATATGTCTTGCTCTTGCAGTTCCAGTCGCGAAGCCCTGACCCACGATTGAGATCGTAGTATGCCGTGACATAACAACCGCCTTTCTTGTCGCACTCCAGCAACGGGAAACTGTAATTCTGCGCGGCGGCATCCGGGACAAGCGCCAGCGAGCTGACCGACACGCCCAGACAGGCTGCGAGCATCCAACGTTCAAAGTTCCGCATATCAGCCCCCTATCAGCTTGCCGGTCATGATATCGAGCTGTATCACGCCCTCCCCTGTGTCATATTCAATCGCACGATCATCGATAAATTTAAGGCTCTCAAGCATCCGGGGCACCGGCACAAATACATCCGAAAGCACATCTGCCCCCGGCTTCAGCCCTTTGTTCGTGATCTGCACCGCGCCTGCCTCCGGCGCATTCATATCGAGACGATACCAGGACAACACGCCGTCAAACGCCGCGACAAAAAGCAGGCATGCGCCATCAGGCGTATACACTGGCCACATGATCGCGCCATCCCCTGAAGCTACGGCCTGCACATGGCCGGCAGGCGCATCTAGCCCCATGCGGAATATCTGCGACACCGATTCATCGAGATCATGCCGGATAAAAACAATTTCGCGCTCATCGGGAGAAATCGCAAAATCGCTCTCCACATGCTCAGCAATGACGCGGAAATCATTCGCAGACCGCCAGCGTATCAGCGAGCCGCGCGCCATATAGATGACTTCCATATCGCTCAAAAATTTTGCGGACACGACATCGCTGTCCACAAATGCCCTGTCAAACGATCGGTCAATCAAGTACAGCTCCCCGCCGAGATAATCAGGGCTCGAATCGACAGGCAGCGGTTCCAACACGCTTGCAAGCAAATTCCCATCCCGTACATCCAGGGTATTCACCTGCATGCCCGGAAACAGGGCTTCTGCACTGACCTGAGCCGCTTCAGTGGAAGACATGCCCCAGAAGAGCACCGCGCTTCCAGATATCAGAGCAACGACGGCAATCGCCGCCAGAATCAATTTCTTCATAGCAACCTCATCAGATGCAGAACATTTTCCACGCTCAGCATCCGCACGCGCCCCCCAAAAATAAAGCCAGCGCAGGCAGATGCGGCACCTAACCTCTCAAAAATACAGACTGATCATAGCGAAGCATGACGAGATCGCGCGTCCAGTTCTCGTGCGCAGTCACAGGAAGCCCAATCTCCTCCTCTATGAACCATCTCGCAAACTTCGCCCCGGATGCGTCCGTCAGCGGATACCCTCCGCCAAACCTGGGATTGATCTCCATGAGCTGTATTTCCCGCGTCTCAGGGTCCCAGAACATCTGCACGCAAATCGTCCCTCGAGCCCCCGGAAGCGCTTCGGACACACGGCGCACGAGCGCCACGATTTCCGGCGCCTCAATCGTTTTGCCTTTAGAGACTTCACCATCGCGGACTTCAAGCCTGCGTCTCGGCACCACGCACAAACATTTGCCAGAGACTGGAGAAACATACGCATCTGCCGTCACCTCAACGCCATGACCGAGCGACTCGACCACATCGTTCGGATGCTGACCTGAGCGCCAGCGTATCTCCAGATCCTCGCGCGTGCCGACGCGAGATGCGCCTATCGAACGCGAGCCGTCCGCAGGCTTGACAAAACACGGATACCGCCACTCCGGATCCGCAAGCGCCTCCTCTGGAGCGCGCTGCTCAAATGTCGGAAATCCCTGGCTGACAAACCATTCATGCGTGCGGCGCTTGTCCGAGGCGATATCGATCGTCTCGATATCCGAGACCATCACATGCACGCCAACAGACTCGAACTGCGCGCGCGCTCGCGCGAGCACCGGAAGTTCCGTATCAATCGTCGGAATCACCCAGCCCACATCATTCGCGGCACAGACCTCGAGCATCCGGGGCACAAAAGCCTCATCCAAAACACGCGGCACGATCACCTGCCGCTCAGCCAGCGCGAATGCAGGCGCAAACGGCTGCGCATCAGACGCGATCACTTTCGAGTCCATGCCCAATTCACGGAACGTCCGCTCCCAGATTCTCAGGAGCTCCACACGACGTCCCGAACATGACAGAAGCAAATTCTTACTCATCCGACCTGTTCCCCATAAATTCCGGCATCGTCGCCGATCCCGCATGCTGTATCCCGCTGCGCCTCAGCACTGTCAGCACCGTCAAAAGCAATATCCTGAGATCCAGCAGAACACCTGCATTTTCAACATACCAGACATCATATCTGAACTTCTCTTCCCACGACAGCGCATTCCTGCCATTGACCTGCGCCCATCCGGTCACGCCGGGCTTCGCCCACTGGCGCTTGATCTGCACTTCATCATAGCGCTCCAGATAGGACATCAGCAGCGGGCGCGGCCCCACAAGGCTCATGTCACCCTTGAGGACGTTCAATAATGTCGGAAGCTCATCGAGCGAAAGCGCCCTGATCTTTTTACCGAACTCTGAAAGCCGTTCCCCATCATGGGAAGCATCCGTGCCCGCAGGCGCGTTCGACATCGAACGGAACTTCAGAAGCTCAAACGGCCTGCCATCAAGCCCCGGGCGCTGCTGCCTGAAAAATATCGGCGTTCCCAGATTGACACGCACGCCAACGGCTGTCAGCGCAATCAACGGCCATACCGCCGCAAGCACCGCTCCAGACGCAGCCAGGTCAACCCCGCGCTTTAACCCATGATAAATCGCTGTGCGCCACGGTTTCGGCAAGCTGTCCACGACAGCATCAAAACATGATGACCATAACGTGCAAGCCGTCTCGACATCGTTGGCTTTCAACGCCTCCATAACGCGCGCCTCACAGGCATGCGCGGCATCACCGGCCTCGGCAATCACATCCTTGAGAAGCAGCATCACCTCTACAAGCCGCCCGCTATCTCCTGGCGCAACAACCTCCCCGCAGGTATGCACCAGCGCCGCCAGATCTGAATTCTCAGGCGCGACAACCAGGGGAATACAGCCGGCTGCAAGCGCGCTGTAAATCTTGCTCGGCGCGCTCGTCGCGTGCGCCTTGTCCGTCAATGTCGCCAATGCCACATCTGTGCTTGACAAAAGCGCCGCCCACGCATCATCTTTCTGAGGCCCCACAAATCGCACACAGTCGTCAAGCCCGCGCCACGCTTCACGCAGACGCGCTTCCCCAGGTCCGCTCGCGGCAATCACGAACCCTACCCGCGAACGCGCGGCCCCAAGACGGTCCAGAAATTCCGGCACAGCGCGCTCAAGCGTCTCCACATCGTGCATCAGACCCATGTTTCCGACATACGAAAATATCACCCGTCCGCCCATCCATGCGCGAAGCGCATCATCAAGCGACTCCACATTCACCCGCGATGCGGAAAACTCATCCGGATCTGCACCATTCGGGATGACCCACGTCTTCGGATTGCAGCCATAACGCGCCTCTGAAGATGCGCGCATCATGTCGCCAAGGTAAACGACGGCATCCGCGCGGCCCAGCATCCAGCGATTCGCCACGCTCATCAGCTTCGACAGCCATTTCTTATCCACGCCGGCCGCTTCAAGCGCATCAGGGTACATGTCATACATCAGCGCAACGACTCCGCACCTGTGAAGCGGCTTCGTCGCAACTAGAAAATGCGGCAGAAAAAATGGATTAGTCGTCGCCACAAGAACCGGCTTTTCCAACGGCTTCGCACTCAAAGATGCCAAACATGCCTCGGCAAGCGCCTCAAACGGATATACCCCAAATGTCAGCGCGCGCGCGAGCATGCGCCCACAGCTGCCTCTCCGAAACAGCCCGCGCCATGCCTCAGGCGTCAGCGCCGCGCAAAGTCTCGATGACACGCCTCGCCCTGCCATATTCCGCGTCATGCGTTCTAGCGGCCCGCCGCCCACTGATGAAAACATCCTTAAAATTGGTCTGTAATGCATTTCCACCTGTCCATATCAATCTGTTCCGCGTCAAAATACGCCGCTTCAATATACATGATTTCATGCGACAGTTTCCATGCTTTACATTCCATATCATTCAATATTATTTTATAATGCGCGCCGGCCTATGGCTCATGCCATACGGCCGGCAGGCGGCCGGCTATCTCCGATACGCCGGCCTGTCACACACGCTGTTGCCACAAGCGCGATCACACTCGAGATGCGCATCCACGCCATCTCCTATGCCACAAGGAAGCAAGACCATGTCAAAACAGGAAGAAAACGCCAGACAGGCGATCGAGATCCTCGAAAAGATCCTGCAAAAAGATGAAGCCATCATTGCGGTCGTCAAAAACGCTGAAAAATTGGCAGAACGCACTTCAAAAATTGAAAACCGCGAAAACCGCACCGCTCAGTTCGTCATCATGCACTACGCAAATCTATGTGCTGCCGGCGGCGGCGCAAGCGCACTCACCGGACTCATCCCCGGACTGGGCTCAATCCTGTCCGTATTCGGCGCCGGCGCTGTCGACGCCTTCCTCGCGCTCAAGTTCGAACTTGAAATGTCTCTCGCGCTCGCATACCTGGCTGGCTATGACATCAGCGACCCAAAAGAACGAAAACTCGCTTTCATCATGGCTTGCTCAAGCATCGAAGACGCTTACAAAGCCGAAAAAGAGCCAAACATCAAATCCGTCATCGATCTCGCTGTCGGCGAATATTCCACTCGCGAGCTCAGCAAAACGCTCACAAAGGCATTCGCACGCGCTATCATGTTCGTCACGGCTAAAAAATGGACCCGCTTCTTCCCGCTCGTAGGCATCGCCATCGGCGCATCCATCAATATAGTCCTCACGACTAAGCTCGGTCATTCGCTCTGGAAATCCATGAACACTCGACGCAACATGCCACAGACGACATCTGCCTGACCGCACCTCGGCATCTGCCTCGAATCCCCTTACGACATGCATGCACGCCATGCCAAGACTCTTCAAGTTCAAACATCCTGCATCTAAAGCCGCGCTCCTCTCGCTGGCCTTTATCGGCTGCGCGGCTTATTCCCCGGAAAGCGAAAATGGCCTCCGTGCATGCGAATACAACGGCACCACCAAATGGTGCCCACTTGATACGCTCTGCTGCCTAGGCGAATGCGTCAAACAGACAGATGAAAACTGCGGCGCTTGCGGACACGCATGCAGAGAAGCCGAACACTGCGGGCCTTTTCAAAATGATATGGCTTGCCTCTGCCAAAACGGCACCCCCTGCACCGGTACATGTTGCAGCGGCGTATGCGTGGAACTCGCGTTCAACCCAAACCACTGCGGAACCTGCTCAAATGCCTGCGCCACTGGCCAGATGTGCAGCATGGGATTATGCACATGTCCTGCCGGCCTGACCAGATGCGAGGATGAAGACACATGCATCGACACGTCCTCAAACATCGAGCATTGCGGCAGATGCAATCATCCTTGCCCGGACGCATCCGACTTGCGCTTTCACATGACTGACAGTTTCTGCAGCTATGGCAAGTGTGACGGAAAATGCTCTGATGGCTATCAAGATGCCGACAACGACATGCGCACCAACGGCTGCGAAACCGGACTCTATGATTGTGGCAACGGCATCGCTGAACCCGGAGAATCCTGCGACTCTGACGACCTCAAAGGTTATTCCTGCCAGACCGCCGTAGGCTTCGGCTCAAACGGCACACTCAAGTGCCGACAAAACTGCACCTTTGACACAAGCGGATGCTCACTGCTCCCTCCTGAAACTGCTTCATGCGGCAATGGCATCGCTGAACCTGGTGAAATCTGCGACGGAAAAGACATCAGATTGGGTTCATGTGAAGAAGTACGCGGGCAGGGTTCTGCGGGAACACCGGGATGCAACGAGACATGCTCCGCCCTGACGTTCGGCAACTGCTCGGATCCCATTGAGCCCGGCTGAACCCACGACATTCGCCCTACATGCTCAGGCCTCTCACGCATACCATGCGCGCTCAACGCGCACAGAACAACACTAGCAAGCGATAGAAAATATGCCTCGCAATATGCGGCGCGCACCTATGCTCAGATTGATAAATCGTATGCATGATTTCCCTGATTCTTTTGAATTTAAATCCAGCTTTTAGCCCAAACATTTCAGATTGAAGACTTTTGCATTATTTTTATAAAAAAAAGTTCACACCTTCTACCTGAAGATAAGGAAAATGAATTTTGTTTCAGGGCGCCGCAACGCCAGAATATCCAAAACGAATAAAATTCAAAATTGATACAATTTAGTTTGACAGTCTCCAGTCTTTTGTTTAGGGAAGAAACAAAGCGGAGTTTTCGAACAGAATACTCCGTAATTCTTTGTTACTGCTAGATATTTTGACCCCCTGACAGGCATTCAACAGCGGTGAGGATATGGTCAGGTCAACAGCACCAAAATAACACGATTATCTGCGGTATCAGGAAGGTCTTAGGCATATTTGAGGAGGAAGGCAAATGAGTGAAAAGAAAACAAAAATCATGCTCGTAGAGGATGACGTCAAATTGGCAGAAATGACCAAGGAATACCTTGAGAAAAACCTGTTTGATGTCTCTGTCGAGCATCGCGGCGACCTCGCCGTGGAGCGCATTTTGAAAGAAAAACCCGATTTCGTCATTCTCGACTACATGCTCCCTGGAAAAGACGGAAAATCGATTTGCCGTGAGCTCCGCCCGCAGTTTCATAACCCCATCATCATTGTCACTGCTCACGACGACGAAGTCGATGAAATTGTCACACTCGAAATCGGCGTGGATGACTACATCGTCAAACCGATCACACCGAGAAACCTGCTCGCGAGAATCACTAACCTGATCAACCGCTATGAACGCATCGCTGCTGAAGCATCCGTCGACCAGAGCGTCGCAAAGCCGGATTCACACGGCTCACTGCAGATCGATGTACAGAAGCGCATCGCAATCGTCGACGGGCGAGATGTCAATCTGACAAGCTGCGAATTCGATCTCCTGAGCTATTTCTTCGCAAATCAGGGCATCATACTCACACGCGAAGAAATCTATCGCCAGATGCGCGGCATCGAATGGGATGGCGCAGACAGAAGCATCGATCTCCGCGTCTCAAGGCTGCGCAACAAAATTGACGACAATGGCAAATCCCCGAGATTTATCAAAAGCGTCAGAGGAACTGGCTATATGCTCGTGAGCCAGGACTGATCCCTACACTGCACAATCAGCTTTTAAGGAAATACTTTTTACATTAAAATCCCCAGAAAAGTCCCTGCAGACTTTTCGTGGGGATTTGTATTTTCTTACATCCTCATGCAGCTGACGCTTTTTGAAGCCATTTCCACAACATGCTCAAGAAATTCTCATCCACGAATCGTCTGTTCTTCAAGGCCTTTTTCGCTCTGCTGATTGCAGTCGTGCTCTCTATCTTCTGCACTTCGCACTTCATGCAGCCTGAGATGCGCGAGTCCGGTAACGCCATACACATCAACCCACATCTTCTACAAGATATGCTCAGCGCCTCTGTCAAAGACAAATCGCTTGCTGAAATCAGCGACTACCTCGCACAGAGAAAAGATCCCTTCTTAAACCAAGCTCAAGTCAGCCCGATCAGCGAGCTCATCTCACAAGAAGCGCCTCAAAAATACGGTCTGTGGCTCAGAAACAACGAGCGCATGCGGCTGCTCAGCGGCATTCCCTTCAGCATCGGCGATTTCCAGCCTCAAACTCAGCCTGACATGCACCCGGGAACGCTCAAATCCTACACAAGGCTCCCCAATCACAACAGCGATCCGTATCACCCCAATCCGCACAATGCAAAACCGGACAAAAAAATTACCCCGCCGATCGAGCCTTCGGTGATCGTACCCAAGCATTACAGGCACATCTCATTTCAGAGCATGATCGCCTCCATGCAGCATATCACGGCGCACAATCCTTACATGGCGCCCAGACATCCGCATCATATCGAGCACCGCTCGGCGTTCCTGATCATTCCAGTCAAAAACTCCCCATACGTCATCTTTGCCAAGCGCCCACAGCCGCTACCGCCGGTGATTCCATGGTCCATGACGCTGTTCAGCACTGGCATGATCCTGCTCATCATCCTGGTCACGGTCCTCATCCTGATCATCCCGATTGCAATTCGCATCACGCGCATCGCCACAGCTTGCCAGCGCGTCAAAAAAGGCGACTACACCGCCAGATGCAATGACCCCAGAAAGGACTTTATCGGCACACTCGCTGCGAACATCGATGATATGACGGAATCGATCGAAACGCATCTCGACCAGCAAAAAAGCCTCCTTCAGGCGATCGCCCACGAACTGCGCACACCGCTCTCACGCATACGCTTCACCCTCGAAATGCTCGACCTCCCGGAAGACGATGAAAATGCACAGGCGCGTCTCGCTTCCATCGACGAAGATCTCACCGAAATCGACAATCTGACAAAAGAACTCAGCTACTTCAACTATGTCGATGCCGGCAACGGACGACGCAACTTCGAGACAAGCGCTGTCAAGGACCTGGTCGAGCTCACGCTCAAACAGCGCTCCCTTGCGCTCCAGCCTTTCGATGTCGAAATCATCGGCCTGGACGACTCCTACATGATCGAAGCTGACCCCAACGCATTCAAGCGCGTTATCGGAAACCTCCTGAGCAACGCCGCACGGTATGCGAAAAAACATATCCGGCTCAGCGTCAAGCAGGATACAGATGAAAACGCCATCGTCATCTCCGTCGACGATGACGGTCCCGGCATCCCAGAAGACAAACGCGCCTCCATCTTCGATCCGTTCGTCTGCCTCGAACAGAGCCGCTCCAAATCCACTGGCGGCTTCGGTCTCGGACTCGCGATCGCGCACCGCATCATGAAGATTCATTCAGGCTCCATCTCGGCACAGGCTTCCGACCTCGGCGGCGCACGCTTCGTCACCACATGGCCGGTCACGCAGTCATAACTCAAGCCTCCCATACCCCCATAAATTTGATTTCCTCCAAAGTGATGTAAAATCCTCCTTGATGTGTATCCACTTTGCCGCACATCTACAGGAGGTTTCATGGACGAAACAATCATCTCGCTATTTCAGGAATCAGAGCTATGCCATGCCATGGGGGCGCGGCATGTTCACCCGCAGGACATCCGCTTCACCTCAGTCTCGACAGACAGCCGTCGCGTCGGCCCGGGCGATCTTTTTTTCGCGCTCTCCGGAGAGCGCTTTGACGCTCATGACTTTATTCCCGACGTGATCGACCGCGGCTGCCGGGGCATCGTGATCTCTCGCGAACTCACCATCCCCTCGGATGTCACGGCATTCGTCGTGCCCGAGGTGCTCCGCGCATTCGGAAAGCTTGCCAGCGCGATCCTCGACAAAAGGCGCACGCTCGGAAACTTCACGACGTTCGCCGTCACCGGCTCCAACGGAAAGACCACGACCAAAGAACTGCTCGCGCGATGCCTCGAAGCGCTCGGACACAAAGTCCTCAAGACCGAAGGCAATTTCAACAACTTTGTCGGCATGCCGATGACCGCCGCACGCCTGACCACCGCCCATGATGCCGCAGTGCTCGAAATGGGCGCAAATGCCCCCGGCGAAATCCGATATCTGAGCAATCTCGGAAAACCTGACATTGCAATCATCACTTGCGTCGGGGAGGCACATCTCGAAGGCTTCGGCTCGCTTGAAGGCGTGGCGGCCGCCAAAGGCGAAATGATCGATGCGCCGCGCCTCAAAACGATTGTCCTTCCAGCAGAAACGCGAAAATTTTACGCCACCCGCATCCCGGCAGGCGTCCGCGCCGTCTGGGTCGGCGATGATGCTTCCGGAGAAGATTTCCGCTTCGATCATGTCCGCGCAACGCTTGACGGAATCGCTTTCGAACTGCATACGCCAACTCAGTCGCTCCATCTCTCGCTGCCGCTCCTCGGCACGCACAACGCTGGAAACCTCGCAAAAGCAGTCGCTGCGGCACTCTCAAGCCAACCAGACACCAGCCTGGATGAAACCGCGCTCAACCGCGCGCTCGAAGACATCCGCCTCCCTTCCGGCCGCCTCGAACGCTGGATCGGCCTCGACCGTGTCTCCTTCCTGCACGATGCATACAACGCAAACCCATCGAGCATGGGCATCTCGCTCGAACTCATGGCGCACTTCAAATCGCCGGTCTGCCTCATCCTCGGGGACATGCGAGAACTCGGCCCCGAAAGCCCGGCGCTTCACCGCCGCATCGGACAGAAAGCCGCCGCACTCGCACCCGTGCGACTGCTCTGTGTCGGGGAACAGGCTGAATGCATCGCACAGGGCGCCGCTCAGGCCGGACTCCCGGAAGCGCGGATACTCACATCTTCCTCTGAAAATCTCGTCAATGCACTGGAAACACTCAGGCCGGCACTGCTGCCGGATACCGTGTGCCTGATCAAGGGCAGCAGAGGCATACGCCTCGAGCGCGTCCTCGAGCATTTCAACGCACACAGGGTCTGACACGTCATCCTCAACATACGGAGCCTCTCATCCATGTTTATGTACCTCTACGAGCTGCGCGACTACTTCGCGCCGTTCAACGTCTTCCGATATGTCAGCTTCCGATGCGTGATGACGATGATCACCGCGCTCTGCATGAGCTTCATGTACCCGCGTTTCATCGGGAAGCTCCTAGAGCGCCAGGTCGGACAGGTCGTCCGCGACGACGGCCCGCAGTCGCACCTCAAAAAACGCGGCACCCCCACAATGGGCGGAAGCCTCATCCTGCTGAGCCTCGTCGTCTCCACGCTCCTCTGGGCTGACCTCTCAAACCATTATGTCTGGATCTTCCTCTCCATCACGACCTTCTTCGGCGCCGTCGGCTTCATCGACGACTACCTCAAGATCAAGGAAAAAGGCAGCAAAGGCCTTCCCGGGCGATGGAAACTCATCCTGCAGTTCTTCATCACAGGCATCGCCATGGTCGTCCTCTTCCAGGATCAGACCCTGCACTATTCCAGTGAGCTCTACTTCCCGTTCCTCGCGGCTGATAAATTCTCCCTGTCGCTCCCGATCATCGCTTATGCGCTCTTTGCGATGGTCGTCATCGTCGGCACGTCGAATGCCGTCAACCTGACTGACGGGCTCGACGGCCTCGCGATCGCACCAGTCTCCGTCGCCGCAGGCACGTTCCTCATCCTCTGCTATATCGGCGGCACGATCCTGCAGTTCCCCGTCAACGTCGATGGCGTCTCGACTTACGCCTCGTTCGACATCGCGGCCTACCTGAAAATGCCTTACATCGCAGGCATCAACGAGCTCTGCATCGGATGCTCGGCAATCATCGGAAGCGGCATAGGCTTCCTCTGGTTCAACTCATACCCCGCACAGGTCTTCATGGGCGACCTCGGAAGCCTCTCGCTCGGCGGCGCGCTCGGCACGCTCGCGGTCCTTTCCAAAAATGAGCTCCTCAGCCTCATCATCTGCGGCCTCTTCCTGCTCGAGGCAATATCGGTCATCACGCAGACCACCAGCTACAAGCTCACCGGAAAGCGCGTCTTCAAGATGGCGCCGATACACCACCACTTCGAGCTCAAGGGATGGGCCGAACCCAAAGTCATCGTCCGCTTCTGGATCATCTCCATACTTCTCGCGCTCATCGCCATCGCAAGCCTCAAGATCAGGTAGCCTCCCGCGCGGCCGCGCCGCAAGTCTTGGGGCGCGACTCTGGACAGCCAGACGCTCGCTGCCGCGCATGCCCTCGAACACGCGAAAACCTATATGAGAAGGGGTAGCGGCGTATGCGCGCAGATCGGCTTGAGCGAAAGCGCAGCGCGCTGAGCTTCAGGCCGAGCGAGCACATAGCCGCGAAGGGGGAGACCTCCCCCTCAAAAAAATTCAATCGTTCTTGAACTCTCAGAGAGACGTGGCTGACATGAACATCAATACGTCACACATCACCACCGAACGCCCGTGGGACGGATGGCTCCTGCTCGTCGTATGCACCCTGATCGGCATCGGCGTCGTCATGATTTACAGCGCCTCCGGCATCACTGCG
Organism: Pseudomonadota bacterium; assembly: GCA_017464085.1. Classification (GTDB taxonomy): domain Bacteria; phylum Myxococcota_A; class Bradymonadia; order UBA4248; family UBA4248; genus UBA4248. The sequence goes on from JAFUEE010000097.1 coordinate 12,635, forward strand.
AGCTGGAATCTCGGCGACTCTACATTTTTCCTGTTCCGACAGCTGATCTATGTCGCGTTCGGCATCGCGGCGCTCGTCTTCGGGCTCAAACTCGACTACCGCTGGTTCCAGCGCCTTGCCTATCCGATACTCATCGGAACAATCGGGCTTCTGCTGCTCGTGCTCATCGCCGGCACCGAAGTCAACGGCTCAAAGCGATGGATCAGGCTCGCTTCCTTCAATATCCAGCCCGCAGAGATTGCCAAAATATCCATCGCATTCGTCCTCGCTTACTCGATGGCCAAAAAGCACGACAAGATCAAGACGTTCATGATCGGCGTACTGCCGCATCTTCTGCTCATCGGCGTCATCATCGGGCTGCTCATGCTCCAGCCGGACTTCGGCTCGAGCGTGCTCATCACGACACTTATGGGGGCGATGCTCTTCTTTGCAGGCACACGCCTCATCTATATCATCACAGGCGTCGCCATCTGCATCGTCGGCGGCGGCTTCGCCATCACGCTCGCGGATTACCGCATGCAGCGCGTGCTCGCGTTCCTCAACCCCTGGGAAAATCAGGACAGCAGCGCCTACCAGCTCGTCGAAAGCCTCATCAGCATCGGCTCGGGCGGCCTCGAAGGGCGCGGCCTTGGCGAAGGCCTCGGAAAACTCGGGTTCGTCCCTGAACTGCACACAGACTTCATCGGCACGGCCATCGCGGAAGAACTCGGGTTCGCCGGCGTGCTACTCATCCTCTTCCTCTTCCTCATGTTTGCCTTCAGAGGATTCAAAATCGCCATGCAGGCGCGCGACTACTTCGGCAGATATGTCGCTTTCGGCCTGACGTTCATCATCACGCTTCAGGCCGCCGTCAACCTCTGCGTCATCTCCGGCCTCCTGCCCACGAAAGGGCTCACGCTCCCCTTCATCTCGTTCGGCGGCTCCTCGCTGATCATGTGCATGTTCGCCACCGGCGTGCTCCTCAACATCTCCAAATGCGCCGAAGACACTTACGCGCTCAAACGCGAAAAATCCAAAGCCGAAAAGGAACGCGAGGACTGGAACCGCAAACGCGAACGCATCCTGCGCGAGCATCAGGAAAACCGCGCACTCTAACCTCAATCCCCCCAACATCAAAAGCCGCCCTTCCCGGACGGCTTTTTTTATCCCTGGTGCGCGCCTATGCTGCGCATACGGCGGCGCCAGACGCGGCTATGCCTGACGGCATACGCCGCGTTTATTTTTTTGACTCCCCAATGCCGCGCATATCTCGATCAAATCTCGCATTGAATGCCGTTAGACTCAAAAGACTTCATGATAATAGCGTAATTCCCCACATCTCTGCGCCCCCCAAGTTTTAAAGAATAGCTTCTTGTTTCATCCGAAACGTGTGTCAATAAAACCATTTAAGCTCTCAGAAGCGCTCAAGGGACTGCATAAAACACCAAACAGCCAATCTGCCCCCCCACAGGCAAACACAAATGACATTGGTTCATAATGGGTATCCTCTGGAGGCAGTACACGATTTCTGTTTTCAGACAAACCACCTAAGAGACGAGACTGAAACAACTGATTTTCACTGCACCTGCTCATGGATCAGCGTGAAATCACAGATTTTCACCAAAACTCCCTCGGGGGCTGGAGTGAAATAACCTTTTTTCACTGCACCTGCTCATGGATCAGCGTGAAATCACAGATTTTCACCAAAACTCCCTCGGGGGCCAGCGCGAGATTCCGCTTTTTCATCTCGACACCCACAGGGGCCAGTGCAAGATTCCTGATTTTTCGCCTCGACACCCTCGGGGGCCAGCGCGAGATTCCGCTTTTTCATCTCGACACCCTCAGGGGCCAGCGCGAGATTCCAGGTTTTCACATCGACACCCTCAGGGGCTAGCGCGAGATTCCGCTTTTTCACATCGACACCCTCAGGGGATAGCGCGAGATTCCGCTTTTTCATCTCGACACCCTCAGGGGCCAGCGCAAGATTCCGCTTTTTCACATCGACACCCTCA
>JAFUEE010000098.1 GCA_017464085.1 Pseudomonadota bacterium
AATGCGTGAAATTCTGAATTGGATACGTATTAATTTGTTCTCAAACGAAATTCTCGACGATTACCTCATACCTAAGATGACTGAACCTATTGTGAATCCTCAGCTTGCGCTGTTCTGAAAAGTTGTGGGACAGCAGTGCTTTATGTATTAGAAATGGTGCCGCAATTCGATCCAGAACGCGGGATCAAGTTCACGACATATATTTGGCATCATCTCAATGGCAGGCTGCTCCGGGCGGCGGTGAGAATGAAAGCGCTTGCAGATGCTGAGGAATTGCGCGAAGGCGTGTGTTCGACGGATAACGCGCTTCGCAGCTGTGAATTTGAAGTAGACCCCTATCGGATGTCGCCGGATATGGTCTATGACAAGGCAGAGCGCAAGCGTCTCTGGCAGGCGGTGAAGACAAAAGATGCCTCAAGCGTTCAGGCTTGTCTTGAAGAAACACCAGAACACGCGGATGCACTGACGCGGACGCAATTTTCACGCATGCGCCGTCAGCGCATTGCTCGCCTGCAGACAACTATGGCTGGATTGATTTAGTGTATAAATTAAATATATAATTTATATTTATAATTATATCTTGAATATGTATTCTGTGCTTATATAAAACACCGCCCGCGTATTTGCGATGCAAATAGCGGGCGGCTACGCGCCGCGTATCGGCGAAAGGCGATAGCGGCGCAAAAAAAATTCCGTAGATTCTATCTATATGTCTGAAACCAAGTATAAATAGGCCGACCAGGCAAGGATCTGCGCGGCATTGCTGAGGGCATCGTCATCCGTGTGGAATTGCGCGTTATGCCAGGCGTGGCAAGTATCGCCGTGTTTGCGCGCCCCAACCCAATAGAAAAAGCCGGGAACGCGCTGCATGTATTGCGCGAAATCTTCAGTTGCCAGGCAGCTTTCGGTGACGATGTCGGCATCAGGTCCGATGGCCATCGATGCGGCGGTTTGTGCAAGAGGCAGCAGAGATTCGTGATTGATGACGCTCGGAACGGATTCGACGATTTCAAAGTCGGACGTGCATTCGAATGTCTGAGCGGTAGCGGAAACGATGGTTTTGAGGCGTTCAAGCGCGCGTGTGCCAGTATCGGGATCGAGATAGCGCATGCTGCCTGTCATTTCGACGGTGTCGACGATGAGGTTGTCGGGCGTGCCCCCGTGGATGGAGCAAATCGAAAGTACGAGCGCGCGCATCGGATCGACGTTTCGGCTCGTAATCGTGAGCACATTCTGGACGATTGCAGCGGCGCAGACGATCGGATCGATGCATTTGTGCGGCATGGAGCCGTGTCCGCCGAGGCCGTGGACGGTAATCTTGAAGTTGATTTTTGCTGCCATGAGCGGCCCCGCCTTGACGACGACTTTGCCTGTCTCGACTTCAGGACGGTTGTGCAGACCGAAGATTGCCTGGACGTGATGGTCTTCAAAACAGCCGGTGCGGAGGATTTCGAGGGCGCCGTTCGTCGTCTCTTCGGCCGGCTGAAAGATCAGCAGGACTGAGCCGGGCCACTTGTCGCGCGTGCGCGCAAGCATTTTTGCGGCACCGAGCAGGGCTGACATGTGGAAGTCATGTCCGCAGCCATGGGCGCGTCCGGGATTGAGGCTTTTGTCCGGGGAGTCCCATGCTTCGTCGAGCGCGAGCGCATCGATATCTGCGCGCAACGCGACACAGCGTTTGCCGGGGATGCCGTTGATTTTGGCGATCAGCCCCGTATTCAGCGCGTATGGAAGTATCTCGACACCTTCAATCGCCTCAAGTTCGTGACGAAGAAATGATGTCGTTTCGAATTCGTGCCATGACACTTCGGGATATTTATGAAGATGCGATTTGCAGTTGCGAATATACTGCTTTTCTGCTTCGGTCAGATTGAATAAGACTGAAAATTCTGATTTCAACATATTTATGGTTTCTTAGTTTTGGGGTTGCCACATATCGTGAAGGATTTGAAAGCGCTCGAGCGGCGCAGGCCCGAATTTCGCCAGGCTGTTCTGGATGCGTTCGAGCGTCTTTTCTTCCGTCAGATGATCAGGATTTTTGCTGAAAAAATTGTCGGCATACGTGATGAGCTTTTCTTCGAGCGTTTCAGGAAGCAGGTCGCGGTGAGGGAGTGGGAGGCCGCCCGCAAGAATCTCAGCAGCCGTAAGGCCGCTCCCGATATGGCGTTCGCAGACACGGGCATGGCGAGCATAGCGGATGGGATCGAGCTGACGCAGATAGGCCGCGCCGAGCTGCCCGTGCATGATATAGGGCGCGTCTCCGAAACACCCGATATCTGGGGCATGTACACCGATGATTCCGTAATCGTGAAGCATGGTCGCTTCGCGCAAAAATATATAATCGATCGCATCTGCATAACGGCTTGCGCGCGCGATTTTTTCGGCTTTTTCAAACACGCATCTGCTATGTATGCGCATGATTTCAAGGCAACGCGCTGTCGCCTGAAGCTGTATCATGTCAATACCTGTGAGATGGATATATTGAAACCAATTGCAAGCATAAACGCAATCAAATCGCCAGCTCAAGGCTGCCCGAAAGTCATTGAGAGTCGGGCTGAGACGCCTCAGGCAGAAGTCAGTTGAATGATTTATGCTCGGTGGAAATTGAGAAAGGGGCATTGACCGCCCCTGTTTGAAGGATTTGGCAGATCGGAGAAAACCAGGCTCAGAAGAACAGAGAGATCGAGATCATGATTCCGAAAATGACGGCGCACACGATGATACATGCTAGGATGATGTCTTTCTTCTTCATGGCGGATGGCATTTCGCGCCATTTGTCGAGCAAGGACTTGGGCTCATCGTCTTCGGTCTGAGCAGGTTCGGCTGGTTTTTCCCGTTCGGCTTTCGCCTTGAGCTCGTCCTCTTTCTTTTCGGCTTCATCGGCAGCTTTGACGAGCGCCTCGATCGGGATGAGTTCGCTTCGCGTATGCGGCTGGACTTCGTCGTCTGCTGCCGTGGCGTTCTGAGGGGCTTCGACTTCTTCGTCCTCATTTTCGTCTGGATCCTGCGGCGGCTTGATCTTGGCGACGATGTCGCCCAGCGCAGACTCCGGATTGCCGATTGACTTGAGGAATCCTCGCAGATCGTCGGCAAACTCGCGCGCCGTCTGGTAGCGGTCCGCGCGACTGCGCGCCAGCCCTTTGTTGATGATCTTTTCGAGGGCTTCCGGTACGTCCTCGTTGATCGAGCTGATCGGAGGGACAATCGATTTCCGGACGAGATCGAGGATTTTCGTCTCGATGGGATCGTTGAAGAGCGGGCGTGAAGCGAGCATTTCCCAAAGGATGATGCCGACTGCATAGAGATCGCTGCGGTGATCGATGCTTTCACCATAGGCTGCTTCAGGGGACAGATAGCTGAATTTGCCTTTGATCAGCCCGGGGACGGTCTTGGAAAGCTGCGATTTTGATTTGACGAGGCCAAAGTCTGTAATCTTCACGTCTCCGTTGTAGCCCAAGAGGATATTCGGAGGGCTGATGTCCCTGTGGATCAGATTGAGCGGTTCGCCATTTTCCCCGCAGACGTGATGCGCATACTCCAGGCCGTCCAGAATCAGCGCGGCAATGCGCACAGCCTCATGAATTGGCAGCTTGAACTGGTACTGGTTCGCAAAATTGAGAAGGTCGCGCAGGTTCATGCCGGCAACGAACTCCATCGAGAGAAACAGCGCATCATCCATCAGGCCGATCTGATCGACGCGGACGATGTTCGGATGATGCAAGGCCATGCAGACAGCGGCTTCGTCAATGAACATGCTGACGAAATTCTCCTGTCCCGCCAGGCTCGGCAATATCCGCTTGATCGCCATGATTTCGCCTGTGCTCAGGTTTTTCGCGCGGAAGATTTCCGCCATGCCGCCGACATCGACGCGATTCAGAATCTCAAATTGTGTGCCTTCCGTTTTCATATATCTGTCTTTGAAAGAGAATGATGAGATGGGCTGGGAAATTGCGCGATCACTTGGCTTCAAGTGATGCTTTGAGTTTTCTGTGCAGGCCGCCAAAAGCGCTTCCGCTCATGCCGAGCACGACATCGCCGGGACGGCAGCTGTCGACGAGATGCGCCACGATCTCCTCGACATCAGGAATCATCTGCGCATGAACGCCGCGTGCGTTGAGATCATCCACGATCTTCGGGATATTGATGAGCATTTCGGGCGGGAGGTCGTCCTTTTTCCAGGGCGCGCTCAAGATGACTTCATCGCATTCGGCGAGCGCGACCGGATAGTCGTGCTGAAAAACCGCTCTTCGAGAAGTGTTGCTCTTCATCTCGAAGATGCCCCAGATTCTCTCTTTTGGATGTCGTGCGCGGATGGCGCGGACTGTTTCTCGCACGGCGGTCGGATGGTGAGCGAAGTCGTCATATATCGTGATGCCGTTGACGATTCCGATCAGCTCCTGCCGTTTCTTGACCCCCTGATAGCTTGCCAGGCCATTGCGGATCGCCGTTTCCGGCACGCCGAGCAGATGCGCGATCACACATGCCGCAGTCAGATTATAGGCGTTGTGATGTCCGGTCATCGGGGATTCGATATGCGCGATGCGTGTGCCAGTCGCGCGTTCGATCACATTGAGCGAGAGGCCGCCGTCATGCGGCTCGACATCTGTGGCGGCATAGTCGGCAGCATCTTTGAGGCTGAAGCCGACTGTCTTGCAGCGCGCCTGCCGGACGACTCGGCAAACGTTTGCATCATCGGCATTATAGCAGATAACGCCGGCTGTCCCCATGTCGCGGACGAGCTTTTCAAAAACGCCGATGATTTCTTCGAGATCCTGATAGATATCGGCGTGGTCAAATTCGATATTGTTGATGCACAGCAGCGTCGGCGCGTAGTGCCAGAATTTCGGCACCTTGTCGAACCATGCTGTGTCGTATTCATCACCCTCGACGATAAAATCAGTGCCCTTGCCGCAATGTGCGCCGCAGCCGTACGCGAGCACTTCGCCGCCGATGAACACGGAGGGATCCAGTCCGGCTTCCGACAGGACGGCTGCAGTCAGCGAAGAGGTCGTTGTTTTTCCGTGTGTGCCGGAGATGACGATGCGGCGCTGCGCTTTCTTGAGGAAGAAGTGGTAGAGCGTTTCAGCCTGCGAGAGCGTCGAAAAGCCGCGCTCCATGGCAGCGATGCACTCTGGATTCGTGCGCCTGCAGAAATTCCCGACGACGACAAGCGTGTCAGCAGGATCCAGGCCGTCAAGATGCGACGGTTCCCAGCCCTCGAACGTGCGGATGTGATACCGCACGAGGATATCGCTCATCGGCGGATAAAACCCCGTATCCGAGCCGCTGACTTCATATCCCGACTCGCAGAGCAGGACAGCCAGTGCCCCCATGCCCGTGCCGCAACAGCCGAGAAGATGAAAACGCTTTGGATTCTCAAGAAATTTGGGGCATTGCCTCTTTTCTGGTGCAGTCATGACAAACTCCTTTTGCCTGCAAGGACGCCTTCGTGGCGCTGGATTGATTGTCATCTCACAGCTGGCGTGTTTTGCAAATTTTCGAGGTCTGGGTTTTGAGGGGCGCGCCTATGGCTGTCGCCATACGCCGCGCTTACGCCCCTATGCGCCTTCGGCGCATACGGCTCGTGCGCCCCGCTATCGGCTGTGCCGATACGCGGGGCGCGCTTTACACAATAAATACAATATGCTAGTGTAAGCATACATTTAGATGCCTCAATAGGATTGAGGCGAGCGCGATGGACTGAGGGGAGAGAAATGGCGCAGGATTGTATGCAGCAAAGTGGTAACCATAAAACTGATCAATATAATAATGAAAAGCCGCATGCTGGAGATGCGAAAGGCGCATCCAGGGATTATCCCGGTCTTGAGGGAAAATATACGATTTTGGAAAAAGTCGGCAGAGGCGCGCAGGGGACTGTTTTCAAAGCGTCATCGAAGACAGGGGAGATCGTCGCGATTAAAATCTTTGACTTTAGGGAAGCCGAAAGCTGGAAAGAGGTCGATCTGCTCAAGCGCGAAGTCGAGACTCTTCAGAAACTGGATGTTCAGGGGATTCCGAAGTTCATTGAATTCATAGAAAAAGAGCCTTATTCTTATCTTGTAGAATCATATATTGAGGGCAGTTCGCTCAAAGATATGATTGAGGACGGTTTTGAACCGACATTTGATCAGGTCGTGGCGATACTTTCGTCCGCGCTGAAGATCCTGAGCCAGTTGCACACGCGCTTGCATCCGATCATTCATCGCGATATCAAGCCGGGAAATCTGATTGTAAATATCAAAGGTGAGGATATCCGCGTGTGGCTCGTCGACTTCGGCACTGTGGCGGCCAATCGCCAGCGCACGAACGCGAGCACGTTTGCTGGGACAGCTGGATATGTGGCGCCCGAGCAGCTCTTTGGCAAGGCGACACCTGCCTCGGACATCTATGGCATGGGCATGACGATGGTTCATCTCATTTCTGGCGTGGCCCCCTGTGATATGGAAATGGATGGCTTGACGCTCAAATATGACAAGTATCTCCCTGAGAATCTGCCAAAATCCTTCAGGGATATGCTCGCTGAAATGGTCGCGCCCAATCCGAATGACCGTCTCAAAGATGCCGAAAGCGTCTTGAAAAAGCTCAAGAGTTTTGAACCAGTTTTGAGAAAAAACACGAATAATGCTATATTTGCATCTGATTCGAAATGGAATATGAAGCATAATGATGATGTAAATCATTCCAAATATAATGCTTCAGGGCCGCTTGATATCTGGGTGAATAAGCTGAATGCATTTAATGAATACAGTTCATCTGAGAAGGAAGAAATTATAACTGAGTGTTATTTAAGAACTGAGCAGGACTTTGATTTGATTGTTGATTGTGTTGCGATTATATTATTGACAGAGCGAGAACCTGGGCATCGAATATCAATAATCAGTCTTATTGAAATGGCTGTTGAACGTATCAATATTGAAGTGAAAAATAGACAACATAAAACACCCGATGCTCTGGAACTGGATGGTGCAGTTGATAAATTTGAAGGTTACTCTAGAAAACATAGAAAGCAAATACTCATACAACTGTATAGAAAAACTGGAAGATCTTGTGAGAAAATTATAACGGCTATTCACGCTGTACAAAAAAGAATCGGTAAAGATATAGAAATGAATTTGTTGATTGAGCTTACAGAAGGTGAACTACAATTAAGCGGATTACAGATAATTACAGCTTCACTCGAAAATACAAAGCCTTCATCCAAAACGAATGCAGATTATAGTTTTAATAATTCAAATAAGCCCAAAGAAAAGTTATGGGAAGACCTGTCTTTCAGCGAGCAGGTCGAGGGGTGTCCAGAGCTCAAGCAGCCAGGCTTTACCCCTATGGAAGTCCTCGAACTGTATGCGGAGCAGTTGTCTTTGTTTGAGCATTACAGCCTTGAGGAGCGCAAAGAAATCATATTTAAATGTTGGGTTCATACCAGAGAGGAGTTTTTACGGATTGTTGATATCCTCAAAGAAGTTTTGTCAACGCCTGAATATGCTGTCAAGCGCAGAGTGTCGGATGTGGTCAGCTGCGCGGAGCAGCGCCTTGCTCAAGGACGGGCGCAGAGGATTTCTGTCAAGCTCACCCCTGATAAATCTGAACTTGAAAAATGGGCTCAGGCTTTTGAGGGGTATTCCATGAAGGATAAAAAAGAGATCCTGTCGATACTCTATCAAGAGACTGGACGTGACTGCGAAAAGATTGTTCAGGCAATCAAATACGAACAAGATGACAGATTGCCGTTGAACAAGGATATCTTGGTCGTGAATGCTAAAAGACGTCTGTTATTCGGACCTCCCGGTTCAGTCATGATGAATCCCAGCCTGCAACCGTTAGCGAGAACGAATAATGAGGCTGGAACAGAAATCATCGTTGCGTTAGAAAACAGAATGAATGCGTTGGAAGCACCTATTAACTATTCGCCATTTTGGATTATTTTTTTAAGTCTTGCGGTCATTTCTGGATCAGGTCTAGGATTATATTATATTTTTATGAAAGCCGGCACTTTCTGGGGCATTTCAGGATGCGTGTTATTGAGCAGTCTGATTATACATTTGATTTTGCTGCTGTTTGAAAAAGAATCACACTTTTTACTGATATTTGTGGTAGCTGCACTTCTCGTCGGAGTGATCGCCATTTTTATGTGGAACTGGGTTGCCGGTTTGTTCGCCTTGGGCTTTTTGATATTCGTTGGGTCAAAGATAGCTGAATAGTGAACTGTAATCGTCAAGCAAGTTGTGCATGGTGAATGCAGCGATGCGACAAGGTATCAAAGACGTTCTAGGTGTGCTTGTATTCTCTCCAGTGAATTGCTATAGTTTGTGAGGGGGAATTCGAGTTTTCGTCCCTTTATTTTGACGCGTGAGGCAGAGTGATGAATAGATTTGGCGGGCATGTGGCATTATGCCTTTGTTTTTTGATGCTTCTTTTGACAGGATGCGCCGAGAATGAAAATGAGGGTGGCAATCAGACCACAGGCCAGACGACCGATCCGGGAACACAGCCAGGGCAGCCGTCAACGCCTGGTGTACAGCCCGGTCAGCCATCAGACCCCGGTCCGTCTGACCCAGGGCCATCAGAACCTGTTCAGCCAACTCACCCGGAAATCGGAACGGCTTGCGGGACACTCCCGGAGTCTGGCGAATGTTATGGCGATATTATCTATTACTGCAAGGATAATATCGTGAACGCGTATGACTGCACGCAGGAACAAAAGGTCTGTGGCGTGCTTTCGGATGATACGCATTCGTGGAATGGCTGTACGGAGAAATCAGGCGGTACCGTTGAACCTGATCCCGGCACGCAGGAACCCGGCCAGCCGACAGACAAGAAAACAGCCGAAGACTGGGCGCGTGCCAGAATCGCAGGCACTGTGTCTACAGAAGAAGCTTTTAATAATATTTCATACAATGGCGGTTTTCCTGTCGTGACGGATGACAATACGGTCATCTTCATGCATTGGTATGAAGGCGGCAACTGGCAGGTCGCTGGTGATTTCAATGGCTGGGAAAAGCAGGCCATGACGAATGATGGCGATATCTGGTATGCGGAAGTGCCCATGCCTGAAGATGCTGTGCATAAAAATTATTATAAATTTGTGAATGGCGATCAATATATCTCTGATCCGTGGTCTTTGCGCTATGGCTATACGGAAGATGGGGAGATTTCTTATATTACAACGCCGGACAAGCCGTACCTGATGCGATATCATGATTTTAAGTCGCCACAAGGCCTGCCGTCACGAACGCTCCGGGTGTATGTCCCCACAGGGGATGGGCCGTTTGATGTCCTGTATGCGCATGACGGACAAAACTTGTTTGGTACAGGCGGCGCGTATGGCAGCTGGAAAGTTGAAGAGAACATGGCAGCCGCTCAGGCTTCTTTTATCGTCGTGGGCATCGATAATATCGAGCAGGACAGGCTTGCCGAATATGCTTTTGCGGATGAAGATCTGAGTGTGGCCGGTTATGGCAATATCCATGCAAAGGGCGGGGATTACGCCAAATTTGTGCATGAGACGGTGCGCCCATTTATAGAATCAAAATTTAAAGTGACGAACAAAGCTGGATTGATGGGCTCGTCAATGGGCGGACTGATCAGCCTGTATATCGCGCATCTCTACCCGACGAGCTATGATGTTGTGCTCGCACTTTCGCCGACAACTGCTTGGGGACGGTTCAGCCACAATGAAGGCAAGACGATGGAGGATATGTATGCGGAGGCAGGACACAGGGGCTTCAAGCTTTACCTCGACAGTGGCGGGCAGGCTCCGGAGGACAATTGCCCGGATGTATTGGGAACCGTAGAAGCATCTTCAGATGAGTTCAGCCGTGACTGTTACTGTTTTACGCGGTCTTTTGTCGATAAGATGGCGGAGATTGGCTATGAATGGGGCAAAGACCTTTTCCATCACTTTGAACCCGGTGCGCAGCACAATGAAGCGGCGTGGGCTGCTCGCCTTGTCAAACCGCTGACGATCTTTAAAGATACACAAAAATAATCAGTCTGGCCGCACACTTTGTGTGCGGTTTTTTTATTTATGGAGGTTCGGTCATGCATCTGTTCCAGATTTATTTTGCAGTCATCGTTTTGTTGGGGCTGAATTTAGTCGAGATTACTGAGGCGCATGCGCAGGATAAGTCCTGGCTCAACCCGGAAGGCATGACGGTTGAGACGCGTTTTCCTGCGCCTTCCGGATATGAACGCAAAAAATATGAGGATCCCTATACCGATTATATGCGCAGCTTGCCGATGCTTCCGGATGGCTCTCCAGTCATGCTGTTCAATGGGGAGCCGAAAGCGCGTCAGAGCGGTCATGTCGGGGTTTTGGCTATCGATGTCGGGACGCGCGATCTTCAGCAGTGCTCGGATGCTGCGCAGCGCCTGCGCGTGGAATATCTCTATGGTGCTAAAAAATATGATAAGATTAATTATCATTTTACCAATGGTCAGTTATTGGCTTGGGACAAATGGCGCGCCGGATATCGCGTAAAAGTGGAAGGTCGTAAGACGACGCTGGTCAAGACCGCAGGCAAGGACGACAGCTATAATAATTTTAAAAAATATTATAATATGTTGTTCATGTATGCCGGTGTCAACTCGGTGATGAAAGAGAGCAAAGTTCTGAGTGTGGCTGAGATGCAGCCTGGGGATTCGATTGCGGCGACTGGGCATCTCATTATTATATTGGATGTCGTTGAAAATACCCAAGGCAGAAAGAAGTTCTTGCTTGCGCAGAGCTATATGCCTGCCCAGCAGATTGAGGTGCTCAAGAACCCAAGCTCGCAAAGCCCGTGGTATGATGACAGCGCTTTTGATCATTGTCCGTTTGTGACCCCGGAATGGGTCTATGAATGTCCCGGACCTAAGATTTATCGAATGCCTTAAATCTGTAGAAATTACAGAAGTTAGTCTAAATATTTTTGACAAGGGGGCAAATCCCCTTGTCATTGATATCAGTGCTAGTTTCCTACAACAGCGCTTTAGTTGATCTGAACATTGCCGCAGAATGCTTTTTTATAGGAAACGAAGTATTCGGCGCTGGAGAAAAGGCTGTCGTATGAATTGCCCTGATAGTATTCGAAGATGGTCTCTCCAGTCGCTTTGATGGAGTCTAAGGTGCCTTTCGGACACATGCGCTGTGCTCCGGGTGTGGTGATTTCAGCAACCTTGACGATATCGTAGATATTGTCACCGCAAGAAAGTGCGAGCCCCCAGATTTTGTCATTTTTGTAGTTCGATTTTGTTCTTGAGAAGTTCAGATTTGTATCAGATGCTGGTATATACATATCGCATGCTTCATCCAAAGTTTTGTAATCTACTTTATTTTGGCACTCATGGTACAACGTCATGGATGCATACTCAGCTTTAAAGCAAGCATCTTCGCATATTTTGTTTCCGAGTGGGCAATTGGTGATACAAGCGTCAAACACAGTTTGGGCGCCAGAACTTATACCATCGCATACTTCCATAGTTGAATTTTTATCATATTGAGATTTAATCCAGCCGTCTTTCATCTCATGGCAGATCGTGAATACCTGGCTGGGATCTTTGGCTGACGTGCCGAGTTCAATATCAGGCAGGGGATATTCCTTGACCGGTTTGGGATCGATCGATTTTTTGTCCGAGCTGAGATTGACCGCGAGGAGCTTGCAGTCGGAAAGTGTCGTGTTATAGCCGAGGTTGCCAATTTCGATGTAGATATGAGCAAACCCGGACTTGTCATCTTGCATGCGAATTTCAGAGAAGTAGAGTGTCGGTTCGTTTTCATTTTCGGGGATGCATGCGTGCAAGGCATCGATCGAACAGTGATCGCATGCAAACAGATCGCGACCGGAGAGGGCTTTCTGGCCAGTGGGGCATGCTTTTGCGCCATCGGCGAAGAGATTGCCGTCGCATTTTTCGAGGCCAGTCACTTTTTTATCGCCGCAGATCGAGGATACGCATGCCTGTGTGATATCGAGCTGGCATTTGTCTGTGCAGGCATAGGCAGGCATTTCGAGTTCGATCATGTCACCGGGGCAAGTTTTTGCGCCGTCAACGAAGAGGTCGCCGTCACAGAGCTCATTCTCGGCGAGTTTTCCGTCGCCGCATTTGGGAACTTCCTCGCATTCGGGGCATTTGTCAGGCTCTGCACATGTACTGTTTGATCGGCAGGCTTTTGAGATATCGACCTGGCAGGTTTTGGTGCATGTGTACACGGGATTATCGAGCTCGATGAAATCACCGGGGCAAGTTTTTGCGCCGTCAGCGAAGAGGTCGCCGTCGCAGGCTTCCGAGCCGTTGAGCATGCCATCGCCGCAAGTCGGGACAGCACAGGCTTTCGAGAAATCGAGCCCGCAGGAATTGGTGCATGCGAAGGCATTTTCATCAATAAGAATCAGTCCGTTCGGGCAGACCTTGCTGCCATCCGTGAAGAGAGAGCCGTCGCAGATTTCTTTTTCGTCCAGTGCGCCATTACCGCATAATGTCGCGACTTGCTGGGCGGCATCATTGCTGCAGCCGCAGAGCGCGGCAAACAGAGCTGACACAGCGATACAGTTCAGGTAAACGTGTCGTTTCATAGCTGACCTCAAAACGTTCTAAGAGAATACGGAGTAACAAGGACTATATGCGCATACAGTCAGGATACCATTGTTCTCTGGTAATGTTAGCGGGAGAACCGCCAAGACAAAACACCCCCATACACTGTATCAGTGTTTTGTTCCAGATACAAGCGAATTGGTTTGTACCAGCTGCTTGAGATGTGGTATTAGCATCTGATGAAACGATGTGTATCGGTTCAGCAATAATTTCCTTTTGATGAGAAGAGATCATGGCAGTTAAATTTTATAAGCAAGAACATCAGGTACCGCTTGAGATGCACAAAGTCCGGATCGTCCAGAAGCTCTATCTTCCGCCGATTGAAGAGCGTGTGCGCAAGATCAATGAAGCGGGAAACAACACTTTTTTGCTCCAGAATCGCGATGTTTTTATGGACATGCTGACTGATTCTGGCGTGAACGCGATGTCCGATCTTCAGCAGGCGGCGATGTTCCGCGCCGATGACGCGTATGCCGGCAGCGAGACCTGTAACCGCTTGAAAGCCGCGCTTCTCGACGTGTTCGGCACGCCATATTTTCTGCCTGCGCATCAGGGACGCGCCTGTGAAAATATCCTCTCGGAAGCTTACGTCAAGCCAGGCATGATCTGCCCGATGAATTTTCACTTCACGACTGCCAAAGCGCATATCACGCGTTGCGGTGGCGAGGTCATCGAGCTCGTCCGCAAAGAAGGGCTTGAGCCTGTCAACAGCGAGCCGTTCAAGGGGAATTTTGATATCGCTCGCTTGAAAGCTTTGATCGCCGAGCGCAAAAAAGATATCGCTTTTGTGCGCATAGAGACCGGGACGAATCTGATTGGCGGACAGCCGATTTCGATGGAAAATATGCTCGAAGTCCTGAGCATCTGCCGCCGCGAGGGTATTCGATCTGTCATTGATGCATCGTTGCTTCAGGATAATTTGTATTTTATCAAGATTCGAGAGCCGGAATATAAACATGCGCCAATCCGAGATATCATGCATAAGCTTGCGGAAGCGTGTGATATTATATATTTCTCCAGCCGAAAACTCGGCTTCAGCCGGGGCGGTGCGATTATCACGATGCACGAGAATATATATCGTGAATTGATGGAATTCGTGCCTTTATATGAAGGATTTCTCACTTATGGCGGCATGGAAGTCCGCTCGATGGAAGCGATGGCCCAGGGGCTTTACGAGACGCTCGACATGGAGATCATCTCGCAAGGGCCGATATTTATTGAAGCGCTCGTGCGCGAGCTCGTGGACTATGGCGTGCCGATGATCGAGCCTGCTGGCGGTCTTGGCGCGCATATCAACGCATCCGCATTCCTGGAGGGACGCATCCCATCATCGCAGTATCCCGCAGGCGCGTTGGCGGCGGCGCTTTATATCGCTGGCGGCATACGCGGCATGGAGCGCGGCTCGATTTCGGAACAGCGCGAGCCCGATGGCACCGAGCGCTTTGCCGAGCTTGAGCTTCTTCGCCTTGCGGTTCCTCGCAGGGTCTTTACGCTCTCGCAGATCAAGTATTGCGCAGACCGCGTGAAATGGCTGTATGACAACCGCGAGCTCATCGGCGGCCTCAAATGGATTGAAGAGCCCAAGGTCCTTCGCTTTTTCTTCGGCCGTCTGGCGCCGATCGGTGACTGGCAGGATCGTCTCGCGCGCAAATTCCGTGAGGATTTTGGCGACAGCCTATAAAACTATTGGATTTGCTGCATCTGCTTCTGTACAAAATTGATACATTTCCACAACAATCGGAGTTGTTATGTCTCGAAACATCAATTGTGTATTTGTATTCATTCTTTTGGGATTAAGCGGAATGGGGTGTTCCTGTCAGAAGGCTGAGTGTCTTGTTTTTGATTCAGATACTTGTCTTGTCAGAACATGTATCCAGAACGAGCAACCGAATCAGGAACTCCCCAAAGCAGGCTATAAGACAGGCGATCATCTTTACCGGATTGATGTCGTAGAACGGGAACAAACTGACGGTGACTGTGTCATAAAAAACACGAAGACTACGTGTTATGATTCTCTTGAACTGTTTGAAAAAACTGCTTCAGAAGTGAATTGTGAAAAAAAAGATCCAAAATTGTGTGTCGTAGAATCAGCCTGTGACAAAGCAAATAAGGAAGACCCTGGCTGGGTAGTGTACTCGATTTGGGATAAACAGGTGAAGTCTTTTCCGACGGAAGAGGATCGGAAGACGTATATCAATTCTGATGAGAAGATCGTTGAAGTGGCTATAGATGAAGATGATCCCATCAGAAAAGAGCTTTCGTTGCCAGAAAATAGTATTTTTATTACAAAGAAAATCCGTCAGGAATTACAGTCGATGGTAAATGAGCGCTTTGCCGGCAGACCATCGGCTTGTGTCAAAATATTTGATAACTATATTCAGGTTATGACTGCTATGCCTTACGATGCAGAGGCTGATGAAGTAATTGAGTGTCCATGGCTTGAGCAGAGCGAAGTGAATGATTTATTTGTCATTCAAGCGCAGGATATTAGTGTCAAAATTTATATTAATAAATATGATTTTGACTATGCTCTAAGATACTTTGAGTGTAAAAATATGACAAATGATCATTGGTGTATCGTCGAATAAAGAAGCATCGTTACAATTCAGCTCCTTATGATTTTGCTGAAGAATTGAGGATTTTGCTGACAGGCAATCAGCTTTGGATTGCGACGGAATGCAATGAGAATCCTCGGGCGGTTTATGATTTCGATTTGAACACGGCCGTGAAGTGAGCGACAGAGGGGGTAGCGGCGTATGCGCGCAGACATGGGGCGGCCCTGCGTGGTCGCCCCTATGTCGAGCACATAGCCGCGCAGGGGGAGGCTTCCCCCTGCCAAAATAAATTAGAAATACAAAAAATCTTCGGACAGGTGTTTTTACTGGGGTTGTGCGTCCGGGATGTGCGCCTGGAAAAATGCTGAAAGTGAGGAAATGCGCCATAAAATTTGACATTTTCCTCGTGTTTTGGGTATTGCTGTAAGGCGTTTTTTTAGGTTTGGCATGCGTCGGGCTGTTGTATTGCTTTTGCGCATGCCATGAGCTTTTTAAGGAGCATGGAAATGAAAGTAGGGATGTCTGGATTGACTCGGACTGGTGCGCTGGGAATAGCGTTTGCGTTTGCTTCGCTGCTTACGCTCGGTTGTGGGGATGACAGTGGCGCGTCGAGCGGCACCAAGAAGGACTGCGGTGGATCGTGTCCGGATGGGCAGGTCTGCAATACTGCGACGAACAAATGCGAGCCCGCTGGGGGTGAAGTAAAGCCTTGTGACGGCAAGTGTACGGAAGAGCAGACTTGCGACGAGGAAAAGAACGAATGCGTGGATAAGCCAAGTGGGGAGCTGACATGTCCGGAGGGACAGAAAGCGTGTGGCGAGACCTGTGCTGACTTGACGAAGGATCCGAATCACTGCGGCGATTGCGACACGGTTTGCAGTGGCGGTCAGGAATGTGTTGATTCGAGTTGCAAATTTGTGTGCGCTAACGATGCCGAAACCGTCTGTGAGGATGGCTGCCACGATCTGAAGACGGATGCCAATAACTGCAATGAATGCGGTCACAAGTGCGATGATGGTCTGGTTTGCAATAATGGCGAATGCACCAAGAACTGCAATACCGGAGAAATCGCGTGCGAGGATACATGCGTCAACATCCAGATCGATTCGGCCAACTGCGGAAAATGCGGTGAAGTTTGTGATACAGAAAATGGTGAAACCTGTAAGGACGGCACTTGTGTGAAGAGCTGCCCTGCCGGTTATGAAGACTGCAATGGCACATGCGTAGACCTTTACAGTGCAGAGACTTGCGGTACATCGTGTTCGAGCTATAAAGCGTGCGATGCCGAAAAGAGCGAGGTCTGTTCGAACGGCGAATGCAAAGTCGTCTGCAAAGATAATCAGGTGTTGTGTGATGGCGCATGCGTCGATACGAAATCTGATAAAAACAACTGCGGCGGTTGCGGGGAAGAATTCAAATGTGACAATGACGAGAAATGCAATGCAGGCGTGTGCAGTAAAGACTGTGGCTCGCTGATAGACTGCAACGGCAACTGCATCGATCCTCAGTCGCATCCGGATTTCTGCGGCGCTTCCGAGACATGCGAGGGCTTTGCAGTTTGCGGTGATGGGCTTTCTTGTCAGACCGGTGAATGCAAGTGCTCGGATGCCAATCAGACGATGTGCAAGGTGGGCGATGCTTCCGTATGCACGGATCCTCAGACAAGCACGAAATATTGCGGATGCACAGGCGAAAGCGCGGGACTTGACTGTTCGGCAGTTGCCGGTATTACGTCGGGTGTGTGCGAAAATGGCGCTTGCAAGCTGACATGCGATGAGACGCATGCGAATTGCGATGAAGATCTGGCGAATGGATGTGAATCCGATCTCACGTCGACTGAAAGCTGCGGCGCTTGCGGCGTGGTCTGCCAGGATGAAAATGCGTCCAGTGTTCAGTGCGTTGCAGGTGCCTGTAAGTATGTCTGCAAAGAGAACATGGATTTCTGCGGCGATCAATGCAGCGATGTAAGCAAAGACAAGAATAACTGCGGCTGGTGCGGCAACAAATGCGCCGATGGCGCGGAATGCAACAACGGTTTCTGTACAATTCCCAAAGAAAGCTGCGAGAATGGCTATATCACGACAACTGTCGGCGATCAGGAAATCAAGGCATATTGCATCAAGACAGAAACCATGTTCCGCAATATGCGTGACCGCATCAACCAGGGCAAGACATATCCGGATGACGGCAGCAACTTGAACAATGCTTATATCGTCGTCGATGACCTGAGCTTTGGTGATGAAGTGAATTGGGTGCCAGTAGGTACAGCGTCCAATCCGTTCAATAAAGGCTATTTCTTGGGCAATGGCCGTCTGATCGAAGCCAACCTGACAACGAGTGGCAGCAATGTCGGCCTGTTCGGCGTCATCAAGGGATCGATCATCAGTGACGTGAACTTGAAGGTGAATTTGACCGCGAAGGGCACGAGCATCACGCATGTCGGCGCGCTCGCGGGCATGGTCGATTCTTCACAGGTCATCCACTGCGTGGAACATGATGCCGTTGTCAAGGCGCCTGAGAATCTGGATACGGGCAATACCGAGGAAGTCGGCGGTATGATTGGTCTCGTGACGAATAAATCGTATGTCAACCGTTCGTCTGTCTATGGTTTGAAAGTTCCCTTGAACGGCGGCGGAGAGAGCGGCGGCTTTATCGGTACTGTGAACGGTGGTTCGATTATTGATAACTGCTCTGCGGATGTCGAAGTGACGATGACTGCCAATCGTTACACAGATGCTGTCAGTGTTGGTTTGGGATGGATTAATGGTGCCACTATTAAGAATTCAACAGCTAAAGGTACGATCAATCTTGCAAATGTAACAGCGACGATTCGCGGTATTGGCGGCATCGTTGGTGTGACGCATTTTGATGCTGTTGTTGAGAATTGCTTTGCGGATGTCGAAATCAATGCGCCTTCAGCTTATGGTGTTGGCGGTCTTGTCGGTGGATGGAGCAATCAGAATAATCGCACAGGTATCATCAAGGCATCGTATGCAGTAGGTAACGTGACGTGTAATAATCAGTGTGGTGGTCTCCTTGGGCAAGGTGAAGGCTTTGATGTGAGTGACAGCCACGCCACAGGAGATGTTACGGCTTCAGGGAATTACGCAGGCGGTCTTGTTGGCGCATTGTCTTATGCTGGTAATGTAACAAATAGCTACGCGACAGGCAAAGTCACCTCGAAACTTTCTTATGTCGGCGGTCTGATTGGTAATGTGAATGGCGGCACGGTCAAGAATAGCTATGCGACAGGTGCTGTCAATGGTGCGGCATTTGTCGGTGGCTTGGTCGGTAATGCGACGAGCGTGACAATCGATAACGTCTATTCTACAGGCGATGTGACGAGCTCCGTGAATGTCGCAGCTTGCCAGGGCGGTGCGAACACCTGCACGGGTGGCGCATTTGGTCAGATTGAAGGCGGCACGAAGCTCACGAATGCGTATGCGAAAGGTACGGTTAAGGGCGGCGGTTATGTCGGCGGTCTGATTGGTCGTCTTTCTGGCAGCACCGTGACAAACGTTGCGGCGTTTGGTTCTGCGACATGCTTGACATTTGGCAACGTAACGGGCATTCGCGCAGGCGGTCTTGTCGGCTGTGCCGTCGATGGCTGGTCTGTGACCAATGCTGTGGCGACGGGCAATGTCAAAGGCTCGGATGAAGTCGGCGCGGTGATCGGCGGTGTGCACCGCTCAACGAACACGCTCCGCAATGCATACGGTACGGGTACAGTGACGGGTACGAAGCCTGGTGGTGTTGTCGGCTTCTTTGTCGATCAGGGCACATTCCGCATCCAGA
This sequence comes from Pseudomonadota bacterium, assembly GCA_017464085.1. Lineage (GTDB taxonomy): Bacteria > Myxococcota_A > Bradymonadia > UBA4248 > UBA4248 > UBA4248. The sequence continues at coordinate 18,918 of JAFUEE010000098.1, forward strand.
ATTCGTATTACTGGGAAGAGAATAAGAATATCATCGCCATTGGTACACCGGCTGAAAAAGGTGCCTATCCGTTCAAATATAACGATAGCAAAGAAGCCGTGACCTCTGCGAATGAGAAGCGTAAATTGACAGATGCTCTGGATGAGGGCTGGGTCTCTGCGACATGTACGCTGACGACTGGTCCGAATGCTACTGTGAGCATCCCGCTTCCGAAGACGCTCGGCGCTGAGATTTGCAAGTAATTGATTTTTTCGGGGGAACCTCTTTCTTTTGTGCCAAAAGAAAGAGGTTCCCCCCGAACCCCCTCCTGAAAGAAAGGCGATGGAGGGGGATTTTTTTTGTCAAGTGTTAGCCCCAAAACTTTTCTGATTAGCTCAAAATGGCGAAATCAGGGAATGTCGCAGGGGCGCGTAAAAAATGAAAAAAGCCGCGTATGGGAGAAGCCCATAGCGGCTTTGGGGGCGCGTATGGGGGCTTTGCCCCCATAGCGGCCCATATAAAAAAGATAGAGGTTATTTGACTAGCCAGAGCTGGAACTTGTTCTGAGACAGATCGAGTTCGTTTGTCGAGGTTTCGCTTCCATCGAAGAGATTTTTGAGATTGTAGTTGTTATCCAGTGTGCAGCGGCCGATGCCGGCACCGCTCGCTTCCATGCCGATGCCGACGATGATGCTTTCCCCGTTGTATGACATCTTGTAACAGACTGTCGTGTTGTCGCTCACGCCCATGGGCACGGACATCATCTGGCGTTCGCCACGGCTGAGGGCCTTGTGACCGCGTCGGATATTGGCGACGGACTGGACGAGGCCGAGCATGGCTTTCTGCTGCTCGTTGAGCTGGTCGCCGAACATCATCATGCGGCGGTTGTCGGGATCGTTTGAACCGGCCATGCCGAATTCATCGCCATAATAGATAAGGGGGACGCCGGGCTGCGTGAGCAGGATCATCCAGGCTGCCATCATGCGGTTGTAGGCGTTCCAGTCGGTCGGCGTGTCGTTATGCCCCCATTTGCCCTCGTTCTGTCCTGCGGCGACGGAGATGGCGCGCGCCACGTCGTGATTGCCCATGAACGTGCCCATCAGATCGGATTTGAAGCCGGCCTTGTAGCCGCTCTGGCCATTGTAAATCGCGTCATACAGGCCATGCCCGCGAAGGACGTTGCCGATTTTGAAGTAGAGCGGGAAGTCGAACTGCGCGTGGAGCAGGTCGTCGCCGATGTATTTATTCAGGAGATTCATATCGCCCGTGAAGGTTTCCCCGACCATATAGAACATGATGCCTGAATTGGCATACAGCTGCTCGACGGCAGCGCGCAGATCCTTGATGAACTGAATGTTCATGTGCTTGACGGCATCGACGCGGAAGCCATCGATATTGGTCGCCTTAATGAGCCAGATCGCGTGATCGACCATCGTCTTGCGGGCATCGCCGTTCTCGTAGTTGATATCGGGGAGATCTTTCGAGAACCAGCATTTTTCGGAGTAGTTGTCCCAGTTGTTGTTGTCGTCGCAGAGGCGTGGGCTGCCGCTGTCGTTGAACCAGTCTGGATGCTTGCTGAGCATGGGGCTGTCTGTGTGGACGTGGTTGGCCGCGAAGTCGACGAGGACTCGGATTCCGCGTTTATGGCAGGCATCGACGAGCGCCTTGAGGTCGGTCTCATTGCCGAAATGCGGCTCGATGGCCTTGATATCGCCGAAGTCGCCCTTGTTATAGTCGGTCATGAACGCTGAAATCGGCCAGTACGAATGGTATGCCGAATAGCTGTGCATCGAGTCATTGCCCGTGCCCCAGCTCACTTTCTGCGTGTTCATGCTCACGGACGAGATCCACAGCGTGTTGACGCCGAGCTTGTCGAAATAGCCTTCGTTGACTTTCTGGGTCATGCCCTTGAAGTCGCCGCCATACCAGTCAGATTCATCATGGCTAGTGCCGGACTTGCCGTCATTGGACGGGTCGCCGTTGACAAAGCGGTCTGTGAACGCGAAGTAGAGGACTGCGTCGTGCCAGTCGAACTGCGAGCATTCGACCCAGACGGGGATGTAGATTTCCTGACCGTCGACGTTGGCAAAGTAAGTGTATTTGCCATTTTCGGGCACGGTATCAGTGATGGTATTGCCGTTGGTCTGTGGATTGACGCCGCCGCTGACGTTCGAGGGGGAGCCTTTCAGGTCGATGGTGATGTTGAGGCCGTCAACCTTGATGCTGTTGACCTTGGCATTGGCGTTGGAGACATTGATGGTGGCATTGCCGCCCGCGCCTTCGCAGACTGTCGGTGTGGGATTGCAGCTGTCACCTTGGCAGACAGGTGGCTGCGGAGTCACGGTGCCGCCGCTGTTGGGGCAGCCGCCGAAGGTCATGCCGCACGATGCGATGTATGCGTTCGAGTTGCCATCATTATCATACTCGGTATTGTAGGGATCGGACATCCAGCCGTCATCGTTGCCGGTTTCCTGGTTTTCCCAGCCCTCGACATGGAATTTGTACTTGGTGCTTGAACCCTCGTCGAACTTGACCTGAATGGTATGGCAGCCGTTGCCGTCCGAGTTCATCGTATAATTGGCATCGTTCTTTTCCCAGCCGTTGAACTCCCCGACAAGGTGGACTTTGAAATCTGCCGCGCCGCCAGAGCCCGTGTTTGTATAGGCGTTGTAATATTTAAATGTTGTGAGGCATTCGCCGGGGGTCGGGCCGGGACCGGGATCGGGGTTGTCGCCGGGCGCGACTTCGACATATTTGTATGTCGCGCCGCATTCGCCATTGATCTGATTGTTTCCGTCGTGGTCGACGACTGCATTCGGATCGGCCTTGTAGCTATCATCGCCCCAGCCATCGACATAGAATTTATACTTGAGCTGCTGGCCTTTCTGGATATCGATCGTGATCGAGCGCGTGCAGCTGGCATCAGCATTCATCAGGGAATTGCCATCTGCGGGCACCCAATTGTTCATTTCACCAAAGAGATAGACGTTCCAGTCGCGTTCGCCACCGGTTGCCTGGCAAGTGTATTTGTTGACATATTGGAACGTGACCTGACACTTGGTGGGATCGGACGGGCCAGGACCGGGCTGCGTATCTACAACCGTGCACTTGCCCTCGGCGTCAAGCTTATAGCCGGCATTGCAGGTGCAGCTGCCGTTGACCATCTGACCATAGCCGCATTCGGAGCCGGGCTCTGTATTTGCCGGCACACAGGCGCCTGTGACGAGATCCGTGGCATATCCGGGATTGCATACACATGTCCCGTTCGGTCCCAGCTGGCCGTTGGTACAAACATCCTGTTCAGAATTTGACTCCACGCAGCCGCTCAGCATGAGCGCAGCTGCCACGAACAAAACAACTTTTTTCATAATTCTCCTCGCCAAAATGATTTCAGGGAACGGCAAAATTCAAAAATCCCTGAATTAAGTTGTCTGGTCTTTTACTCGTTTATGAGTTTTTTTCAATCACGGCGCATAAAAAAAAGCGAATGATTGGAATATGTTTGCACGTGATGCGCTACCGGCTTTGGCCGATACGCGCATCCTCGCGGCCCTATTGGCTCTCGCCAATACGTGCCGCGTTTTTTCTTTGGGCGCACCAGCGGAAAACATAGCGCGCAGCAGGGGTCTGGCGCGGGCAATAAAAAAGCCGATCGCGTCTGGATCGGCTCATGAGGTGCGATATCTCAAATGAAGGGGCACATTTCGCGAGACGAGGACATGATGTATTTCGCGAAATGATGTCCCCCCCTTTTAAAACGGCATTTACCTGACGAGATAAATCTGGAACTTTTCGCTGCTCAGGTTGAGCGAGCTGGCAGTCGTCGTCGTGCCATTGAACAGGTTTTCCAGCGTGTAGCTCCCCTTGAGGTCGCAGGTGCCGGGATCGCCGTCGCTGTTGGTCTTCAGGCCGATGCCGACGATGATGCTTTCGCCGCCGTATTCGCGTTTGTAGCACCAGGTCGTGTTGCTCAGAGAGAGCGTCTGCAGCGAGCCGCGTGAAAGCGCCTTGTGGGCTTTGCGCATCTTTCCGAGTGCCTGGACATAGCCCAGTGTGCCTTTCTGCTGCTCGTTGAGATCGTCGCCAAACAGCATCATGCGGCGATTGTCTGGATCGTTCGAGCCGGGCATGCCGAATTCATCGCCATAATAAATAAGTGGAACACCCGGGCGAGTGAGCAGGATTGTCCACGCAGCCATCATGCGGTCGTAAGGCTGCCAGGTGTTGGGCGTCGGGTTGCTGCCCCATTTGTTCTCGTTGTCGCCGTTGGCGACAGATATCGCACGCGCCACGTCGTGGTTGCCCATAAACGTGCCCATCAGGTCTGAATTGAACTGCGCGTTGTAATTGGCGGCAAGATCATAAAGGCCGTTGCCGCGAAGCACGTTGCCGATCTTATAGTAGAGTGGGAAGTCGAACTGGGCGTGGAGCAGGTCGTTGCCGATATATTTGTTCAGCAGGCCGACATCGCCTGTAAAGGTTTCGCCGACCATATAGAACATGATGCCCGTGTTTGCAAAGAGCTTTTCTGTCGCGGCGCGCAGTTCCTTGATGAACTGGATGTTCATGTGTTTGACGGCATCGACGCGGAAACCGTCGATGTTTGTCTGCTTGATGAGCCAGACTGCATGATCGACCATCGCCTTGCGCGCGTTGGCGTTTTCGTAGTTGATATCGGGCAGATCCTGCGAAAACCAGCATTTTTCTGAGTAATTGTCCCAGTTGTTATTGTTGTCGCACAGCTGCGGGTTGCTGGCATCATTGAACCAGTCTGGATGTTTGCTGAACATCGGGCTGTCTTTGAAGACATGGTTGGCTGCGAAATCGACGAGGACTCGGATGCCGCGTTTGTGGCATGCCTCGACGAGGTTGCGAAGATCTTCGGGAGTGCCGAAATGGTCTTCGATCGCTGGAAGGCCGTTGAAGTCGCCCTTGTTTGTATCGGTCATGAATGCAGACACAGGCCAATACGAGTGATATGCCGAATAATTGTGGTTGTCACCATTCGTGCCCGCGCTTGTGGCTTCCGTATTTTTGGTGACAGACGATATCCAGAGCGTGTTCACGCCGAGCTCGTCGAAATAGCCGGACTCGACTTTTTGCTGCAGGCCTTTGAAGTCACCGCCATACCAGTCGGTCGCCGCACAGTGATCCCACGTGTGGGATTTCTTGTCATTGCCCGGGTCTGCGTTGACAAACCTGTCGGTGAACGCGAAATAGAGCAGGGCATCATGCCAATCGAATGCTTGGTCTTCCACCCAGACTGGCACATAGACTTCGCCGTGATTTGTCGTGATGAGATAAGTGTATTTGTTGTTCTCGCTGACTGTGTCGGTCACTGTCGTGCCGGTGATTTTGGCATTGCCGCTGCCGCCGGTGACTTGTGTCGCCTTCACGCCGTCTTTGAGCGTGATCGTGATATTCTTGCCGTTCACGCTGACAGACTGCAGGTCTGCATTCGCATCCTGCACGGGCGGGTTTGGGGGATCTGCGGGATTGATGACGACTGGCGGCGTATCGGGAAGCGTCTCGCAGTTGCCGAATGTGAGGTTGCAGGCCGAGATAAGCGCACTCGAATTGCCATAGTTGTCATAATTTGTGTTGTAGGGATCGGACATCCAGCCATCGTCCTGGCCGGTCTCCTGGTTTTCCCAGCCCTCGATGTGATATTTATAGCCGTTGTTCGAGCCTTTGGGCAGTTTGACTGTGATCGTATGGCAGCCCTTGCCGTCAGATGTCATCGTATAGTTCGGATCGTTCTTTTCCCATTCGTTGAAATCGCCGACGAGATGGACTTTGAAATCCGCAGCGCCGCCCGAACCGATATTCGTATAGGCATTGAAATACTTGAATGTCGTTTCACAAGTCTCAACGGGGGTGGGATTGTCCGGGTCTGGCTCGACAATGACAGGCGGTTTCTCCTGTGTCGGAGCTTTTTCCGTATATTTATAAGTCATGCCGCAGTCGCCGGGAATCGTGTTGTTGCCGTCTGCGTCAGCACTGGCATTGGGATCTGCGCGATAGCCGGCATCGCCCATGCCTGCGATATAGAATTTATAAGAGTATTCTTTGCCTTCTTCGATATTGATGATGATCGAACGCTTGCAGTTGTTGTCCGCCTTCATCTCCATGCCGGCATCTTCGGTGGCCCAGCTGTTCATGCTGCCGATCAGATAGACTTTCTGATTTGTGCCGCCTGTCGCTGCGCATGTGTCTGCATTGATATATTCAAATGCCACCTGGCAGAGCGCCGGCTTTTCGGGGTCTGGCTTTTCGGGCATCAGCGTCGTACATCTGCCGCTTGAATCCTTCTGATAGCCTTCATCGCATACGCATTCGCCATTTTCCCGGTGGCCGTACACGCAGGAAGGCTCGGGAGCGTTTCCCGGAACCGTGCAGATGCCGGAGGCATCGAGCTGATAGCCGCTGTCGCATCTGCATGAGCCGTCAATGAGCGTGCCGTGCCCGCAGTCTTTGGGTATCGAGACACATTTGTTTGTCACTGAATCGGGCGCATAGCCGGGATAGCAGAAGCACTGGCCTGCAGCAAACTGGCCATAGCCACATGTCGGATCGACAGTGCTGACGGATACAGTGCATGCGCCCATGCCGTCGTTCAGATTGACGACATAGCCGTCCTGGCAGACGCATTTATTGCCCTGTGGCACGCCAAAGCCGCAGTTGAGCTCATCCTCTTCCGAATGATCCGCGCAGCTGGCAAGCATCAGCGCCGCAGCTGCGGTCAATATCAAATATTTTTTCATGATGCCTGCTCCTGATTATTTGACGAGGTAGAGCTGGAATTTTTCCCCGGTGAGGTCAAGCGCGCTCTTCGCAGTTTCCTCCCCGGTAAAGAGGTTGACGAGGGAAAGCGTCGAACCGAGATCGCATCCGCTTGGGCCATTACCGTAATTGTCTGGCAGGCCGATACCGACGAGGACTGTCTCTCCATTGTAGTTCATCTTATAGCAGAAGGTTGCATTATCCTCCTTGACCATTTCTCGCTCCCCACGGCTCAGTGCTTTATGATTGCGGCGGATCTTGCCGACGGACTGAACAAAGCTCAGCGTACTCTTCTGCTGCTCGTTCAGGTCATCTCCGAACAGCATCATTCGGCGATTGTCCGGGTCGTTCGATCCGGGCATACCGAATTCATCGCCATAATAAATGAGGGGAATGCCGGGTTGCGTGAGCAATATCATCCATGCGGCCATGAGGCGGTCATACGGCGTCCAGTCGGTCGGGGTGTCATTATAGCCCCACTTGCCTTCGTTCTGACCGGCAGCGACCGAAATCGCGCGTGCGACATCGTGATTGCCCATAAACGTGCCCATCAGGTCAGATTTGTAGCCCGCTTTGACCCCCGTCTGGCCATCGTGAATAGCGGTATATAGGCCTTCTCCGCGAAGCACATTGCCCAGCTTGCCGTACAGCGGGAAATCAAACTGCGCATGCAGCAAATCATTGCCGATATATTTGTTCAGAAGGCCGACATCATACGTGAATGTTTCCCCGACCATATAGAATGTCGTGCCCGTGTTGGCAAAGAGGCTCTCTGTCGCAGCGCGCAGTTCCTTGATGAACTGGATGTTCATGTGCTTGACAGCATCGACGCGGAAGCCGTCGATGTTCGTCTGCTTGATGAGCCAGACCGCATGATCGACCATCGTCTTTCGTGCTTCGGCATTTTCATAGTTGATGTCGGGCAGATCCTGCGAGAACCAGCATTTTTCAGAATAATTGTCCCAGTTGCCATTATCGTCGCAGAGCTGCTTGTTATTGAGATCATTGAACCATTCGGGATGCTTGCTGACCATCGGGCTGTCTTTGAAGACATGGTTGGCCGCGAAGTCGACGAGGACGCGGATGCCCTTTTTATGACATGCCTCGACGAGATCATGCAGATCCTCCATCGTGCCGAAGTGATCCTCGATTGCAGGCAGTCCGTTGAAATCGTCCTTGTTATAATCAGTCATGAATGCGGAAACAGGCCAGTACGAATGATATGCCGAATAATTATGCGTATCGCCGTTCGTGCCTTCGCTCGTCGCTTCGGTATTCTTGGTCACGGACGAAATCCAGAGCGTGTTCACGCCGAGCTCGTCAAAATAACCTTCTTCGACCTTTTGCTGCAGCCCCTTGAAATCGCCGCCATACCAGTCGGCGGCAGAGCTGTTTTCCCATGTGCCGGATTTCTTATACTGGCCATCGGAGTTCAAAAATCTATCTGTGAAAGCGAAGTAGAGCAGCGCGTCGTGCCAATCGAACTTCTGTTCCTCGACCCAGACCGGCACATAGACTTCCCCTTCATTCGTCGAGACAAAATACGTGTATTTGGTATTTTCGCTGACCGTGTCAGTAATCGTCGTGCCGTCAATTTTCGCGCTGCCGCTTCCGCCGGTCACGCCCGAAACCTGAAGGCCGTCCTTGAGTTTGATCGTGATCGATTTTCCGCTCACGCTGACCGACTGCAGAAGGCTGTCAATCACAACGGGCGGCGTAATCTCCCCGGATCCCGAACAGTCGCCATCCTCGCAATACGTATATCGCGCGCCGCACGTGCCGTTCGCCTGGTTGTTTCCGTCCGCATCGACGGCTTTGCTCGGATCCGAATGATAGCTGTTATCGGCCCAGCCATTGATGTAGAATTTATATGTGAAATCGCCCCAGTTCGTGACATCGAACGTGATCGTGTGCTTTCCGTTTCCGTCAGATGTCATCTTATATACCGGATCGGCTTCCTTCCATTCATTCATGCTGCCGATCAGGTAGACATCCCAGTCCGACTCTCCGCCGGACGCTTTGCTCGTCCACTTGTTGACGTATTCGAATGTTGCCGTGCACGACCCTCCCCCCGCGGGCTCGCATTTGCCGGATGCGCCGGCCTGATAGCCGCTGTCACAAACACACGCGCCGTTGACGAGCTTTCCGTGATCGCCGCAGTCGCTTGCCTGCGAGCCAGGCTCGCATTTGCCGGATGTGCCGACTTTATACCCGATATCGCAGCTGCAGACGCCGTTGACGAGCTTTCCGTGATCGCCGCATCCCGTGGCAGAATCTGGCGGAATCGTGCATTTTCCATTCACGTCGGTCTGATATCCGTCCCAGCACGCACACACGGTGCCCATCATATCCCCATGTCCGCAAATGGCAGTATCCGTCCGGACTTCAGATTCGGTACAGCCCGCCAGCATCAGCACGGCGGCAACAAGCAATGCAGTTCTTTTCATTGTGACAGCTCCATAAAAGTAGGTATGCAATGACGCAAAACGCTCCCCAAGCGCTTTTTTACTCGTTTGCGCAAGTTTTTCAATTGTGACGCGCAAAAAATTCAAGTGTTGCGCCCGCTTATTTGATTTTTTAATTGTACGGGGATGCGCTATCGGCCGTCGGCCGATACGCGCATCTGCGCGTCCGCTATTGGCTGGTGGCCAATACGCGTCCGCCTGCATGCCGGCAACAAGATGCTCACGTCCTAAAATGTCATGCCGAAACCGACGCTCGTCGGGCCGATATTATAATTGAACGAGACCTTCTCGTCCTTTTTGACCTTGTCAGGATGCGTATAATAATATCCCGTGAAACCGGTCAGAAATGCGCCTGCGATCGCCAGGCCGATGCCTGCGCCCGCGATTGCCCAGCCTTTTGCTGAGATCGGCTTATCATTGCTCTCGGTATAACAAACTCCATTTAGTTCTTTATTTGAGCAGTTGCTGTCTCCTTTCGGGGTAATATCCGATTGGTTAACAAATGTATAATCCGATGTTATTCCTAATCCCCCCAGCATAGCCAATCCAGCGCCCATCATGCCGACGCCGGTCCACATCAGGATCTTGTTGCGCTTCTGGAAATTCTCCACGTCAATATCATCACATGTAATTATTTCAGAATTATCATTATTGTTTGATAATTTATCAATATTTTCAACTTCATATTGCGCATAATACATGCGTGTCATTAAATCGTTATCGACCCTAAAGGTATCCGTATTTTGTGTCGCTTTTTTCAAATATTTTAAAGCGGATTTGTTATCGCCCATTGAACGGTAGGTCATGCCGATCGAGTAATTCAGAACAGGAGAATCCGCACAGATTGCTTGCAATTCTTCTGTAATCTTGAGGGCTTTGTCATAGTCCTGAGCTTTGAAAGTCTCTGTGAATTCTGCAAATTTTGCGCGCCACGTGGTATTCGTATCAAGCGTCGTGCAATCGTTTACGTGTTCTGGTGTCTCTGCTTCTGGTGCGGCATCATCCGCCCAGGCGTTGGAACTAACTGTTAATGCTAAAAAAATGCTGCCGAAAAAAAAGTTTTGTCTCATAATGCTCACTGCTCAGAGTCAAACAAAAACACTTTTCTTATTCTGCAACATTACGCTCAAAAAAGCAAATTCAGTTCTTCATCAAATTGTAAGCTCATGGCGGTTCGGGCAAACAAAGCGTCAGACATATATGTAACGCGCCGCACGCTCTGATGAAATCGAGTGCTTCTGAATTTGATAGGCATATCCAGGCATTATGATGTCACGACAGAACTCAGAATATATTATATGATTGTAATATTTTAAATGATCACACAATGTATGTTACAAATGAAAATGTCATTGGCGGTATTTTATCCGCTTTGATACAAATTTATTATTTGCAAAATAATAGTCGTTTGACTAATAGGGATATGCTTTCTGGATTTGTCCGGAAGCATTTGAGCTGAGACTGGGAGCTTTGATCATGTCCATGCGAAATTTCTGGATCGTTGCTGTGTTTGTGTGTGCGGGAATGTGCGGTTGCGATTCGGATGGACCGTCAGAAGCGTCCCTGATTGTGTCTCCAAATAACGCGATGCGGATCACAGAAAATGGTGGAACTGTTGATTATGCAGTGATGCTCGGATCAAAGCCGACGGCAAGAGTGACTGTACACGCGGCTGCCGTCGAACTCGGGACTGTTTCTGTCAGTCCCTATTTTTTTATCGATCCCTCGAATTGGAATGACGGTGGCACGATCCGGGTGACATGTATAAAGGATGAACTAAAAGGTGACCGAAACGTCAACATCACGTTCGTCACATCAAGCCTGGATTCTGCGTATTCAGGGCTGACAGTGCTCAGGACTGTGACATGCGCGGAGGAGGATGAAAGCGTGGTCGATCCGTCAGACCCGGTCGATCCGTCAGACCCGGTCGATCCGTCAGGCCCGGTCGATCCGTCAGACCCGGTCGATCCGTCAGATCCGGTCGATCCGTCAGACCCGCTTGATCCCTCTGTACCTGTAAAGCCGACAAAGCCTCATTTTCCCGGAAGCCGGCCGATAGCCAAACCAGTGGAAGTCATGCAGGGCAGCCTCAAGGTGTCCGCCACATCCCAGATCACATCCGAAGACGGCGATGCCTCGGTCATTTCTGTTTCTTTGGCAACGAGGCCAGAAGAAATTGTGGCAGTGTTTGCAAAAAGCATGGATATCAGCGAGGGCAAGGTCTCCCCGGAAATGCTCCTGTTCAAACCGGACAACTGGGGGCAAGTGCAGCAGTTCACAGTTTCTGGGACTGATGATGACGAGCTGGATTATGATGTCGAATATGATGTCGTCCTGTCTGTGACAAGTTCGGATCCAGCTTACGAAGACCTCGATGATTTCGTCCTCAGGATGACAAATCTCGACAACGAGATTGCCTATGTCGTGCCTGACGGCACGCCCGGCGTCCTGGTGTCTCCCGTCGGCGGCCTGATCACTTCTGAAACCGGCGAAACTGCACAATTCTCAGTCGTCCTGCAGTCAGAACCTACGGCGGAAGTCAGCATTCCCGTGCTTTCCCTGGACGAGACCGAAGGAAAGACGAATGTCCGCGAGCTCGTTTTTTCACCGCTCGACTGGGATAAGATACAGACCATAACATTGACCGGCATGGATGACGATTTGGTGGACGGGGATGTCTCATATACCGTTCAGCTCGGTCCCGTGAGCAGCTATGACGAGCGTTATGATGGCATGCGCGTCCAGGGCGTGGCTGTAAAGAATATCGACAACGATATCCCCGATATTCCGGCGTCATTCGTGCTGAGCGCGCAAAAATTAGATATCGAGGAAAGCGGCGCTCCGGGCGCGTTCACCATCGCGCTCGGCACGAAACCCATGGGCGCCGTGAACGTGGCGCTCTCCGTCTCGGATGATACCGAAGGCAGGCTCTCCGCCGGCGCCTTGACTTTCACTGAAGCCGACTGGGACAAGCCGCAGAAAGTCGAAGTATTCGGCGTGACTGACGGCATCGAGGATGGCTCGCAGACGTTCTACATCAACTTCACGATTACCAGCGCCGATACGCGCTATGATGCCTACCAGATCTCCCCGGTCCTCGTCACCTCGAAGGACAGCGACGCGCACCAGGATACGACAGTAAAGCTCCGGGTCATGGCTGCAAACATCACCTCGGGCAATTACCAGGCATATTCTCCGGGGCACGGCACGCGCATCTTCCAGGCCGTCAAGCCGGACATTGTCCTCATTCAGGAATTCAACTACAACAATACCAATGATTCAAGAGATGCGCTCGTCGGATACGTGAGCTCGGCTTTCGGGCCGGAATTCGAATTCACGCGCGGGCGCGGTTCGATCCCCAATGGCGTGATCTCAAGATATCCGATCATCGAAAGCGGATACTGGGCGTCCAACGAAATCACGAACAGAGACTGGGACTGGGCCGTCATCGACCTGCCTGGCCCCAGAGAACTGCTCGTCGTCAGCGTGCATCTCTCCACAGACAGAAATGCGCGCGAAATGCCGGTCCTCATCCAGAACATCCAGAACAAGGTTTCTGCTGATTCAAAAAAAGGGCAGGCGTATTTCATCATGATCGGCGGCGATTTCAACACGTCGAGCAGGAACCCGGTCATTCAGCACATGTCGGACGTCTTCGTCACGGGTGCGCCTTACCCCGTCGATCAGAAGTCTAATGACAGCACGAACGCTAACCGGGGAAAACCCTACGACTATCTGCTCTGCAGCCCGGACTGGTGCAAATATGAAATTCCGGTGGAAATCGGCACGCATACTGGAAATTCCGCTTACCCGAACGGACATGTGTTCGATTCCCGCGTGTACAGCAAGACAAAAGTCGGCAGCGGCACTGAGCTCGATTATGTGCCGCCTGTCGAAGCCAATGATTCCGGCGCTTCCAATATGCAGCACATGGCTGTGATACGCGACTTTGAATATACATACTGATCATGGATATCTGCTGGAAATATCCGATTCTTTTTTGGGGAAGGGGGATGTCTCCCCCTTCGCGGCTATTTCGAGAAATACGCCGCTACCCCCTCGACGAAAGAGACGGCTTCAATACCAAGAGACATCTCTTCCTCAAAAGCACCCGAAACAACAGCATTAAAATGCTGTATATCCGGATGCGCGGCAGACCGCATGTTTGTATCTTGGAGAGTTTTCCAAGATTTCCCTTCCACTCTTTAAGGATGTAAGTATGAAAAGATGTTCATTGCTTCTGGCGTTGCTCTGTACGGCATTGACTGCGGGATGTTCGGCAGAAAGTGTGGAAGAAAGCCCGTTTTTTGTAACCCCCGATACTGTCATTGCCATACCTGAAACAGGGGGCGCTTACGAGTATTACGTCGGTGTCACGGACGCGCCAGATGATATGGTCAGCATCTCCGCGCAAAGCTTGGATCCCGGATTGGCAGTGATATCCTTTGCAAACGGCGGCAGTACCATCACTTTGCCAGCCGGAGAGGAAAAAGTCCTCTATACTGCGACAGTCAAATGCATCCCTCAGAGCGCGCTGTATGGCGATCATGTCGTGGACATCTTATTTTCAACGGCCAGCCGGGATGCTGAGTTCAACGGAATCGGGGAGGTGAGGCAGGTCATTTGCCGAAAAGGTCACCAGCAGCCAGGGCAGCCAGAACAGCCAGAACAACCGGATCAACCAGAGCAACCGGATCAGCCTGAGCAACCGGATCAGCCAGAGCAACCGGATCAGCCTGAGCAGCCAGAGCAACCGGATCAGCCTGAGCAGCCAGAACAGCCAGAGCAACCGGATCAGCCTGAGCAGCCAGAACAGCCAGAGCAACCGGATCAGCCTGAGCAACCGGATCAACCTGAACAGCCAGATTTCGGGAAATGTCAGTTTGAAATCAGCCAGACCTCTCTTGATGTCTTTGAAGGCGGTCATGCCTCATTTACGGTCGTGCCCGCTTATGAGCCAACGGCAAATATCCTTGTGACCCTTTCAGTGTCGGATGTCACCGAGGGAGAGCTTGCCTCCGGAAGCCTTTCATTCTCGACATCAAACTGGCGTTCCCCGCAGGCTGTCGAGGTCTATGCCAAACGTGATGGCGAAGCAGACGGGGATCAGCTTTTTGATGTGAATTTCAAGGTCGTGAGCTCTGATCCGAGATATGACGGCTGCCAGATTGATGCCGTGTCAGTCAGAAGCGTCGATACCGAGGGCAAAAACAGCCTTCTGACTGGCAAGCCGTATGTCAAGATCCGGGCAATGGCGGCCAATATCACATCGGGCAATTATTCAGCATATTCCCCGGGACATGGCGTGCGCATCTTCAAGGCGGTCAAGCCCGATATCGTGATGATACAGGAATTCAACTGGTACAGGTCTGATGAGTCGGATCTGAGCGCGTTCAAGCTGATTTCCGAGGCATTCGACCAGAGCTATTACGTTCACCGCGGGAACGGCTCGATTCCGAACGGAATCATTTCCCGATACCCGATCATTGATTCCGGCTATTGGAAATCGAACAAGCAGAATAACCGTGACTGGGACTGGGCGATTGTAGATCTTCCCGGCAGCAAGGAGCTGCTCGTCATCAGCGTGCATCTCGGCACGGACACGAACACAGCCGAGGTGCCGTCCCTGATGAATTCAATCAAGAATAAGGTTACCGCCGACAGCAAGAAGAAAATGACTTATTTCACGATGATCGGCGGCGATTTCAACAGAAATTACGAAGGAAACAAGTCGCTCAAGGATTATTTCCGCACAGACGGATCGCTTCCCGAAGACCAGTCGGGGGATTCATCCACGAATGCGGCGCGCAAGAAAACGCTCGACCATCTTTTTGTCGACAAGGATTTCGACCGAAAAGAGATACCCGTGCAGATTGGCAGCAGGAGCTATCCGAACGGACATGTGTTTGATTCTCGCGTCTACAAGCGATATGGAGAGCTTGGGAGCGTCTCTCCGGTACAGGGGGACGATTCCGGGGCGACGAACATGCAGCACATGGCAGTCATAAGGGATTTTGAATACTATTATGAATGATGTTCTGATTGGTCTCGGTGGCAATATCGGGGATGTGGAAATCACATTTTTGAGGGCGAAGTCACTGCTCGGCAGTGACCTGTTCGACATGCGCATGAGCAGGATTTATCGCTCTGCGGCGCGCTATGACAAGCCCGGGGCGATCGTTCCGGCGGAGCCGGCACCGGATTATTTCAACGCTGTCCTGAGAGGCTGCACGTACTGGAGCCCTCAGGAACTTCTTGTGCGTCTGCTCGATGTCGAGAAAGCCCTGGGCCGTGTCAGGCCGGCACCGGAGTGCAGCCCTAGGGCGATCGACCTTGACCTGCTGCTGTATGGCGATCGCGTGATCAGCCCCGATTCGGCCAGCGACCTGACCGTGCCGCATCCGCGCATGCACCTTCGGGACTTTGTGCTCGTGCCCGCTTGCGAGGTCGCCCCGGACTGGGTGCATCCAGTGCTTGGGGTGACGCTCAGCGCGCTTCTGCCTGCCGAGACATCGCTTTCCCTCGTGCCCTGACAGTCCCCAGAGAGGAGCGGCTGCGTATCCGCCAAAATGGCGGATAGCAGCCGCCTGCTCCCCGTATTCTGTCCGTCAGGACTGAATAGGGGAGCAGGCGAGGAGAAAATTCACAAATCATTCTTTGACATTTGGTATCCCGTGCCTATATCTAGTCGGCCTTTAATGCCCTGAAAATTCAGGTCATGCTTTTTGTGTAATTCAACATTCTGGAGACGATATGATAGGCGGTGGGATTTTTAAACGCATATTCGGAACGAGCCATGAACGCATGATGCGGAAGCTTCATCCGATCGTCGTCAAAATTAACGAGCTTGAAGACAAGATATCGGCGCTGACAGATGAGCAGCTCAAGGCGCAGACGCCGATGTTCAAAGAAATGTTGGACAATGGCGCGACGCTTGACGACATCCTGCCGGAAGCATTTGCGACCGTCCGCGAGACCGGGCGCCGCGTGCTCAACATGCGCCATTATGATGTGCAGATGATCGGCGGCATCGTCCTCCATCGCGGAATGATTTCCGAGATGAAGACGGGCGAAGGCAAGACGCTTGTGGCAACCAGCCCGATGTATCTGAACGCGCTTGCCGGAAAGGGCGCTCACTTGGTGACGGTCAACGACTATCTCGCTAGCCGTGACGCCGACTGGATGGGACAGATTTACAAGTTCCTCGGCCTGTCTGTCGGGAAGATTCTCGCGGACCTCGACAATGAGACGAGAAGACAGGCTTACAACTGCGATATCACATACGGCACGAACAACGAGTTCGGTTTTGACTATCTGCGCGACAACATGAAATATCAGCTCTCTGACTATGTTCAGAGAGGTCATTTCTACGCGATTGTCGACGAGGTCGACTCGATCCTGATTGATGAAGCGAGGACGCCGCTGATTATTTCAGGACAGCTCGAGCAGGACCTCAACCTGTATAAGGAAATCAACAAGCTCGTGCCATTCCTCAAGCGCGACGAGGATTATGCCGTCGATGAGAAGGCGCAGAGCGTGGCGCTCAATGAATCAGGCATCGAGAAGCTTGAGCAGCATCTCCATATCGACAACATCTATGACCCCAAATACATCGAGTATCTGCACCATGTGAACAAGGCGCTGCAGGCGCATACGCTTTACAAGCTCGACCAGAACTATGTGATCGAGAACGGCAAAGTCGTCATCATCGACGATTTCACGGGCCGCATGATGTACGGCCGCCGCTGGTCAGACGGACTGCACCAGGCTATCGAGGCCAAAGAGGGCGTCGAGATTCAGGCTGAAAGCCAGACGCTTGCGACAATCACGTTCCAGAACTACTTCAGGATGTACGAGAAACTCGCGGGCATGACCGGCACTGCCGATACCGAAGCTGAAGAGTTCAAGAAGATTTACAAACTCGACGTCGTCAGCATTCCGACGGCAAATCCCGTGATCCGAAAGGATTATCAGGATGTCGTGTATTTCAATGAGAAGGCAAAAATCGCGGCGATTGCGGAACAGATCAGGGAATGCCACGAAAAAGGTCAGCCGATCCTCGTCGGCACGGTCAGCGTCGAGAAGAGCGAGGTGTTCAGCAAGGCGATTGCGAAGCTCGGCATCCCGCACAACGTCCTGAACGCAAAGAATCACAAGCGCGAAGCTGAAATCATCGCGCAGGCCGGCCGCAAGGGCGCAGTGACGATCGCGACAAACATGGCAGGCCGTGGTACGGATATCCTCCTTGGCGGCAATCCAGAGTTTCTTGCCCGCCAGGAAGTCGCCGAGACTGACCCGTCCTATCCTGAGGTGCTCGCAAAATATAAGGCTCAGTGCGCGGAGGAAAAAAAGGAAGTCCGTGATGCCGGCGGCCTCTTCATCCTAGGCACTGAGCGCCATGAATCTCGCCGCATCGACAATCAGCTCCGAGGACGTGCCGGACGTCAGGGCGATCCGGGCGCAAGCCGCTTCTTCCTTTCGCTCGATGATGATCTGCTCAGGATATTCGGCGGAGAGGAACTCAAGAACAGAATGGCGATGTTCGGGATGGACAAACAGGCTGATATTCCGATCGAATCCAGAATCGTCACACGCTCGATCGAGACTGCGCAGAAACGCGTGGAAGGCAGAAACTTCGATATCCGAAAGAACCTGCTCGAATATGACGATGTCATGAATGCGCAGAGGAAATCGATCTACGGTCTCAGAAGTACGATTCTCAAAGGAGAGGATCTGGAAAACGAAGTGCTCAATGCGTTCGAGGATATCATTTATTCGTATGCGGATGAGTATATGCCTGCAGCGCTTGACTTTGAAGACTGGAACTTCGATGGGCTTCAGAAGACGCTTTCCGGCATACTCGGAATCTCGCTTTCTCTGAATGTGGCTGCTGTCGGCCGTGGCGACCGCGATGCGCAGATCAAGCTGATCTGGGACAAAGTGGAGGAGCACTATAAGAAACAGGTCGAGAGCTTTGAGCAAGTCCGCAAAGAGATTCTCAAACATGTCGGGAAGAATGATTATTATGAGCATACGACAGGCAAGGATATGCTCATGGAGCTCGCGCAGAATTATTATCTCCGCGAGATCGACCACTTCTGGAGAGCGCATCTGACAACTATGACGAGCCTGCGTGAATCGATCAGTTTCCGAGGCTATGCACAGAAGGATCCAAAACAGGAATACAAGCGCGAGGCCTATTCGCTGTTCGAAAAGATGATGATCAACATCAAGACCCGGATGATGACGCAGCTTTGCAAAGTACAGCCCCAGCTTCCGGATTTTGGACGCATGCAGAGCAACGCTCGCGCGAATGCCAATGCGATCCAGAGCATCCAGGCAGCCAGAAATGCCGAGATGTCACGCGCTGACGAACCTGCAGAGCAGAGCAGGGAGGAACAGGTCGAAGCGCTCAAGCAGATGGCTGCTCAAAAGCGGCAGCCTCAGCCTTCGCTCTCGATGGCTGAAATGCTGGCTGTTGCACAGTCTCAGAAACCCAAAGCTCCCGATGTCACGAAGAAACCTCTTTCGATGGCTGATCTCATGCCCGTCTCGATCGCAAATGCCGCAGGCAAAAAGCCTGAGGTCAAAGAGACGGCTAAGAAGCCGCTTTCGATGGCCGATCTCATGCCTGTTTCGATCGCAAAAGTTGCCGAAGAGCAGCGTGCAGAAGCCGAAAAAATGGAAGAAGCCCCGAAACGTCCGCTTACGATGGCCGATCTCATGCCGAGCTCGATGAAGGCTGCCGCCGAAGAACACCGGCGTTATATGGAAAAAATTCGTGACCTCGATGAAGAGGCTGACGAAGCGGACACATCTGAAGAAATCGCTGAAGACGCATCCGATGAAATTGAAGAAATCGTGATTGATGATTCCGAAATCATTCGTGCAGAGGAAAATTCTGTGATTTCTGAAAAATCTGAAGAAACAGATATCCCGAATACGGCCGGTGTTTCCGAGCGTTCTGAAAAAGAAGAGAAAACCGATGCTCAAGATGAAAACTCGAATGACAAGAGCGAGCTTTCGCTTTCTGATCTGTCTGCGCTCGACAGCCTTCTGAACAGCGAGATGAATAATCTGAGCAAGAATTCAGATCTTACCACCTCAGATTCGCTTGACGGCTGGGATGATGATAAGGCTGATGAGGGCAAAGCGGATGATGCAGATCCGTTCGGGCTTTTCAAAAGCCTTGGCATCTGATGTTCTGCCGGCTTGACCGGCAGCAGGTCTGTTCCGTATGCGATCAGATAGTGTGCGGAACTGGCGCGCATCCTATCTTCATTGCTTCCGGATGTCAGTGCCGCTGCTTTGTTCGCCATTGAAGAAGATGCGCTTGCTTCGCGAGGGACGCATCAAGAGATTATTCCTGTGGGCATAGAAACAAACAGAGCGGGAATGTCCGCAATGCGTGCAGAGGAAGACATAGTTCCGATTAAATGATCTGATAATATGGCTTAGGCTCTCATTTTTTGTTTGCCGCAATGTTGTGATTTAATTTATTTTTTAAAGGGGATCTGTGTTCGGGCAAACAAGCACACGTCTGCTGAATGTTGTGGGTCTTCTTTGCGAGGAGGGATGGAATGGCCATTTGTTTGAAATGTTCAAAAAGGTCTAATCAGGTCGGGGAGCTCTGTTCATGCGGCGGCGGATATACTGTTTATGACGACCATGGCAATGATCCGCTTGGCCTGCTCGGAAAGATGCTTGCCAATAAATTATTGCCGATGGCTGTGCTCAGCACTGGACAGATGACAATCTGCTATGAGGCGCTCGAGCCGATGGTGGACAGAACAGTCTCTCTCATCGTAGGGCGTCCGGAAATGGCAAAAGATCCTGAATTCAGGACGCGCTTTCTGTCTCTTATCGATAAATTTGCTGTAATCAAAAGTCCGAATTCGTTAGGCGTGCTTGAAGAGATAGAGCTTCCGGAAACGAAGACTTTGGCGATTACATGCGAGGCATATAAAGGGGAGCCGCTTATTGAATTTATGGCCACGCATGAGATCGATCCGGTCGGCATAATGCATATCATTCACCAGATCCTGCAAGTGGCAGCTGCTTACCATAAAAATGGAATAGCAGTGCCGCATCTTTCCATGAGCAATATCAGGATCATGCGCATGGGAAGCGACGAATACTTTGTCAAGCTCACGGGAATGGCGGAATCGGTCCTGTCCTGGATGGATAAAGAGGATTTCGTTGACGATGTCTATCATGTGGGACAGCTTGCGCTGTCTCTGATGACGGGCAAGCCTTCGCCAATCGAAACTGTAGAGCTGCCAGCTGATCGCGCATACCTGCTCCCGATCGCGCAGATTTTTTTGCGCGCAATCGCACCTGCGGATAAACGTTTTTCTTCGTGCATCGAGCTTTGCCAGACGTTTGAGGCTGTATTTGAACTGAATACCCGCGATAGCGAGCAGGTCGTTCCCGTCCGCAATTCTGTCACTAAAAAATCATCAGATCGGCATACACCCGTGCCTTATGATCAGGTAATCTGGATGCATTGCCCCCCGGGTTATCGCAAATGAGTAAAGATGTTAAAGGATATGCCGCGCTTTGGCACGATATCAATCGCGTGCTCTGGCAATGTGCGGTGAAGGGCATCACGCCCAAAAATTTGATTCGTGCAGAGCTCTGGCGGCGAGTCGATCACACGCGGGTGGTTGAAAAATCTGCAGCCATTCGCATGTCCAGAAAATCTCGTCCTGAAACTCCCGTTTATCGTGCCTGCAAATGGCTGGTAGAAGCGGGCTCGATTTCACCCAATGGGCCGGCGCAGATGCCCGAGGATAGTGCGCTTGATCCGGAAAATGCCGCAGTCCTTACGGCTTATCCGCACAGCTATCCCGGGGTTGATATTTCCTCCAATGCGGACAACGCTGCCGCTCATGCCGAAGATCATTATGAGATTTTTGTACACGCTTTTGTGTATGCAGCCGAAGCTGCCAAACTCGCCGGGCTTGACCCGGAAAAGATTGAGTTTGAATTTGATTTCACAAAAAACAGATGGAGAGTGGAAGGCACGGATGAAGAGCCTTTCAAACGTATTACAGTAAACTTTTACTATCTGAGCGCTCGTCCTAAAGTATGGAATGCTATCTTTTCTGCAATCGTACAAAAGCATCCGGCATCCAGGCAGATGGCAGAGCGATATGTGAGAAGCGTTGAGGCGCAGCAACTGCTTGCGGTCTATTCTGATATTTCTCCGCTCAGAAATTATGATGTTTATAATCTGGATGAGATGTTTGATGAATTGAATCTAAAATACTTTAATAATGCATTGCCAAAGCCGATGCTTGCCTGGACTCGGAGAGCAAATCTTAGAACACTGGGCACTTATAATTATCATTGGGATATCATTTGCATATCTAATGCTCTGAACGATAAGCGCGTGCCCGAGATTGCCGTCAGTTTTGTGCTCTACCATGAGATGCTTCACATCAAACATGGGTTACGCCATATCAATGGAAGATCATGTAGCCATACGCCTGCTTTTAAAGTGGATGAACTCAAATTTGAAGGCATCGTGGAAGCGGTACGAATTCATCAAAATCTTAAAAAGATTTTAAAAAAGTAAATCGCTCAAGGAGATAATATGAATTTATTAAAAGATTTTTATAAATCCAAACCGTTATTTGATCAGTGTATTGGCTTAAATACTCATGTAAAATGGGAATTGATAGATTTGATCATAAAGGTGGCTCATGACGAAAATGTAACTGATTATAATTACATGAAGACACTCGAACAATTCAAGTTTAATTATCATGATAACTCTTTTATGGAAACTTTGGATTCTGAACACGGCAATCATCCAGATTTCTTACGGGCATTTCTAACTTTTATTGTGAGAAGGGACAGACATAGTCTTGGTACTGGAGAGACTCTGATTGAACCTATTCAAACTGGTGTGATCAGCAAGCTTATCGAAAAAATGATAATCGCATTTCCTCTCGATAAAACCCGCTCAAATCCCCCAGAACACGCATAAGAAATGCATGGGCGCAATCATGAGCCCATGCAAGAATAGACTTATTTGCGCTTTACAAATTCAGCGATGGTGTCAATCACTTCGGGCACGATGTGAGCAGGGACTGCATATTCGCCGACAAATTTTGAACGCTCTGGTCCCTCAGTCTTTACCGGCATAAACAGGTGATTGACATTTGGAATGAGGTGACACTCGATATTGGCATGTTTCTGAGCAGCTTCCTGCCAGGCAGGGTACTCATGCTGCGGGTAAACCTGAACATCTTTTTCAGCCTGAAGGACGAGCATCGGCTGTGTCACTTTATCGATGTGAAGCTCTCCACGGGTGGGCTGGAGTGATTTCCAGAACTTGGCAGGAAAGTGGAGCAGCTGTTTGTCGTCTGGCGTATCCGCACTGAGATTCTTCAGCTCCTGATATTCAGCCTTGAGTTTAAGTTCCTCTTCTTTAAAGGCATTTTCTGGCATGACCTCTTTGAACGTTTCAATGAGCTGGACATACAGACCGTCTTCAAGACCGCGCAAAGATCCTGCCATGGCGATGCCGCCCTTGAGCTCCGGATGTCTGCTGGCAATATAGGGCAACAGATAACCGCCCATGCTGTGACCGAGCACGAAGATATGACTGCCATCCACACGGCTGTCTTTCTGCATCATATCAATCGCGGCATCGACATCATCCAACACATGAGGTTCGATTGCCCCGCTCAAATCTGTTCCAATTTTGTCTGCATATTCAAAACAGCGTTTATGATAGCGAAGAACAGCAATGCCTTTGTCTGCCAGGCCGTGCGCAAGGTCGATGAACGGATGATTTGAGAGCAGCGTCTCGTTCATATCGTTGCATCCGCTGCCATGCACGAGGATAACGACTGGCGGTTTCTCTGTATTCTTGGGCACTGTCAGCAGGCCTTTGAGCGGCATGTCTGCATCAGCTGTTACAGAAATCGCTGTCTCTGTCCAGAGTTCAGAAGACGCAGGCGCATAGAGGTCAGGTTTGGCCTCTGGTTCAGAGGCTGCTTCTGTTTTCTGATCTGCTTGATTCAGTTTGTATTTATAATAAAAGCTTATGAGCTTGCCATCTTCCGTAAACTCGTAAGTCAGCGCGAGCATGCCATTTTCGAAGAGCGATTGATAGACCAATGTCCGTGGCTTCTCTCCAGGCGTAATATTGACGGCAGAGATAAAGCGCCCGAGTTTTTCCGTTTCATTGCGGATATCATCGAGCTTCGATATTTCCAGCTTGTTTTTTAGACGTTCATCGCACATGCCGTGGAAATCATCCCACTTGCGGGCTCTGAACATATCAAAAATCTGCAATGCTTCAGCAGTGCAATCTTTTGGACAAGTATTAATCGCATCTGTTTTGATAGGCATTTCATAAATGCCATCAAGTTCACCATTAGAAGCATTGCTAACGGTGAATTGTATATAGTTGTTCTCAAACTTGACAAGCGTCTGAATGGCAAGCGTATTTTTTTGAACGATGGGCAGGCGATAAACAATCTTTTCGAAAGCGCCGCTGGGGGAAATATCTTTTTTCCATACATCGAGCAGCATATCCCCTGTGATATATTTTTTACTTTCAGAGGTAAACAGCTCCCGAAGCTTATCCCAGTTCTGCGTCCTGAATCTGTGAATTGCAAGATCCGAGCGTTCCATCGCCTTATCGACATCTGGAATAGATTGATAGGCATTCTCTGTGATGTTCATGGCTGTTTCAGATGCATTTTCGGGCTGTGCCGGCGTTCCGGCGCACCCCATGGTCAAAAGGAATAGACAGGCAAGCAGATACTTTTTCATACGTCTACCGAACAAAGATGGGTTATTGAAGCGTAGCACGTATCGTCTTGAGATCTGTGCCCACACCTAGGATGCCAAGCGCATCGTCATTGATGAATATTTCTTCGCATTCGGCGCTTCGACCGCATGCGCTCAAAGCCTGTCGAAACGCTTTTTTGAGGCGCTGCAGGCGGATCTTCCTGTGGTTGATCGAAAAGAGCAAGGTGGCCTGCGGTGCGGCGACGCGAATGCAGGCGAGAAGCAGATCTTCGAGCGCATCATCGAGACTGAATACTGATTTTCCGGCCCTGCCAAAACTCGGAGGATCACAGATAATCGTGTCAAATGTCGTGTTGTTCTGAGCACATCTGGACAAATACTTGAGCGCGTCTTCAGTAATAAACCTGTGTCCGTCCAGGGATAAGCCGTTATGCTCAAAATTCTCGCGCCCCTTGCGAAGCGCAGCAGCGGCAGCATCGATGCTGACCGTGCCTTCTGTCTTCTCTGAAACAGCCGCGCACAGCGAAAATGCGCATGTATAGGCAAACAGATTGAGCACTTGCCCATGCGCGTGACGAATCACCCAGGCTCGGTTTTCTCGCTGATCCAGATATAGGCCAGTCGCATTGCCGCTCAGATCAAACTGATACTTCAAGCCGTGCTCTGATGCGAAAAAAGGCTCCGGAACATTCTTGAATTTCTGTGCAAATTGTCGACACGGATGTATTTTGCCTGGCGCTTCGTGCACGCGATAAGCCCAATCCCTGCACGAAAATCCCTTCATCGCTGTATTCGCAAGGACTTTAAGGGATGCCTCTGTCCAGCAAGTATCATTTTCAGGCTCGAGATGCCTGATCAAAAGCATGTCCGCAAGCTTTTCAAGGATGACTTCAGGAATGCCACTGTGCTGCGGAACTGCGATGCGGATAGCTTCATCCGACGCAGGTATGTCTATCCTGCGCGAGATATTTTCCAGAATATCGCGAAGGATCATTTCAAGCGTTGGGCGATCGAGCAGATCGGGCAACGACGCTTCAAACGTAGGCAGATTGGGTTCCGACAGAAGCCTGAGCTTGTGCGCGTGAAGCCAGAGTCTTTGCGAAAACTCCCCACCCCCATAGAGATCGTCACCCAAAATAGGGCAGCCGGCAAGCGCGCATTGCACGCGAAGCTGATGCGTCATGCCTGTCTGAAGGTTCAGTTCAAGCAGGGCAAACGGGCCGTATGTTCTCAGGACACGATAGCGCGAACGGCACAGCTTTCCCTGCGGATCCTCGAACGTGCGGCCATCGCGATGGGTCAGGCGGTGAAGCCATTCACCTGATTCTGCAGCAGGTTTTCTGCATACGAGCGCGCGATAAATCTTGCGAACATTGCGAAGTTCAAAGGCTTTTGCAAGACGCTCCGCCCCCTGTTCGGTTTTCGAAAACGCAATCACTCCGCTTGTCGCTTTGTCAAGCCGCTGATGCACGCCGAGCTTTATGCCGCACGCTTCAGATGCAAGCTCGACCGCCCCGATTTCACCAGGCCGGGAGGCATGCGTGAGGAGTTCATGCGGTTTATGGACAACGATAAAGTGATCATCTTCATACAGAATGGGAAGAGACATGGTCGAATATATTTTCCCGTTGTAAAAACAAAGAAAAGCAGCTGATTGAGCAGGGCAGGGGAAGACTCCGCCGCGCGGCTATTTCGCGGCATTCATGGACAAGAGACACGCATCTTGCCTGGAAATGCCGTGAAACGCTCCAACCCTCGACGAATCACATCATACGGCCTGCGGTATGACTGGATCGCCTTAAATTGTGATAACGGAACTTAGACCTTGCAGACGGAAGATTTAAAAATCTTCGAAATTTTCGCCGATATCGACGTTCGATTCTTCACCGCGCTTGAGATCGGAATCATCAAGTTGCGAGAGATCACAAGGCTTCCAGCTCGAAAGATGATCGTCGAGATCCCTTTCGCGATATTGTATCGGGCGGTAACCTCGGTGAATCAGCTGCTGAAGAAAACGCGTAAACAGCGATTCCACGCTCACTTCATCAAATACCTTAAAATGAATGACAGGCTGATAGACTGTACGCGCAAAGGCCTCTCCCAAAAGCTTTCGCTTGCCACGTGCGCCGCGTACGACTGTCAGCATCAGAACGATGCGCTCTGTGCCCGAAAGCACGTGCGGCGCGATGTATTCCACTTCGATTTCCCTGAGGTCAAGATCTAGATAAGCCATATCAACGTCCTTAGAAATGCTGCAAAACAGCGAAAACTACCTGCACTTTATCAGATTGAAGAAAATGCCGCAATCAGTCGATGACACTTCGTCCTGTTTTTCTAAAAATGGCTTCTTTGTAAATCTCGACGTACTGTTCAGCAGAGCCCTGCCACGAAAACCGCTGCTCCATCGCGCGTCTGCGCAATCCCTCGATCTCGCTCGGCTGATGCGTCCAAAGCTCCAATGCCCAAGCGATCGTGTTGTAGAGCGCTTCCGGCGTTTGGTCATAATATTTGAACCCTGTGCCGGAATGAAAATAGCCGTCATAATTATAAATGGTGTCATTCAGGCCGCCTACCGCGTGAACGATCGGAATCGTCCCATATCTCAAGCTGTAGAGCTGATTCAGACCGCATGGCTCGAACACGCTCGGCATGAGGAAAAAGTCCGATCCCGCTTCGATGCGGTGCGCGAGCGGATTGCTGTAGCCGATATGGCAGCCGAATTTCTCCGGATATCTGTAAGACATAAGCCGGAAAAAATCTTCCGCCCAGGCTTCGCCGCTACCCAAAAGCGCGATCTGGATATCGAGCCGCATCAGCGCTTCAAATATCTGTGCCAGCAGACGGATGCCTTTCTGGTCCACAAGGCGCGCCACCAGACCGAACAAGGGCACATCCGACCGCGGCTCAAGACCAAGCTCTTCCTGAAGCGCATGCTTGCACACGCTCTTGCCATACATATCGTCGATATCATACGGCGCGGTGATGTGCTTGTCATGCGCAGGATTCCATTCCTCATAATCGATGCCGTTCAGAACCCCGCGCAACGCGTCACGCCTGTCTCGCACAACGCCTTCAAGCCCGTGACCGAACTGCGGCGTCTGTATCTCCGCCGCATAACCATGGCTCACGGCATTGAACAGCGTCGCGTGATAAAGCCCGCCCTTGAGCAGGTTGCACTGATTCTGCCATTCCAGTTCCAGATGGTTGAAATGCTCCCAGCCGATGTCGAGCACGTTCATCAGACCGGCATAATAACGCCCCTGATATTCCATATTATGAATCGTCAGAAGCGATGCCGCCTGCCCGAGCGTCTCATCTTGCGCATAGACCGTATTCAGAAATACCGGCACCGCCGCCGTATGCCAGTCGTTGCAGTGGATGACATCCGGCGAGAATCCGATCTTCTTGCACAGCACAAGTGCGGCGCGCGACAAGAACACAAAACGGTTGTCATTGTCCAGAAAGCCAGCGCCATTCGGCTCATTATAAAGCCCCTTGCGCGCATAGTACTGATCGAAGACGATAAAATAAATAGGCACGTCTGATCCGGGCAGCATGCACTGCCTGACCTCGCACCAAAGCTCCCCGATCATGCCCATCCATACGCCCATGGCGCCTGGCAGCGCCTCCATGCGATATTTCCACTGGTCGATGCTTCCGTAAAGCGGCATGACGACGCGAACATCGTGTCCGAGCTGTTTCAAGAATTTGGGCAATACGCCTGCGACATCTGCAAGCCCGCCGGTTTTGGCGAACGGGACTGCTTCAGAGGCAACCATCAGTATCTTCATAGTCACTCCGGGAGTTGTAAAAACGCGAACAGGACAGCCATCCTGCGCTTCGCATAGTATCGCATATTTTGAGCGCAAGCGCTAAAATGAAAGGATATTTGGTGTTTCCACTCTGGAGAGCGTTTTCTTCAGCTTATGCAAGCGCATCATCCCTCTCGCTGATGCTTCGCCTATTTCGCTTCGCTTCATACGGCTCGCTTTCGGGCTATCGGCGGCGCTTTGCGCCTTGCCGATACGCGCCTTTGCGCCCGGCTATGTGCTCGCCGCCGTTCCGGGCGGCTGCGCGCATACGCCGGGCGAGTTCTTCTCTAGACAACGCGTAATTCCCTGCGGTGCTTTCTCCATAATTCTCACTTGTAAGGTGAAAATAATTTTACAAAAATAATCCTATATAAAAAAGTTGACATATTTTATGCAAGGATTTTGCTAAATTTGCAAAGCCTTAGGGGGGTGTATGTGTAAGAGAAAACACTATGATCATGAGTTCAAGGTTCAGGC
Source organism: Pseudomonadota bacterium (assembly GCA_017464085.1). Classification (GTDB taxonomy): domain Bacteria; phylum Myxococcota_A; class Bradymonadia; order UBA4248; family UBA4248; genus UBA4248. Next base: position 47,206 of record JAFUEE010000098.1, read on the forward strand.
AGTCAAGCTGGCACTTGAGATTGGTCAAGCGAAAGCCTGCAATGAGCTGGAATTACCGGAAAACACGATTTGTAGTTGACGAAACGATCAGGTTAAACGGCAATCAAACGCCGTTTCGGCTGATTCATTATATCCCTCCTGAAGACCAGCATGTGTATCACTTTATAACAAATGCAATGCATCTACCCGCCCAAACCATTGCTGATATTTATAAAGAACGATGGCGGATTGAGCTATTTTTTAAGTGGGTTAAGCAGAATCTAAAAATCAAGACATTCCTTGGTACATCTGCAAATGTGGTTATAACTCAGGTCTGGGTCGCGCTTTGTTTATATTTCATTTTAGACTTCATTCGATTCACATCCAAAACCGTTCATTCAATGCGTAAAATTTTGAATTGGATACGTATTAATTTGTTCTCAAACGAAATTCTCAACGATTATCTCGTATCCAAAATGACGAAACCCATTGCAAATACTCAACTTGCGCTGTTCTGAAAAGTTGTGGGACAGGAGTGTTTTGTTGATTTCGTCATATAGTGCCAGTCCCTTGGCTGCAAGCAGGTAGCATCAATATAATCAAACTGTCTTTATTCATTGACGATTTCCCAATATCCGTTGCGCTTGCCGTTCTTGCGTACCAAGATACCCTGTTCGCTTAGCCGGACGGTGATTGACTTGACTGTCCGCTCTGATTTGCCAATTTCTGCGGCGATATGTTTCTGGGTGGCAGAAGGCTCTTGCTGGATGACACGTAGCACGGCAATCTCTTCCAAAGTGCAATTTTTGCACTTTGAAGGAAGCAATAATGCAGAATTTGCACTTTGGAAACCTAAATTTGCACTTTGAGGTCTGTCCGTTGCACTTTGAGGTCTGTCCGTTGCACTTTGGTCTTCAGTTTCAGGCTTCCAGTCCAAATGCATCTCTCTATTGCGTAGTGGTGTCATTTCGCCAAGTAGCATATTGCGGAAGAACCGCTCCAGGAACAACGTAGTCTCTGTTATACCCTCCTGCAGGTTACTATAGTTTGCTCGTACTAGTGCATTACGGAAGTACCACGAGTTAGTGGAAAACTGGTCATTGGTCACTTTGAAGCCCAATGTTTTCAAATACTTAATCATAAAGACTGCAGTGCTACGGGTGTTTCCCTCGCCAAAAGCGTGAATCTGCCAGAGGTTAGCACAGAAGCGAGTCAGATGACTGATGGCTTCATCGATACTCTTGCCCTCATAGCTGTAGTTACGCTCCTGTCCCATGTCATACTCCAGAGTCTCACGGATAGTATCGGCACTGGCGTAATAAACAGTTGCACCTCGTAACACCCATTCATGCTTGGTTATGTTGTAGTCACGTATGCGTCCGGCAAACTTATAGATACCCTCAAACAGACGGCGATGGATGGAGGTAAGCTGTGCTGGTGAAAAGTTGAACGTCTGTTCTTGCAGCAGTTCGGTGATGCGTGTAGATACCTTATCGGCTTCTTCAGTTCGTTCACCCTCTATCTCTTTGCGTCCCGCCAGTGATTTATAGTAACGGTCAATAAGTTGCTTGGCCTCGCTGATGGTGATGTCACCTTCAATATGCCTACGGGCAGTTTCCAACAGATAGGACGATGTCTTTAGTCCATCAACCTCCTGCAGTCCGATAGCTGTCTGCCACGCTCTGCACCTTTCTTGTTCTTGCGGTTCACCCTGACGGATGTATTCGTCGAGTCCTTGTATGTATTTATTCTCTTCTTTCTGTGCCATGATGCTTCTCTCACTTTGATTATTCTATGCTATAGCCAATTCCCCGAAACGCCTCTTCCAGCATCTTCTGTGAGTCTTTCTCGCGCAGCATCAGTTCGCGCATCTCCTGCTGGATGCGCGCCATCGCTTTTGGATAGTCTATCTCCAGATCGTGGTCGATGAACTCGATGTACTTACTGGGCACCAGCGTCCAATTGTTCTGCCTGATTTCTTCAATCCCCACACTTCGATAGAGTTCCGGCACAGCAAAGTTCTTCCCCTCTGTGCCTTTCTTCTGCCACTGATGATAGATATCAGCTACGCGCTGAATCTGCCCCGTAATGAGCTGTACCTTCTTTTTCTGCTCTCCCTTCACGGGATTCTCCGTCCACTGGCGCAAATCCATAAAGAGGATTTCATGCTCACGGTTGTGCAACATACGTCCATGATACTTTCCGCCTTTCTTGTTTTGGTTCAGAATCCAGAATGTGACACTGATATCCGTTGTGATGAACAATTCTCTTGGCAGAATAATAATGGCTTCCATCTTGTCGTTCTCTATGAGCTTCTTGCGTATTTCCAGTGCATCGGTATCGCCCAGCGCTCCGTTGGCCAATAAAAATCCCGCTACACCCGTTTTCGGCTTCAAGTGTGAAAGCATGTGCAGCATCCAGACATAATTGGCATTGTTTTCGGAAGGTGTCTCATAGTCGCTCCAAACGGTAAAACTGCGCTTGCAGAACAGATTCCGCAAACAGTCCGCATTATACATGGTTTGCGTTCGAAGCGAAAATAAAGGGGCTGTTTTCGCCTGTACCTTAGATGAACATAATCAAAGACTTTGATTTGCATCATCTGAATGCCACAGAAATGTTCTGTTGGACGTGCTATTTGCGACTTGCTGTTGCCAATGGACACACTCATTGGCAATAAGAGAAGCTAATCAGATAAATAATTCTTCTTGCTTGACTGAATGAAAATTGCTATAATAAATTAGGTATCCTTTGGCTATCAAAGGAGCTATATGATAAAAGGAGTAATTGTGAGCCTGATACCTTGTCCAGAATGCGGTACGGATATTTCTAATAAAGCTAAATTCTGTCCATATTGCGGCTATCAAAGCGATAATCCATCGCGACCAATTAGTGAACAGGATGAATATACGGAACAGCCTCATTTTCAGTTTGTGTTTAATTATTGTGATGAACAACTATGTGCTTTATCACGCGAAGATGAAAGGGATATTTATGATTGTTTTAGTAATTGGAGATTTATTACTGAAAAAATGCCAGCTATTGCAATTGCAATAAAAAAGATTTTAACTAAATCAAAGAGATTGGAGGCAAATATTGATGGTTTAGACGATGGTATTAAAGAACTAATTAATAAAGGGATATATAAATTGCAAAAAACAAAAGATGGACGTTTGCTAGCACAGATAGTAAATGAAAAAAACAAAATAGTAAAACAAGTGGATCTTACAGAGGTGGATGTGCAACCAGATGTGCTTGGTGCAATCAATAATATACAAACGCAGGCACAAATGGCTGAGATATTGCATGAAATCAAAGCAGTTTCGGAACAGCTTCAGGAACTGCACATTGAAATCAATAATGATAGGCTTGCAAAAGTAGACTCAGCTTTTGAATTGCTGTCGCATGCCAATAATATCAGAAGCAAAAGATTAAGGGATTTGACTATAACCAGCTCAATGAGTTCTTGCTTAGAAGCAAAACACTCTTTGATGAGAAATTTTAAGAATTATATTGGTTTTATAAGAAGTAACTATAAAAAATCTATTTTTTCGAAAGATTGCGAGCAACAGGCCAAAGATGCTTTTGAAGCATTGTTGTTTATCACTCGAACCGTCCAATTGGAATGCATGGCCTATTCAATGTTAGGTCAATACGATATATGTAATGAATGCCTTGATCGATTTAATCAATTTATAATACAGAATGAACTAAACAATAGAGATACATTAATTTTTATTAACGAAAATCTTAAAGAAAATCGAACCGATATTGTAGATCAATTTGTGTGGATATCATTACAGATAGAAAGTATTAGGACAACTGGATATTTTCCAAAAAATGGAAAGGCTATTCCTCTTTCTGACATGAGCAAGGAGAAGTAAAATGTCTGATAAACGTTATTGTAAAAAGTGCGGCAGAGAATTGGCGAGCATTAATGAAGGTAAGGTTTGCCAACATTGTCGTAGGGAAAAAGGCAAATTATTGAAAAACGTTGGCAAAGGGATTTTGGTATTTGGCGGTTTGGCTGTAACAGTAGTAGGGGTGATTTCAAAAATTAAATTGAAGTAATCCATCGTTGTAAAAATACAAAAACGCCCGCGTATTCCAGCGGAATAGCGGGCGTTAAGCGAGCCATGTAAACACGGTTATCCTAACAAATCCCACATAAGCGTCAATTTAGGGGATTGCCTTATGCTTCATCATGCCTGCTTCGACGACACATCGACGATCCGGTCATCACCGCAATTGCCACGCAGATCATCGACACCACGCGAGAGTATGCCTATCATGCGGTTAATGTCGATGATACAGTGCAACTGACTTCTTGGGCATTATCGATCATTTGCAGCAGTTTATGATGGAACTCGGAAAAGGCGCCAGACAGTAGCAGATACGAACTCGTTGCACCCGATGCTGCATGGCGAGCGGTAGCGTCTCGTATTTTTCGAGACATTCAGCTGTAAAACTGTCGCATCAGTAATACGACAATTCACTTTCGGCGTAATGGGATGAAGCACTATTCCTGGTAGACGAACCAGCTGAACGTCTGAACAAGACTCGATTGTGTCAAGCACCGCCTCGCGTACTTGGCGTAGCCTATAATAAAACTGCTGCTCTGTCAGTCAACACCGTATCGACAGACCGCTTGCTTGTTGTTGATTCACTAGTTGCTGCCACTTCGACAGTCTGGCCAGTTTTTTCGCTTCGCTGACTCTCATTGCACATTCCTCCAGAAATCATAGGTACTATGAAAAACTATGTCAATGTTGACATAGTTGACAGAGGAGTGTGCAATATTTTAAAGACTTACGAAAGACGTGGGATTATTAGGCGCTTACAATTCCTGCACATTTCGTGGCCACTGAAATCGTTTTTCAAGAAGCCGTTTGTAAAGGAGGATATACCCTGTACCATCCCAGTACAGCGCTTTTAGACGGTCTGCACGATGGCCACAGAACAAAAATAACGATTCTTCATTCAGCTCACGTCCGAACTGGAGTTGCACAATCGCTACCAGACCGTCAATTTGTTTGCGCATGTCGGTATAGCCACAGGCAATATAGTAATTGTGAACTTTGCTGAAATCGATCATGACTCAAGAGCCCTCACAAACGACGCTATCTGTTGCATATCACTGTCGGATGAAAATTCTATCAACGTTGTTCCATGCCGGACGATTATTAAGCTTTGTGTTTGTTGGGGCACCGTATCAGTGAAATGCTTAATTTCTGGCAGACGAACCAGCTGAACGTCTGAACGAGACTCAATTGTGTCAAGCACCGATTCGCGGACTTGGCGTAGCCTATAATAAAACTGCTGTTCTGTCAGTGCATTTTGCTCACACCAACACCGTATCGACAGACCGCTTGCTTGTTGTTGATTCACTAGTTGCTGCCACTTCGACAGTCTGGCCAGTTTTTTCGCTTCGCTGACTTTCATTGCACATTCCTCCAGAAATCACAGGTACTATGAAAAACTGTGTCAATGTTGACATAGTTGACAGAGGAGTGTGCAATATTTTAAAGACTTACGAAAGACGTGGGATTATTAGGCGCTTACGAAAAATCGGCGGGGTGGGGTGCTTTGCGAATGCGATCGTCAATGGTCATAGCTGGCCTCCTGACTTCTGACTTGGTGTGGTGTGCTTGTCGTAGGCGGTAGTCTCGCCGATGTGTTGGGTTAGGTCAAGGGGCATGGGAAATCTCTTTCGTGGAATGTTGTTTTGGTTGCCTAGTCTACTTCACCTATTGGCTCAATACGGCTAGGCTGCGCTCCTATCGCATGTGATA
>JAFUEE010000007.1 GCA_017464085.1 Pseudomonadota bacterium
GGCTATCACGCGAATAACAACGTATGCGAAGCAGACAGCACCGCAAACTGCGGTGGGCAAGGGATATATTGCAATGTCGAGAACGCCACGAATATTTGCTCAAACGGTCAATGTATTTTTACCTGCAACCCAGGCTATCACGAGTATAACAACGCATGCGAAGCAGACACCATCACAAACTGCGGCACGCATGGCGTGCAGTGCAATGTCGCGAATGCAAATAATGCGTGTAATAACAAGGCATGCACGTTTACATGCAACCCAGATTATCACCCCTATAACGGCGCATGCGAAGTTGAGTGTATAATATCGCTTCAAAGTAACACACAAATATCGCGATAAGTAATACATATAAAAAGGCCCGACCAAACGGCCGGGCCTTCACATTTGCCATAAGAAAATGTCAGGCGGTGGGCTTGATCCATACCCCCGCGTGTGCGGGAAACAGTACAGCCAGGAACAGGTCGGGAAAGAAGTGACTTTATCACTTCCAAGAAGATTTCAAACCCTCAAAAGTCATAAATTTTGAGGGAAGGTGTCACTTATTTCAGCAATGGGAAGACTTGTCGGTTTCGCCGAATACACAAGGAGTAATCCCCTGGAAATGCAGCAAGCGTGACCTTGATTTTATATTCGCCAAGTGTTTGGTATCGCTCCGTTGTGTATGTCAGACCTATCCCCCCCGCCGAAAAAGCTGAATAGTTGATTTGTTCCATTGGAAACAGCCCATACGGGGTGACGCCAATGCCGCCAGTCGGGCAGATGATACCTTGCGATGTACCGAAGTCATTAGGAAACAGCCCTTGAGTTGTTTCGTACAGCTTTCGGCATTTGGGCGATGCCGAAAACTCAGTCATGCCATATATGCTGTCGTAGGAGGCAAACAGGAACGCATTGTTATGAGGCGGCATGGAGATGCTGTAGATTGACGATCCGCTAGTATCGGTGACCTGCTCAAAGCTGCCAGATGTCTCAAGATACAATGCCCCCGATGAATCCACTCCAAAATATTTACCGCTGCATTCGCCGATCTTTGTTATCCAGTCCGCCGAGGATGTGACGCCCTTATCATAAGTGTTGATGGTTACGATTGAATCGCTTTTGGTGCAATGGATGCCAATGACATAAGCATGGCTCGTACTCATGCTGTCTGTGAATTTCACCACTGTGCCAGCTTTGGTCATATAAATACTGTCCAAGACAGGCTCACTCATCCCTCCCATTCCTTCCATCTCCCCCATATCTGAACGCAAGGCCTCGACCTCTGGAATACTCCCGTATGAGATTGACACAGTTCCGGCATAGGTGAAGGCGTTTCCATCTCTGACGACAGCATGGATTGTCGAAAAGACGTTTGGATCTCCGTACAGGATGAGACTGTCATCGACATATATGGGTTCAGGCGCACCGCCAGCCATGTAATTCATACCAATGATAGATGTGTCGTTGAATAGCGATGTCGTGTTCCCATGCCTCAAACGTTCTATAGAAAGGATAACTGCATGCGCAGGCTCAGAGCCATCATTCGTTGTCGTATACCAGCAGAATAGCAAGCCGTCATAACAGGCTTGTATTGTTATCATCCCAAATGTATCTTCATCAATAGATGTGAACTCAATCGGGCTATCTGTGTCTTGAAAAAATCCGAACTTTTCTCCTTCGCTGGATAGTGCAAGTGCCTCCCAGACATTTCTGTACATGCGAAAGTAATGTGTTGAAACATCTTCAACTACTCGATTGGTCGCCGCAAGTGCCTGAGCTGAGGCATAGTATGATTCAGTAACGGCAATTGCTTGTGCCTGATGGTCATCAATCTCAAGTGTAAAATCCACGAACAGCCTGACCATTCCCTGGGCAACAGGATTGATATTGATAGGAGTAACGCCCGCTCCACACCGTGCGACGAGTATTAAAACGTCCTCTGCATCCCCCTCAACCTTTGCCCACACGCCAAAAGTTCTTGCGTACCCATTTTCGGAATCATTCGATAATTCACATTGAACATCCACGGTATTGTTCGAGCCATCTCGAAGTGTACTTGTCGCCCATCCTGAACTTGTAAAAGCCCCAAACGTTTCAGCGGTAATGCCCTCCATATCTTCTTCAGAATAGCTTTCGGTATCGAGACTGGATGTGGCGGCTGTAGTCCAAACGAGATTGCCTTCCCCGGCAGTCACCCGTGCCAGCAGTGCTGTTCCAGCTTCAGTAATGAATGAATCTTGAAATATCATTGTTTCCCTCCTCGGATAAATCAGGTTGTGCAGAGTTTTCCCTGTAAAAGTACCATAAGCGGATGAGACATATTCCACGTGATTGTTGTGCCGCTTATCGAATACATATCTGCGGGCAAATCAAACCGCTGTACAGCAAGGTCGCTGCCAAATTTGACGATTGTGCCGTTTTCATTTGAATCAGTCGATGAATAGCTGCTGTCCATATAGAATTCAGGTTTGCCATTCCACTGTGCCAGTTGAAAAGTCGATGGTGAGAATGTATCGCCTGTGCCATTTGTAAGTACAACTTCGGCATATCTCGTGCCACCCACAGCCTGTTGCGAGCCATCAGTCAATGGCGGCATGGCGGCCTGATAATAGTTTGGAAGATACCAGTTGGTTGAGTTTGCATTCTGAAAAGCGTACATCCAAAAGTATGGTGAATACAGCGTTACCGTTCCTGCAGGGCAGACTGTGGATGTGCCAATGTAAATCTCAGTCGGCACGGGCCCGGGTGACGGTGGCGGTTGATACGTAATCTTTCCAAGACTGGATGAAACGGCAGATCGATGTGCCCTGCTAACAACCATATCTCCATCAATCTGAGTATTTACTTGGGCATACAGCACAAGATTTTGAGGCACCATCGGCTTCAGTGCTTTAATCGCAGTCGAAATCTGGGAAATCTCTTCGCCGTCATCGGTGTTTGTCGGACGATGGACACCCAGTGTCAGCACATGGGGATCGGTATCAACCTGCATGTCTTGCTGCCCAGATGCACTGCGTGCCAGATCAACAGCATAGTTGTCATTGACTATGAGCATGTCGCACATGGCATCAATGACGGCCTGCCGCCGTTGTTCCAGTGTTCCAGACGCCGCAATGCCAAGCCCTGCTTCCAGCTCAGACAGCGCATCTGCATCCATTGTCTGGATATGCCCATTACGGTTGAGACGCATAATCGCCGCCGCAAAGGGCTCAATAATGCCATCGTGTATCTGCTGAATTCTCAGTGCCTCAAGCACATCATCATAGTATTTGGGAATCAGTGATATACAGGTCTCCTGCACAAGCCGTTTAATATCATCATCCATATCACACCTCCGTCACTGTGATATCCCCCGTGACAGGCAGGAAAATCGGCTCAAAGGCATTGTAAGTAATATGGTAGTCTGTGTGATACACCTCGCCCGCTTCCAACGTTACAAATGCGCTCCTGATATCTGTGGACTGGTCATGGACTGCAGCCTCAAGTGCGGAAATAGAAAGAAGCAGCTCATAGGCATAAGGGTATGAATCCCCAAGGACTGTCACGCACTCTGCCCGTTGTTTCTCAAAATAGGATTTTATGGCGTTCTGTATCTTTGCAATCAAAGCAGACGCAAGAGAGACGCCGGCAACCATAGTCACCGACACATTGACGTTTATAGGGCTGGTGTCAGCCCCATGAACTGTCACACAATGCCCCACAGGAGCCATGCCCCCTCCTCGCCCAGAAATAACGGCAGGATCCAGCCATTCCTTAAGTGCATTGACTGCGGCACTATCTGCCGGTAGGTATGCCCCTTCAGTGGTTTTAATCGTAGGAACGATTTTGACAGTGCCACCGCCTTCCCATGCAGGAAAGATAAAGAAACCGTCAAACTGATAACCGCCTGACGCCTGTCCAAAATCAGTCAAAATCCATGTCTGATAGTCATAAAAATTCCCACCGTATCCCTTTGAATTTGCAATCGACCACCAACGCATTCTGAATGCCGCATCCGTCTCTGTATCCTGACCGCCATCCAGACATTTGACAAATTCCACGCTGTCTAAGGCATCAACAATAGGCGTCTCTTCAAGCTCACCAAAATCCCTTCCCCCATCCGCACCTGCGGTTAAGCACTCAACAACATAGTCTCCGTCTCGCACGGCAGCTATGACTTCATAGATGTAGTTCAGACCGTTTGAAGATATGAATTGAGTTCCGGGAGAGGAATTTGACCGCACTGTCAGCTCAACATCCTGAGGCTCAACGTGAATGCGCCATTTGGCATGCGTTGCATTGTTTCGGTAAATTTTATTCTGAGCTGCACATAAATCGAGATATTCCCCTGTGGCGGTCTGAATGCGACTCTGCATTGCAACCTGATAGAGCGCATCAAAACATTTGGCGATGATAACAGCGGCAGGTGCGGTCATGTCAAAGACAACCGATCCCTCGCGCTTGTCTACATCATCTGCAACTTTATTTAATGCCTCTGTATGCAATGACTCGGATGTATAGTTCCTGAGACTGTCATAAATCGTGTCTGCCATATCAGCCCTCACAGTGAAATGGTTTCATTGGATGAAACCGAACCGAGAATTGTATCAACAGTAACTATAAATGAAACCGCATCCCCCGAGACTTCTATATTCTCGACGGTTACATTCTTTATCCTGTCATCCTGCTTCAGAGCCTCTTTGACGGCTTGCGGCAATGCAGCTTTGACATAAGAAGCAGGTTTTCCAATCATGTCCGCAATCTCGATGCCGTAGAATGTAGAGTAAATCAGTTCGGAATATCGGTCGGTGGATAGTATTTTTTGGATGGATTGCAGGATGGCATCAAAGTTATCGCATTGTTTGACAATCCGTCCCCGAAGTCTGTCGATCACCCAGGTCTTTGATGGATACTGACCGCGCCGGATGGCTGTGCCGTTTGTATTATTACTGTTCGGGATCATTGGTAATGCCCTCCACTCGCTGTAGCACAAGGAATTTATGAGGCGGGAATTTGATGAGAATGACTTTGTCATCCTTTTGGAGTCCGCGCCAGAGCATGATACTTTCGAGTGCTTTATGGATAGGATGTTTATGTGAGACATCAAGTGTCGGTGTCGGTGCCTGGCTTGAAACCCAGGCAGTAAATTCAGGATTTGTCTCTTCCTTGTCCGTATCTGGATTTATCCAAGTTGCAGGTGGCGCATTGCCACCCGCAGGCACCCATTGAATAGGAGCCCCCATATTTCCAATCCCCATTTTGACGAATGAGAATTCATCCATATCGTGTACATGTTCATATTGATCATCCTGCGGAATCTTAATCACCGTTTCCTTGCAAAGACATGACACAACAAGGAAATCCTCGGTCAGCTCAAGACCATTCTCAAGTTTGACTTTGAGCGGGTCAACGCTTGTCACATCGCCAAAACAGACATCTGGCGCATAGTTCCTTGCCTGCTGTGTTGCGGCCTGCATGACCGTATTCATGATCTCTCGCCCTGCACTCATAATCCGCCTCCTGTAAATAACAGCTGCAAGCTCATTGTATGATTGTCGAACTGATAATCATGCGTGCAGTTCGACACGATGAAATTTCGGTTTTCATAAGTTTCACCAAGCTCAGGCAATGAAACCGTGACAATACAACCTGCATGTACTCGCCAGTCCCCAAAACATGTCAGGGAGAGAGCCTCGGTCGGCTGCCCATGAACCACGAGCGTCTTTTCCGCACGGTCTTGCAGTTGCTTTTCCGTTTCATTGCTGTCAATCTTCCGTGAAAGCCGAAGCCTTCCCCATGCCTTTGTTTTCTCATCATCGTGAGCTTCTGCAATCAACCGCAGGTTTTTATCATCGCCCTCGTGCCAGAAATGCACCTGATTATATGTGCTTTTGTCGATGGTCTGTTCATACGAATAGCCATTGATGTATGAATCTGAATCAATACAAAGATCCACTACATCATTCTCGACATTGATAAGCTCCAATGCCCGCTGGTATGCCCGCACATAAAATAGCTTTGCCTCATTCTGCAATGTATCATCTATGGCTTCCTGCAATACCGCAAAAAGTGTCTTCCCCTCGCTGATTACCGGCTTAAGCTGATATGAGGCATCATCCACCTGCCCAATATCCAAAGAGACATTGTCACAGATCTCTTTGAACCGATCCGATAGTGTCTGTTTCGGCCACGGGTAAAACACCTCATTTTTGAGATATCGAAGGGCATCGTATGCATCCACCTGAACGGCGACATCCTGGGACATTCTCACCGTGAATACAAAACCGTAAAATACTGTCAGCTCACCCGCAGTGACATGGATTACGCCGCCCATCTCAATTTGAAGATCATCATCTCGCACAAAAGTAAACTGTGCTTTGGTGGCTTCCGCCTTGAGCGATGCAGAAATATTAAACGAAGTTGTCAGCCCCGTGAAATCATACATGTCACCGCCACCTGGTGCCTGATAGAGAATACTGAGATCATCGTTCATAGTGCATGCCTCAAGGATGATTTGGCAACCCAGCCGAGTGCCTTTTGATCGACCGCAATTTGATAGGGATACAGCACATCCAGTTCAGTTTTGTTTTGCACGCCGCCTGGCAATGAACTTTTAATGAGTTGCCGTCCGTTGCGCTTGATGCCGATGATTACCGCTTCCTGCTCAAGCAGCTGTGCAGGCGCATTGCGGACACTCGCTATCCCCTTCGAAACAGCCGTCTTGTAATTCTGACACATGAAATCTATTGGCGTCGGCAGAAATGCCACGCCGCCATAAGCATCCCGATAATACAGACCATTCACAATCACGCGATCCCCGATGCTGAATGATGTCTTCGGACGAGCCTCCCGCACGGCGTTATATGCTGTAACATTGTCGCCGCTGAACAATGGCTTCAAGGCAACAAGCCGTCTGGAGTTTGCCCCATAAGGCCGATACTCTTTCAGAGACAGGGAATAACTGATATCATCGTCTGCGTAACCATACGAAAAGGTGAAATTCTCAACAGAAACATACATTGCCTCAATATCAAAGCCTGAGAACACCGCCTTCGCAGGAACTTTGTTATCCTGAAGCCATGTCAGCATGGTCATGTAATAATCTGGCGAATAGAACGCTTCGCGCCCACGCACATATCCACGTTCCCCTTTTCTCGGAAAGAAGCTGTCAATTTGGAATGTAATCAGTTTCGGTTTTCTCAGTACATTCACTTCGCCATGCTTGACAGTGGACGAAGAAAAATTGTCGCCGCTACGCACAAACTGCAACTGCTCAGGCAATACGGGCAGACGAAGAGAAACGCCTTCATAATTATCACCCTGCCTCTCTGGTGTATTGAATGTCAGGTAAATATCATATTCGCTCATCATTCACCTCACAACGCATACTGCATTCCTGTCTGTAGCATGAGATTCTGTCCGCGTGCAGAAACGACATCTTTCTCAAGCCTGTCAAGCATGGCATCCACATCGGCAGTCTCGTGTACATCCCCAAAGTTCGCCGTGATCGCTGGCTGTATGTTGTTCACACGATTGATAATTTCAGCCTGGGCAAGCTCCTTGAGAAGCTGCAGCGATTCCTTGTCAATTTTTGTTTTGCCAACCTGCTTGACATGAAGCGGCTTTGTCGGCGTGATGCCAGCCTGAATACGGTCATCGTTGCCGCTGTTTGCGGGATTGTTCTCTGGCTCGCTTTCAATGCTTTTGGGTATCGGTTTGAGATTCTTTGTCCAAATATCCTTCGTAAGAGCTGCGCTTTCTTTCCATGCGCTCGTATAGCTCTCTGCCATCTGTTCAGCCGCATCAACAAATACATCAGTGTCAAAGCTCTTATATTCAAGCTGTTCATCTTCCCCAGACACTTTATTGTGAAGCCATGTCCTGGCATTTTCAGCCAACGTAATAATATTCTTTACGCTTCCAATCAGTATCTTAATTCCGCCTGCGATTGTTTGGATAATCCCCTCAACAATTGGCTTGATCCGCTCCAGTACGATCTTGAAATCAGTCCATACTCCTTGTGCTGATTTTCCGAACTCCTCATCCTTTGTGAACATTTCCGTAATATCATCAATAAGGCCTTTTATCATATCCCAAACGGATGATATTATTTCCTTAATAGGAACCACCGCCTCCTCGACATACGGCGCAACCGTGCCGATGGCATTTGTGACAATTTCAAATGCCTCCCCTGCAATCTCCGAAAACCACGTCATGCCTTCAATGAGCCTGTCTACAAAAGCCTGCGTCTCTGGCTTGTTCGCGATATCCGTAATCTTCTGAGAAATAGGATCAAGTGCCTGAGCTGCACTATTCTTCAGCTTTTCAAACAACTCATTCATCGTTTTCGGTGTAGATGCAAACTGCGTTTCAATATCATCAGCATTGCCAAAGATGGCGTCTTTGGCAACTTGTGCCGTGATCTTGCCTTTTCCTGCTTTGCTAAGCAGTTCTGCGGGATTTTCTACATTTGCCGCTTTTGCAAGCGCATCTGCCAGAGCTGGTGCCTCTTCCATGATCGTTCGGATTTCCCTTGTGTCAAACCCTTTCATGAGTCCGCGAGAATACATCTCTGTTACCCTGTTTGCCCCTTCTGCATCAACACCAGATACTTTCAATTGTTTCTGTAGCAACTCATTGAAATTCATGGCTTCACCAACACTGCCAAAGGCATCCGTGGTCTGTAGAAGTTTAATAGATTGAGCTGTGAAATCGTCCGCAGACATGCCAATACGGTTTGCATATTTCACGCCATAATCCTGTATCTCATCCCCTTTAAGACCATTGCGCTTTTCCTCGCTCATAGCATTTAAACTATTAATCTGCGCAGTTCGTTGGCTTGCCGTGTCAGCGAGCTGTTTGAACCCTGCAACCGCCGCAGTGGCAACGCCACCAATCAATGCCAGTTTCCCGAGTCCGCCGCCGAGCATCCCGCCCAATCCACCTGCCATTCCGCCTGAACTTCCTTTTCCGTTTTCTCTTGGAACGGACGCCCCCGTTGAACGCATCATATTCTGGAAGCGACTTAATCCGCCTCTCGCCATCTCAAATGCAGCTTTGAAGCGGTTACCGATGAGCTGTGCCGTCGTGCTTCCAATGCGCCCGATTGTATGAAACGCTGGCCCAAATCTCGTTCTAAAACTATTTGCAACAGCAGAAAGCTTGCTTTGTATAGAGGAAAATCGGATCTGCGCAGACAAAGCAATGTTTGAAAACGCCTGTCTCGCAGGTGCGGTCATGGATGCAAAACGTATTTTTGCATTCAAGGCAAGATTCTGAAATGCCTGCCTTGCGGGTGCACCAAACCGTTCAACTTCAGCTCGAACATTTGACATCTGTATCTGCGCAGTCAATGCAATATCTTGAAATACCTGTCTTGCTGGTGCAGTCATAGATGCAAAGCGTGACTGCGCATTTGCGGCGATCTCTTGAAATATAGAAGAAAGCTGGCCTTTCAAATTACTATATTCTGCATTCAACTGTTCAAGACCTGTCGGGATATTCGCTGAAGCAGTGGGGCTGGACGTAGCCACAGGCAATGCATCCGGCTGGATTGCAGAAACAGCCGGATTACTGACCGAATCAGGAATGGGTGCAGCAACTTGTATATTGCTTGCCACATCCGAAAGCCCCTGTGCGTGTCTGACCGCATTTTCATAAGCATCGGATATATTCCTGACCGCATCGGCAGTCTGCTCAAAATTGATATTGAAACCGCCCTGAGATGCGGCATTCTGAAAACGTGAGACGGATGCCAGCAGCTCACCCATTGCCGTAGTTGTTCCCTGAATGGATTTGAGTATACTGTCAAGAGCAGGCGTGACCTTATCCTCAAGTACGATTTCCTGCCGAATTGTAGAATCCTCACTCATTTCTCACGCTCCAGATACTCATCAATCAATGCATCGACAATGCCGCGTTCCCTCGGTTGCAGATCAATATATTCGTGCGGCCACTTCCGAAGTTTATGAAGGCAGTAATAGGCACGCCAGACATCAGCCTGACGCGCACTCAGGGCTTTTTTGTATCTTCATAAGCCTCTTCAATATCTTGTGCGCCAAAACCAGACCGCCGAGCAATTTCATTGCCCAGTCTGTCAATTTCTCCCGGCAATAATACTTTATGCATGAACTCTTCAGGCGTGCCGCATCCTGATTTTTCAATGGCATCGGCTTTTCTGAAATTCGGTTCAATTGTGCAGTTCAATACAATTGATTCCACAAATCGGATATTATCGAACTCACGTTTGCCATTTCTTGAAATATATGCCAGTTTCATAAATGAGCGATATTCGGCATTTGTCATGGCTCGCACCTTAAAGGCACGTCCCTTCAATGCCTTTCCAAGCCGCTCTGACGGCACAAATTCAAATGTTTCCGGCTCTGCAATTGCTTCTATCAAAAGGTTTTCCAATGGTTCCATTTCATGCTCCCTGTTAGTGATATGTTTTTGTACAGCCGCTATTTCATACGCGGCCTGCGCACGGCTTTTCGCTTTCGCTCAATACGCCGTGCGACTATGCCTTAATGCTGTGGTTCCTCTGCAAACTGCGCCATCCCCGTGTAATCATCGAATGTGAACGGCACTTCCTCGTCAAGCACCTCACCGTCCACATCGAATTTCGCAAGTGTCACGCTGTCGATGCTCACATCATGCAGCGTCTGGACATTTGCCCCCACAGTACTTTCAGGATCCTCATTCTTGAGTGTCATCTCAAAATACGTTTCCTCGCCAGTGTCTTTATACTTTTCCACCATCTGCCGATAGAATGGGCAAATATAGTAAATCGTAAATGTTCCGCTTCCTGTAATGCCAACGGTTTTATGCTTTGTCATCCGTTGGCCAATCAGGTGAAGTTCGACTTTCTGCTTTTCGACCTTGGCTTCTATATTTTTGGCATAGAAAGCCTCATGCATATTGCCGTCAATTGTGACATAGGCGACACCCTCTTTTGCAGAGATAGTATCCGTTGCGCGTGCATCAGCCATAATTACCTCCTGTTATCTTCTCACATACGTTGTCATATACAGTTTTTCCATGACATCGACAGGTTTCACCCACCAATTCACGACAACTGAATCCAAATTTTCGCCCTGTTCAATGATGATATCCGCATCCTTGTCGAATTCCTGAATCAGTTCCATAGCCTCAAGCTGCTTGAAGTATTTGACAAGAGCCGCTTTGTAGTTTTCTCGCTGTGTCGCATTGTTGTGAACCTTGCCGCAGTAGGTCTTGTCCCATGTATTCAGAATGGTATTCCCTATTTCATCCAATGTATTGATAATCAGGTTCTTGCGGAATGAATCATCCTTGTCGGTCAGGTCGTTGCACAACGAGTTGATATCCTGTTCGACCACAATGGTGCCGTCATTCATCTGCGAAAGCACAAGCCAGCCACTCTTAAGTGCCTCGACAATATCATCATGGGTGAGCGGATCGCCCAAAACCTCGACCGCGCCTTGAATCGTCTTATGGGTCAGTGAAACGCCCAAGTTAGCTCCTGCCGCCATGCCGGTAAGCTGTGCGATGAACTGCTTCGCCGTGATGTCACCATCCTGCGTCCTGTATCCCTGCTTGCTCGAAATGATGCCCTCATAATCAGTACCCGCAAGTCCGGCGGCATTGTACAAAACAGCCTTGCACTTGCGTCCCTCGTTCTCCCGCAGCTGTTTGATTGTCGAAACAACCAGACTTTTGACAGCCGCTTCCTCACTCATGCATCCAAGGACGTTGAATTGTTTTGTCGCGAGCAGGGCAATGGCTTCGCCAATGGATGCGCTTGTTTCCGTGCCATTCGCTCCATTTGTCAACGGCATTCCCGCTGATACAGTAAAGCTCCCAGGCGGTTCTTCGGCAACATCACTGAAAACGACCCAGTCATTGGACACGAGTTTTGAAATGGCATCCACGCGCTGGGTATCTTTGCCAATGCCATCAAGTGCAGTTGTGACATCGTAGAAAGCGGTTTCACCAACTCGCGCCACGATAATGCTCAGGCGGTTGCCTACAGCTCCAACATACCTAGCCTCTGCTTTGAGATCGCCAATTGTTGCTGCCGCTTTGCGCCCGCCTTCGACATCGGTTCTCGCAATCAACAGCTTGTATGTATTTGCAAGTATGAGCCTATATAGCA
Organism: Pseudomonadota bacterium; assembly: GCA_017464085.1. Lineage (GTDB taxonomy): Bacteria > Myxococcota_A > Bradymonadia > UBA4248 > UBA4248 > UBA4248. Next base: position 12,095 of record JAFUEE010000007.1, read on the forward strand.
ACGCCTCTTCATCAACAAACGAGCAGCCCACCTTTGCGATGGATTTGCCGTTCTGAAGCTCTGTAGAGTACAGCTCGATGTAATTCGCTCCCCACCCAGTCGCAAGCGGCATCGCGGCAACGCCACGTGCACCGACACTAATGGCAGGCGCAGATACCGCCTTAAAGTTGATATAGGCACCCGGTCTGACCTTGTTTTGAGCAATAAAAGTCCCTCCAGCCATTGTGGCCTCCTATTTGATGTTTTGGTTTTCGATAAGTTTCTGCATGATAACGCCTTCGTCCACGACTTCACGGCATCTCAGGCGGTAGTTTGCGTAATAAACAAGATGATCCTCAATCCAGCGACATTCCGCTGCGTGCGCACGGACAGGCAATCTCACAATCTTCCCTTCGGAATCCATATAGGCATCGACATCTATCTTTCGAAGAGTAGAAAACAGCAGCTGTCTCCATTCGCTCAAAAGTCGCCGATCGGTCATGGCTTGGGGTTTCGGAAAGTACGAAACCTCAATCTTGTGTTCGTACATCCAGTATCTGTCGAGCTGTTTTTCCTCGGTCACGCTAGGTTCGATCACAAAGAAGCACGGCTCATTGAAATCCTGAAGCATCCGTTCGTCATAGATCGGCTGTCCTGCGGCAATCGGCACAAGGGCACGCACAACAGCCCCCGAAACGGCATCATGTGTCACAATCGCCCCGCTCATCCGTTCCTCCGATTGAACGCAGAGAATGCTTTCTCATAACGTTTGGGCAGTTCCTGCTTGAACTCATTGACCGAATCCTTGAGCATGTGATGCCCTGGGATATATCGTTTGCGTGTGACAATCGTATAAAGGCCATTCTCATCGGGTTCTGCATTGCCAGTAGGCTCGCCGCTCCCCACTTTGAACGTATGCCCAAGACATTTCACAAAGCGAAGCCGCCCCATGCGCATCTCCATTTGCAATATCATGCCCGGCTTCTGGTGATAGCCGTACTCGACATGCGCTGCGTAGTCCGCCGGATTGTAGATATGGAATACTATCTTTTCGCCTTGGTTTTCCATTGCTGAATGCTTCGACCAGCCTTCGCGCAAAACACCGAAATCCACAGGCGTCCGTTCCGCAATCGCACCGATCAGCAATTGATAGTTCTTTTCGCAGAAATCATTGAAAAAGGCTTTGTACTTTTTCCTATACAATGCCGTTTTCTTCGTGAGTTCCTTGAAAGCATTTGAATTTGCCATTTCTACACCTCGGATGAGTCAATCTTAAACGTTGCCTTGATGTGCGTCGGTAATACCTTGGGTTCACCAATGGTGCCTTTATATGTCCGAACGGCTGCGCCATTTCTCATTTTTCGTGCGACGATATAATCTCCGCTAATGAGATCGAGTTCTGGTCTGCAGTGAATGGAAATATATTGATCGGCATCCTGAATCGCCTGTGCTCTCGGCATGGCATCATCCGTCTGCTCCGGAGAAATCTGACACGGCTGATCCGACAATGCGGGCATCTGATAGCACACCTGATGCGTTGCACCATTTGCATCCGTTTCTGTGCCATGGCGGTATACGTCAAACCTGTCTTTGTACATTTTGGCCACTACGCCTCTGTATTTTGCCAGATTCACCATTTACCACCTCATCTTCCGAAACTGGTTGAGCTGTTCACGGTAGTTCAAAAGGATATCGTCGAGATTCACGACGTGGCTGCGCTTTGAAGCGTCAAACGACAAAGAGACATCATCCACGGTGATACTTCCAAGCTCCCCGTCAGGGATATCGGATCCATCACCATCGCCAGCGTGCTGAGATTTGAGCAAATCCACAGCCAGATTGGCGACAAGAAACCGAGCATGAACAGGTATGTCGCAGCGGTTGCAATAGTTTTTGAATGCAACTTCTACTTCTTCCAGTGCCAGGTCGATTTCAATATCCGTCAGTTCGATATCGGATGTCTTGGCTTTGATGATATCTCGTGTCGATGTCATTTCGATGCCTTTTTGTTTTTGGATTTACCCAAATTCTGTTCTAATTTTGGGCATTCCCGCTGTTCAACGCATTCACAGCATTTCGATACTTCGTCGATGTATTTGTCTTCGGCATAGAATACATCGCCGGGCTTGTACCGTTTGCCGTTGTGCGTCACGGGAAATCTGCATTTTACGGTCGGCATGATGTGTCTCCATGATAGCGAGCCGTATTGGCCAACGGCCAATAGGCGAGCCGCAGGGCGTATCGCGTAAGCGATAGCCCGCGCCCAAAATTAGAATGCGTTCAATACAAACACGCTGTCCATTTCCTCGAACGACGGCAATGCAAGCATTTCGACGATGGTTTTGATATTGACTGGGTCGGTCGTCTTTTTTGTATAGACGCAAACGCCCTCGTTATACATGCCGTAGCTGTGCAGATCGTTTTCGCCGTTGATAATGTCGTATTCTGTCGGCGTGGTGCCGTAGTTTGTATATCCGAGCGTATAGGCAGGAAGCAGCGAAACCTTGCCATCCGGGAAGTATTTGGCATTCTCACTATTGGCATTTTTATAGATTGCATCGTCGATAATGAGTTCGGACTTGGTCGCATCCTTGATATAATCTTCAACTTCGCGATCGAGAATGTTCCCGCCGAGCGGTTTGATAGCTTTTCGCGTCGATTCGGACTGGGCAATCCGGCTAAAAGTGACACTGTTCATCAACAGGCGTGTCGTGATGACACCGTTATTCATCTTATGCATTTGTATACAATCACAAATATCTTTAACGGGATCACTCGTTGATTTGTTTGCGTCCGTCCACGTGCTCGTTCCTGTGAGCGTGTGCGTGTTGTTGGTCGCCCACTGTCCGGTTGTGTCATAATTGTATTCCTGGTTGATGTTCTCACCATCTTTCGTCCAGACGACATCGATTTTGCCATAGGCGAGCAGCGACATGCGCATTTTTTCGACATCGACATCCGAACCGGCAAGCAGATCGGAATATTCTCGATAATAACGACGCATCAGGCTATTGATATAGTTTTCATCATCGCCATGCAAACGAAGCGTGTCCATGAGTTCCTGGCGTTCTTCTTCGGTGAATTTCTCGGCTTCCTTGAAGAACGGGATTTTTGTACGGATTTCGCCGACCCGGACGCGCGGACGAACAAAAGCCGTGGTGTCAAATGCAGCTGGGCGCAGCTCTGCGGGGGCGCCGTGCGAACCTTTGATCCATTCGAGACTCAGACCTTTGCGTTTGAGCATGGGGAACAACTTTTCGCCGATGAAACGATAGTGCATATCACCGCCGTTTTTGAGTGCGGTATAGTATGCGACCAGGGCCTCGGCGGAATAGACTTCGCTAATGTCCATTGCCATGTTTCATTCTCCTTATATTAATCTGCTTCAATTGTGATACTGACAAACTGATCGGCGTCGATATCTTCGATGGTATAAATGCCTTCATCTGGGGTCAGGCTTTCGCCGTTGGCGCTCACCGCACTAACGTGATAACCGCTGTCTGCGGTCACACTGAACTCAAACGAACCGCCATCGGCAACGAGCAACGAAGAGTCATCGGCAACAGAGATTGAGCCATTAGATACGCTCGGAAGCGAAATCATGAATTTGACAGGCTCGCCACCGGATACGACCTCGACCGGAACAAGACCGATATTGCGTAGAGCCACAAGTGCGGCAGCCGTCGGTTTTGCAGGCAACATCTCGGTGCGTACATTGCCGGACACGATCAGGCTGATAATTGCACTTCCATCGGTGATATCATAATCGTGTGCAACGATGCCCTGTGCATTTGCATCGTTGCTTGGCCAGATTGCCCCATGTTTGAGATAATATCGGTGATTGCGAAGTTCGATGAAGTTGGTGACTGCTTCGGTCGCCTTTGCCTGCTGGGCAGGAATCGCCTCGAAATGCCCGTGCATGAACGCGATGTTTCCCGCATTTCCAATTTCGTTGTAAATAACAGCCATAGCTTAGCCTCCCTGATTGGTATGGTTTGGAACCGGAAGTCCCTGTGATTGAAGTGTGATGGCAGCCAGCTTCCGCCCGAAATCAGCATTTGCAATAGCTGGCTTTTGCTCGTTTTGTATAGATTGGGGCTGTGCGCCTGCGCCGTGGACGTTGAAACCGTTCTTGACCTGCGGCTGTGCGCTTTCAATCTTGAACAGATACGGCGCGTCTTTGAGAAGCCGTGACTGCTGTTCCTGAAATCCCGTCAGATTGCCGTTGTCGTCGATAAAGACCTTGTCCATGTCGATTTGGTCCATGACGATTTTGACGTTCTGCGGTTTCTGTTCGGCTTCGAGCAGAGCCTGTTTGACCGCATAGTTTTTGCGCGATGCGAGCAGGTCGGCTTTGTATTTGCTTTCGGCTTCGGCGTTTGCCGCCTGTAGCTCGGCGATCTGCTTTTGAAGTGCCTTGCTGTCGCTGTTGGCTATTTTGAGGCCGTCGATCTGTTTGTCGCGCTCCGCGATGGTTGCTTTTGCCTGCGTGAGTTCCTGGTTGACAGAATCGAGCCGTGACTGTGCGTCCATTATGGGTTTCGCAAGCTGCAATACCGATGCAGCCTGTTCCGGACTGAGCCCGAGTTTGATGAGTTCTTCCTTGTTCATGTGAAAATATCTCCGAATTTGAGATAAATGGCGGTTACTCCTGACCAAATGACGCACACCGCGTCTGTGTTGCACATAGTTTTACGTTCACACTTTAGGATGTCCATAGATTATTAGAAATCTATTAGATTTCTAATAGAAATTTAATAATTTCTTAACAATGACTTAATAATAATTTCACGCAATATATAGCCACGTTACAACAAACTAATCTGTAAATCGGTTTACCGTTATGGTATAACATGAACATGTCATCTTGGAGGTGATGTATGGAAAAGCTAAACGTGAGCTACTATCTGCCGGAGCACCTGGTATCCAAAATAGATGAACGCAGCCGTCTTCGGTCTGCAAACCGAAGTCGTCAGATGACCGATGATTTGTTCCAATTTTATGAGCTTCTCGACATCGGACTGCATTCGGCGCTGCGAACGCTCGATGCCGATGAACTGCGCGTCATTATTGCCGCCATTCATGCAAGACCGGTGTCATCCATACCCATCGGCACTGCATCAAAACATGCATTGATGGATGTCGTGGACCGTTTTGGACATGGAAACGATGTTGTCACCTCAAAGATTGGGCAGTTGGATGATTTTGCGTGCTTTGCGCTGTGGGACTGGGCGCGCACAAACCGATGAGGGAACGATGAACGGCGGACTGATTATTGTAGAAGGCAACATTGGCGCGGGAAAATCTACCTTTGCAAAAATGCTCGCAAAAAGACTCAAAGGCGAATACTATGCTGAGCCGAATGAAAACACAAATCCGTATCTTGCAGACTATTATAGCGAATTTGCAGGCAAGATTCCCAAGCAGGGATACGCATTCAAGATGCAGATGCATCTGCTATCCCGCAGATATCGCGCCCAGAAGCATGCACAGTGCAAAATCAGAGACATGGGCAGGGGCTTCGTCGTTATGGATCGCTCGTACTATGGCGATGTATGCTTCGCCAATGTTCAACTGCAGATCGGACTTTTTGATACCCGTGACTATGAGACCTATCTTTGCCATCATGCCGATATGAAAGTTCAGCTTGAGCCGCCCGTGATGGCCATATTTCTCGAAACATCCCCAGAAACAAACAGGGCCAGAATATCCAAGCGCATGAGCGAAAATGCCGGACGAAAGATCGAATCGGACATCGACCTCGGGTATCTCCAAAAGCTGGACAGGGAAATTCGCAAACTCGCCCAAAGCATGGACGGCAAAACCATCGTCAAACGTCTCGAATGGGATGATGACCGTGGTCCCGCTCAAATACAGGAAAAGTGCAATGAACTCGCCGTTGAACTCGAACTCAAAGAACAGTCCGTCTATGACTTTTGGACGGGAACAGACGGTATAGGGAGGTAAGATGGGATGCCGTGTCGTTCGCAATATGCTGCTTGGCGTCCTCATGTATGTACTTGCGCTCATCTTTGCCACGATTCGTATGGCAAACGCCCAGGACAACGCATGTATTGACACATGCGCCCCCTATCGTACCGGGGTTGAACGCATACTCGGCGAGGAAGGTGTGAGCCGTGACTATTTCTTCCTTATGGTTGCTGAATCCAGATGCACGCCAAACGCGGAATCATCCAAAGGTGCAGCGGGGTTCTGGCAGCTCATGCCATCGACCGCAAAACATTACGGATGCGGAGATCCGCATAACCTCGAATGCGCAACACGCGCAGCCGCTCGTTATATCAAGCACCTTCAAACGTCATTTCACAAATTTGAAGATATCATCATCGCCTACAACATGGGCGGTCACAATTACAGGCGCATAGGCGCAACCAGAGAGGCGCGCGGCCTCGTCTGGAGGGTCAGGGAGGTTATGAAATGCCACTACACTACGGAAGCCGACACGGAAATAAGATAGAATGGATTGTCTGCCATTACCCCGTTGCACCGGGATGCAGCGCCAAATGGTGCTATGATTATTATTATCGCACGAACGAAAAGAAATCGGCCCACTTTGCCATTGACGAAAAGGGCGTGCAATCCATTGTGCCTTGCAATCTGGCAGGCTGGCATTGTTCGACATCCGGCAAAACGACGTACTGCGGCGCGAGCAATCTCAACTCCATCGGTATCGACCTGATGGAACGAAAGCTGTGCTGTAAAACAAAGAGCGTCGAAGACAACGATTGGTATATACCCGAAAAGACACTCGATGTCGCTGCTGGTTTTATCGCCGAACTCATGCGAATTTATAATGTTGATATCGAACATGTTGTGAGACACTACGATGTGACGCACAAGGCATGCCCGCGCCCGCTCGTTGGGGATGACATGAATTCATATTATGGGATTTCGGGCAATGAGCGATGGACAAGATTTAAAGCACAGATCAGTGAAAAGCTGAGCCTGGGAGTGTGCAAATGTCATTAACAATTCATCGTTTAAAAGAAATTAACGATACCATATCAATGATCTATGCAGAGGTGTGTGGCGAGATGTCCCATAGAGCAAGCCTGGCAGAGGCAAACGCTTACTGTAAACTACAGGAAAGCCTTACCAATGCACTGGGGGGATGCCATGCGCTTGTCATTATTGAGACAGCCAAAATGCTCGCCGATAATCAGAATTGTGAATCATACGATAACGACGACCTCAATGGACTGGCCGCTCGGGAGGCACAACGGTGAAATACAGAGACTTTAAGGAAACATTAGACAAGTATTTCGATGACGACGAGGAAATCTACCCGCACGCCTGGGGAAGCTGTGTCACGTTTTACAAGCTGTATCATGGTCAGCGTGGTGGACTCATCGAAGCCGATCCGAATCACGGCGAACGTATAACCATCACGTTCAAGGCTGAATCTGATGATAAGGAGGCACAATGAGTATCCAAGAGGCTATAGAAATTTTGACGCAGTACAATCTTTGGCGAAGGGATGACAACGTGCCTAACTCGCAGGAAATGCCAGAACCAAAGAAAATAGGCATTGCCATCGACAAGGCGGTGGAGGCTATGAAGTGGATCATTGCACTCGGTGGGGATGCGCAGCGATGA
>JAFUEE010000099.1 GCA_017464085.1 Pseudomonadota bacterium
TATCCCGTGGGCGGCGCAGGAAGAACTTTATGAAGAGCTGTCGAAAGTGAGCAGCGTTGCAGCGCTTTCTCAGAATGAGCGTGCAGTTTACGAGGAAAATCTGCGGCAATATCGCGATAACCTCGCTACGCTTGAGGCCTCTTATTTGGATGGGAAGAATGATGGACTTGAGGAAGGACGCAAGGAAGGACGCAAGGAAGGACGCAAGGAAGGACGCTTGGAGGGACGTATGGAAGGACGTATGGAAATCGTGCGCAACCTGATGGCGCTGAATGTGTCGGACGAAATCATCATGCGCTCCACAGGGATGTCTTTGGACGAGGTGCAAAAGCTTCGTGAGGAATTGTGATGGTGGGCATTTAATAGCTCGATTGTTCTGCGCGCGAATAAAAGCTCGCCAGTTGTGCGATTTCGCTGTATGCTGTATATTGATTGAGGAAAGTATGTGTTGTTCTTATCGTGTGCGGAGGTGAGGATGTGGTTTTATATTGTAGTTATATTATTGGGGGCTCAGGAGCTTTTTAACGGAATTGTGCAAAAACATAATGTTGATAGGGAAGAGATGGAAGATAGGGAAAAGGTTTTGTACCGTATTGATGCAGAGAATGTTAGACATGAATCAGAAATATATACGTTTACTGTAACAGGGGTGATTACACATATATCATTTATTGATCTCAGCAAAACGAGTCGTGTGCAACATTGGTATATGCATTTGTATCTCAAAACACCGGATTCATTGGAAGAGCTGGAATTTAGTAGAAGAGCCTTGACGTCTGATAGGCAATTGCGCGTTGGTCAAAGGGTATCTATTACCGCATGGAAAAGTGATATTTGGGGGGATTTTTCGGATTATAAATATGCACAGATTGATCACATTGAGCCGTTGTAAGTTGTCTGTTGGAGGTGTTTAACAACTGGGAATATGGCAAAATGTAATATCCGATTTTATATCCGCGCATGTAGAAGAGTGTTTTTGGGGGTATGCAGTGCGCGGGCGTTTGGTTTGGATTTTTGTGGGGATCTGGTTTGTATTGAAGGAATGCGGCGTAGCCGAAGGGGGCTGGCGAGTGTATTGAGCGATGGGCGTGTGCGCCTGAGCGAAATAGCGAGCTGCCGGGGCGTATGAAATAGCCCCGGCAACGTGTTTATAAATTGTGATATAATATTTGTGTGTTGGAATATTGGTTTAATAATTTGTAATATATAAATTTGGCTATGATTGGGAGAATATCAGCGCCAGGTGTAGATTCCATCTTGTGTGTCGAGGAACAAGCGAGAACCGATGGAGATGAAGCGCGTGGCGAGGAAGGGGAGGGGGATTTGTGCGCGTCGCTGGCCAGTGGAGCGGTCGAGGATGAGGACTGCGCGGTCGAGGAGAAGGTAGACGAGATCGCCGTAGGAGTAGGCGTCGTGGGGGATTTGAACGGTTCTGTATTTCCAGAGCGGGGTGTTTGTTTCGACATCGATTGCGAGGATGTAGCCGCCGACTTCGCTGAATAGGAGCGTGTTGTGCTGGCCGCAGTGAATGAACTCGGCATCGAGGACAGCGGTTTGGAAATCGAATGTGGCGGTTTTGAGGTTCCAGGCGACGAACTGCCCGGGGCCGGGCATGAAGATGAGGCGGTCGTCGAGCTGGCAGGAGAGGAGGCGGCGCATGCGAGAGGACGTCTTGAGGCGTATGGCGTCTGTGATTTTGCCATCTTTGGTGACGGTGTAGAGGGATTGGTCGGTGGCGAAGACGAGGTTTTCGGCGTTGTGTGCCAGGCCGCGCAGCGCGCTGGGGTATCGCTTTGTCTGGAAGCGCATGCGTCCCGTTTTTCGGTCGAGGCACTGGATTTCTGTGGCGCGGATCTGGAGGGGGCGGTTTCCGGAATAGAGGCAGAGGAGGTCGTCGTCGACGTGCAGGGCGATGTCGTCGGGCTTGAGGACATCGGTGAACATGAGCTGTTTTTTGTAAGCGAGCTGTTCGCGGGTTGGCTGGTAATAGAGGGCGAAGCGGTTTGGTGTTTCGGCGGCAGCGATGAATGTGGCGTCGCGCCTGCACGAGAGCGCAGCGAGTTTTGGGATGTCGAGTTTTCGTGGAGAGTCGTAGGGCGTGAGGAGCATGCGCAGTGCGTAATCGCCGTTTGGCGCGTGTGTGACGATGCATCCGTCAGGGTAATAGGCGTGGTTTGGGATGCGTATGCTGCTGAGCTCGTTTGTGAGTACTTGCGGTGCAAGGCCTTGGGCGCGCAGGTATTGGGCGGTCGTGTCTGTGTCCTGAACGGTGAGCGTGGGGAGTTCGTGCTCGAGTTTTTGCCAGAATTCGGCGTTTGCTGCGGATTCGTTCGCGAGGGGGATCTCGTCGCGCAGGACGATTTTGAAGTCGTTCCAGGAAGCGCGCATGTTGTCGGGCTCATGGAATGACATCTCGATGCTGAAGAGGATGCTGGCGCGGACCGGCGCTGTTTTGGAGGCTTTTCGGAGCCTGAGCGTTTGTTTTTTGAAATCGACAGTGAGTCGTGCCCATGCGGACTCATGGCTGTCGAAATGCGCGGATCGCCTGAGTTCATAAGGCTGCGGGGCGTGCGCATTGAGAATTGAGAGAAGTTTGGCTTCGGTCTCATCGTGCACGCTTTTGGGGACACCTCGGACAGTGAGCATGACGCGGATGAGCTTGGGCTGATTGTCGGACGGGAACTGGCTGAGCGTGATGCGCTTTGGGGCGAAAGTGAGCGGTGGCGTGTCGTCCGGGCCAAGTGCGGAAGCGAGGTCAAGAATCGGATGGTTGTCTTTGGGGGCTTGGGGCTGTTCCAGGGCTTTGGCCTGGTCGCCTGCGGTCATCTGAGAGATGTTTTTCGAGACTTTTTCGATGTCCACTTTTTGAGTTTGCTTGCGCGGAACATGGCGTGTCGGGGATTCTTTGCAGCCGGTTGTGAGACACAGCGCGAGTGTGAGCAGGGGGATAATGCGCATGAGTGATGCGCGTGGGGTTGAAAAATGATCCCGATGTAAGTATGAATGCGCGCCGCGCGTTTTGCGAGTATCTTCCTTGCAGGACTGAATGAATGATGATCGGGGCAGCATGATCTGGAAGCAGGACGGAAATCCAATGAGGGACACGGAGACAGAGAGCGGGCAAGAGATGCCGGCGATGATTACGGCGGCGCAGCTCCCATCGAGCAAGCCTTATACCTGTGTCAAACATACATCAAAAGAGGCATTTTGTTTGTGCACAAAATGCGGCGATCTGCTCTGTGAGAAATGCAGCATCCAGATACGCGGCCGTCGCTATTGCTTTGATTGTGTGGCGCAGGACGACATGCTTCGCGAGGACTGCTTTGAGGAAAGCGTGATCATGCCTGTGATCAGCACGGCGCCGCCTGAGGCGCCCAAGCGAGTCCGCGAGCTTCCAGGCGCGATTCTGGACATGTTCAGGAACTCGTATTTCTTCTTTTCAGGTGCGAAAGATTCGCCATTTTGGCTGACATTTCCGATGGCGCTTATCGCGAGCCTGCCGCCGGTTCTGGTGCAGTACCTTGTCAAGATGGACAATGTCCTGAAGGTATATGATGAATCGAACGTCGCGTTTGTAAAGCAGGCGGGTGCTTGGATTCGCGAGATGAATGCCTGGGAACTCGTCGGTGTCGCGGTGATGGGGACAATTTTCAGGATTCTGATCTTTGACCTGCTGTTTTTTGTCTGCTTGCACTTGTTTTCGCGCAATGAATTGAAGTTCAGCCAGGCGGCATCGACGCTTCATTTCTGCATGGTGCCGATGATTGTGGCTACGCTTGGCGTTGCGCTGGATCAGCTTTGGATTACGATGACAGCCGAAGTCTTGATGATTATCCTCGCGACATCTGCGACGCGTGCAGTGACGAAATGCTCGTTCTGGCAGGGCATGGGAGCGATGTTCCTGTTCATTCTTATGAGCAGCTTTTTGATGTGATTGCGTGCGGCATCAAGCGTGGAGCGCCTGTGGGGGACTATAGGCTTGAGGGGAGGCGCATCCACATTAAGGGCGTCAACGAAATGCCGCTTGTGAGAACCATAGGCTTGAGGGGAGGAACGCTCGCCACATTGGCCGCGCGTGGAGCACTGTGAGAACCGTAGGCTGGTGGTGGGGGAATCTGTGGTATCGCATGGTGTGGGTAAAAGGGTGATATTGTGCGCGCAAGTGCGCCAGAATGCTTGATTTCCTGTATCAAATATGATGTGAATAAAGTTTCATTCTGCGAATAAAACAGGTATTAATGGACGTTAGGCAATGGGGGGCAATCGATCACCGGGTAAAGGAAAGGAATTCATGAACGCAGCTAGGGTAAAGAACTTCGTGCTCGACACAAACGTCATTCTCCATGATCCGCTTGCGATCACCAAATTCGGCGCGAGCAATGTGATTATTCCGATTTATGTGGTGGAGGAAGTCGATAATTTCAAGAAGCAGCTCAACGAGCTCGGTCGTTCGGCGCGTCTGTTCAGCCGCACACTTGACGAATATCGCGAGAAGGGCAACCTTGCAAAGGGCGTTCGCATGCCGAGTGGCGGTCTGCTTCGCGTGCTTCCGACGGAACGCAAGTATATGCCTGAGGACAACATTGCGACGAGCAAGAACTCCCCCGACACGTTGATTATGAGCGTGGCGCTTCGCGTTCAGGCAGAAGAGCCGGATGTTCCGTGCATCTTCATCACGAAGGATACGAATCTCCGCATTCGCGCGGACGGCATGGGGCTTTCGAGCGAGAACTATGAAGAGCGCGGATTTTCGATTGATGAGCTCTATCCGGGTGCAGTTGAGCTCCATGTGGATGGCGATATCATCAATGAGCTGTACCAGTCGCGCGAAGTAATCCTGCCGTTCACAGAGTCGTCGCGTGCAGCCAGCGCCTACGAAAATGCAGAACTTACGGCCGGACTGGACGATTCAGCGAGTCTGCTCTATGCAAATGAATATGTGCGCCTGATTGACCGCGCAGAAGAAAACCACACGGCGATGGCCCGCTTGATGCCTCACCAGAACAAAATCCAGGCGCTTGCGTCCACGCGTCCGGGCTTTAGCGGCTGCTGGGGCATCAAGCCTCGCAATAAGGAACAGCACTTTGCGCTCGATTGCCTGCTGGATGACAACATCAAGCTTGTGACGCTTCTCGGCAAAGCCGGTACGGGCAAGACGCTCGTGGCTTTGGCTGCTGGCCTTCAGAAAGCGACCGAAGAGCAGGCGTATAGCAAGCTTCTTGTCGCACGCCCGATTTTCCCGCTCGGCAAAGACGTCGGCTATCTTCCCGGTGGCATCGAAGACAAGCTCAATCCGTGGATGCAGCCGATTTTCGACAACGTCGAGTTCCTGATGGGGCTCAATGAGGAGGACAAGCGCCGCGGACGAAGGAGCTATAAAGAGCTGATCGATATGGGCCTGCTTCAGATCGAGGCGCTGACGTACATCCGTGGCCGTTCGATTCCGAATCAGTACATCATTATTGATGAGGCGCAGAACCTCACGCCCCACGAGGTCAAGACGATCATCACGCGCGTCGGTCAGGGGACGAAAGTCGTACTCACCGGCGACCCGTATCAGATTGACAATCCATACGTCGATGCGGACAGCAACGGTCTGACATACGTCATCAACAAATTCAAAGGTGTCGATATCGCTGCCACAGTGACTTTGACCAAGGGCGAACGCTCCAAACTCGCTGAAATCGCGTCAAACCTCCTCTGATATTGATTTGATATGTAAAAAGCCGCCCTTGGGACGGCTTTTTTTTCGGGCTATTCGCATGGCGAATACGCCCTTTTTTTTCGGGCTATTCGCATGGCGAATACGCCCGAAATTTTTTTGGGGCCCGGGGGATGTAAATTCCCCTACGGGTATGATGCGCTCTGAGCTTGTCTTAAGCGCCCCTGCGAGGACGCGTTTTCATCGAGGGCGCGGGCTGGGGGAAACGTTGAATCTCAGCCCGCGTTAGGAAAAAAATCGGAGAATTTGTAACCGATATCGATGAGATGGGCGAGGCAGGAGCGGTTCTCGTGATTGAGAATGGTGAGGTCTGCGCCGTTTTCGATGAGCGCATTGATGATATCGGAATTGACTGCGCAGTGCAGCGCGGTATTTCCATGGGCATCCTGCTGGTTGATGTTCGCGCCGGCTTTGAGGAGTTCCGGGATGAGGTTTGCATTGGCATAGTGGATGGGGGCTTTCCCCGTGCAGTCGCATATCGTGGGATCTGCGCCGGCCTGGAGCAGTGCAAATGCCTGATCGTAGCAGCCGAACTGCATGTGCATCATGAGCGGTGTCCTGTGGGAATCATCGAGAGCATTGAGTTTTGCGCCGTTCTCGATGAGGAACAGAAGGACATCGATGGATTCGACATAATGCAGCGGTGTGCATCCGCCGTCAGTGTCCTTGAGCGAGCGGAAATTGATGGGGATGAGGAGTTTGGCGCATTCGACCGTATCCGCATAATAGAGAGGTGTGCGCCCGAAGTGGTCGTGTGCAGTCTTTCGGAGCCCCTGATCGAGGAAGAATTGGATGAGCTCAGGTGTGGTGGCGTTAAAGAGTGGGTTTCTGGTGAGACAGTTGTCCACGTTGAGTTTTGCGCCATGATCGAGCAGGAGCTTGGCGACATTGACGGAGCAGGCATTATGGAGCGGTGTATTTTTCTTGTTGTCGCAAGCGTTGACATCTGCGCCAGCTTCGATGAGAGCGCGCGCAACAGCGAGATTTGCGGCGGTATGCAGCGGCGTTTCGCCGAAGCGGTTCCGTATATCCACGCTGATTCCCTGAGCAATGTACTCCCTGATCTGTTTGCCCGTTTTGGCCGTATGGAGCTTTGAATTACCGGTAGATTTGTCGTGTTCGGCAGGCTTGCATTTCCTGTGCGTAAACTTGGCTTCGCTTGGTGAGGTGGTATGGCTCATCTGAGCATCGGCGGCGTTTGTGGAGGCATGACGGTCGGTCAATTTTTTACTCATTTCTCTAACTCCTTGAAAAATGGTCTGCTGCCGGGGAAAAATAATGAACAAAGAGGCGGTCAGCGGTATTGGTCCACCTCGTTTGGCAATGCGTACCGATCATGGATATGTCGTGAAGAGGGAGGATTAGAGCCCTTTGAACGAAATGTGCATGCAGGCGGTGTGGGCACGGGGTGTGCGGAGGCAGTCCGTATGGCTTTCGCGTGCAGGGGGTTCCTGGCAGTTTGGGTAGCGAGCCTGTTATGACGGCGAATTGTGATTGGCCTGTGCATCAGAGCGCCAAAGGCGATCGAAATCACTCACATAATCATCAAAGACAATCCGGAGCGGCTGTGTGCCATTCCCGACGACTTGCAATGTAAGCAAGCGAAAAAAATTAATCGTTGAATTTTGAGTACAAACTGTATTTGCATGTCTCAAGTCTAGGAATGACGCCACTTTGAAAACGTTTTGAGCGACCTTGTGGATAAAAATTTATATCAAGCGTGCTATGTTTATATGTTTAGTATATTTTAGTTTATATTTAATTTGTTTAGGGAAAGTCTGAGGCATTGGCCCCTAACCCCAAGCTCATTTCCCAAATGGTGCAAGGGGAGTGGATTTGCTCGATATCATGATTGAAGATTATGCAATTGTTCAGAGGTTTCTTAGGGATGATTTGATCAATACGAAGATTGATTTTACTGGTCATGCCTGCATCTATCGTTTCGCAGGGAAAGCGTCTTCGTTCCCTGCGTGCATATTGGGGTGGGGCGGGAAGCAGCTGTATTTTCCAACGTGCACTCTTTTTCACCGGACCGTTGCCAGCAGTCTTAGCCGGATCCGTAGAGGGCGCAAGAGCAGAAGGGAAGAAGGGGGGGGCTTGAGGATGTCTGGAAAAGGTGGTATGCGCAGCCCGGTAGCTTGTGATGGTTGCGTAGACCGATTTTTTTTTGTGCTGTTGCGGCATATCGTGCGGCATTTTCATAGGGGTGGACATGAAGTATTGGATTTGTGTGGTTATGGTTGCATGCGCGATGACTGGCTGCAATTTGCTGAAGAGCTCCGCACAGAGCGAGGATGCGCAGGAGGAGAATGCGCAGGCTGTACTGGCTGAAACGCCTGTTGATAAGGATAATATTGATAATGAAAAAGTTGATAAACTAAATAACAATCAGAGTGATGGTGAAAATGATAATATTGATGGTGTGAATGGTGAAAAATTAGATGTTAGCGTAAAAGGGGAGGACAAAAGTCCTTTTTTTGAAACGCGCGTATCTTGGCCTGAGTTTGATATCGCTCATGCCGACAAGGCTGTGTATGCAATTGAGAGCGGATCAAATTCAGAAGGTGCTTGGTTTGAGGGCAAGGGGCACTGCTGTCCCACAAAAATGTGGCGTTATAGTTGGTTCGGAACCGATTTCTTGCTAAAAGGAAATTCAGCAAAACCACCTTTTGCAAGGAGTTCCGAACCATGGCGCAGTATAACACAGTTTTTCACACATTGACAAA
>JAFUEE010000100.1 GCA_017464085.1 Pseudomonadota bacterium
TTCAAGCAATTCTGTTCTATCAATACCTCTCGCCATTGGTTCCTCCTGTAAGATGAGAGTTGAAGGCAAGTTCATCATACTGGATTTCCAATGGCTTTTTTAGCTTTTTCGATTTTGCGAACTCATGTGGACGTTATCATTTGAACGCGTGAAAGCAACACCTAAAAAACTCGAAGCATTTCATGAAAAAATTGCAAGTCTGCGCATCCTCGACCCGGCATGCGGTTGCGGCAACTTCCTGATTACGACCTATAAAGAGCTTCGCAGTCTTGAGCTTGAGATCATCAAGATGAAATACCCGTCGCGTCAGCGATTGCTGGATGTTTCACCATTGATTAAGGTCAGCATTGACCAGTTTTATGGCCTTGAAATTCTTGATTTTCCCTGTGAAGTCGCACGCACCGGCATGTGGCTGGTCGAGCACTTGATGAACCGCGAAGTCGGCGAATGGTTCGGTATGGCTTACGCAGATTTGCCGTTGAAAAGAAGCGCGCATATCATTCAGGGAAATGCGTTAAGGCTGGACTGGCAAGAATTGCTGAAAGATGACGTGAAGTATGCGGAAAATTTAAGGTTTGATTATATTATTGGAAACCCGCCATATATCGGTGCACGGTATATGAGCGCGGAACAAAAAGATGATTTAAATAAGGTCTTTGGCAATCAAAAGAATGCGGGCAATCTGGATTATGTGACATGTTGGGTCAAACGGGCTTCAGATTATATGACTTATGCATTGCATACGCGCACTGCATTTGTAATGACAAATTCAGTCACTCAAGGTGAGACGCCTGCAAACTTGTGGCAGCCCTTGTTTGATCAGGGATTACACATTGATTATGCCTGGCGCACATTTAAATGGTGGAATGAAGGTCGCGGCAAAGCTGCTGTGCATTGTGTGATTGTTGGGTTTAGCAAGTCTAAAGATGTGCCTGATAAATATATATTAAATGAACATAGCGTTATTACTCGAGGTAAAGAAACCAAACAAACAGTAAGACAATCTTGCAGACAGATTAATGCCTATCTTGTCGATGCGCCTTGTGTCAGCGTGATGAGCCGACCAAAGCCATTATGCGATATTCCAGAAATAGGTATTGGCAATAAACCCATTGATGACGGAAATTATTTATTCCTGGATAGTGAAAAGGAAGAATTTGTCAGGATTGAACCTGCCTCAGAAAAGTATTTCAAACGCTGGTATGGCTCAGTCGAGTTCATAAATAATCGTCCGAGATGGTGTTTGTGGCTTGGCGATTGTGAGCCGGGTGATTTACGTAAAATGCCTGAATGCCTGAAACGAGTTCAAGCTGTTCGTGCATTTCGGCTCGATAGCAAAAGTGAGGGAACGCGAAAACTGGCAGAAAAACCGACGCGATTTCATGTGGAGAATATGCCGAAAGATGACTACTTGCTTATTCCAAGAGTATCTTCAGAAAAAAGGAACTATATCCCAATTGGATATATAAAAACAGGTAATCTATGTAGCGATTCAGTGCATATCACAACCGATGCCACGCTTTATCACTTCGGCATTCTCACATCATCGGTGCACATGGCATGGGTGCGCGCTGTCTGCGGTCGTTTAAAAAGCGACTATCGTTACTCCAAAGACATCGTTTACAACAATTTCCCATGGCCCGATCTGAATGGGGCGAATGGTATAGATTGCGCCAAACGAAAGGCCAAAGAGAGTGATGAAGATTATAAAAAACGCATGGAAGCCAAGATCAGTCTATGCGCCGAAGAGATATTGTGCGCAAGGGATAACCATCCCGATAGTTCGCTTGCTGATTTATATGACCCATTGACGATGCCTCCCGATTTGCTCAAAGCGCACAAAGCGCTAGACAAAGCCGTGATGGAGCTTTACGGCTATACACCAGACATGAGCGAGCCAGAGATTGTAGCGGACCTGATGACGCGTTATCAGAAGCTGATAGATGCAGAGAAATCCAAAATCTCTCTCGCCAGGGAAGAATTCGAGAATGCCTCGGATGTTTCTCAAAAAGCTATCCCCAAACGCACGCGTAAGAGGAAAACAGAAGCATAATCAGGGGAAACTAGCAAGTCGTCCCGCGCGGCACGCGCGAACCATCAACGGTGTGTTGAAGTGCCGCGCGCGGCACGCGCGAACCTTTTAATTTATATCTCAAATGTCCGCATGTCGCAGCGATGGGGCTTGGCGCTTCTGTCGTATATCATGGCCACGGCGAATACTTCGCCATGATAATGCTGCAAGTTTTTGACTGCAAAATACTTTTCCTCTTCGATTTGATGGATGGCTGATTCAGTAGAATCATCTAATTTGAGTTCAAATATGGTCGGAGGCAGTTTCGTTCCGGGCTTGCTCGGGATGAGCGCGACATCGGCATAGCCTCGGCTAGAGGGCAGCTCGCGGGCGACAATGCAATGGTTTCAGGCTTCATTTGTGGCAAACAGAAGTGCAGCCGTCAAATCGCCTTCAGAGTTGTAGTGCATCGGCACAGAGAGCGCGTCATGTATTTCTTGTATGATTTGGGCTGCCCGTTTGCAGTCTCTGCGCTGTATGGCATCCATGAAATGCCGGGAACGCTGGAACATCTCTATGGTTTTGGTCCAATTGGATTCTGTAATAGCAGTTTGCATGTGATCGGGGGTGTCTGGATCATTGCCCAGACAATGGCGAGAAATGATAGTACAGAGGCAGGGCAGTGGCGAGTGATGCGCGGCGTATCGCAGATAGCCGCGCCCGACACGCGGCGTATCGCAGATAGCCGCGCCCGAAAAAATCGCTTGAAAAAAAAGCATAAAGCGTAGAGAAAAGCGCGGTTTTTTGTGTGCAGCGCGTTCTGCCACGGCTTTTTTCTCAAACGTACTTTTTATTAAGGATGTCGTATGCGATATTCACAAGCGCTTATCCCTACTCGCAAGGAAACGCCGGTCGATGCTGAGCTTCCCAGCCATCGCCTGATGCTTCGCGCGGGCTATATCGAACAACTCACGGCGGGTGTTTACACGCTGATGCCGCTGGCTTGGCGCAGTGTCCGCAAGATCGAGCAGATCGTGCGCGAGGAGCTGGACGCCGCCGGCGCGCAGGAAATCCTGCTCCCGATGGTGCAGCCTGCCGAGATCTGGAAGCTTTCGGGCCGCTGGGATCACTACGGAAAAGAGCTGCTCCGCTTCAAAGATCGCAAGGATCAGGAGTTCTGCCTGAGCCCGACGCACGAGGAAGGCGTGACCGATCTGGCGAAACGCCATATCCGCTCGTATCGCGACATGCCGAAAAATCTGTATCAGATCCAGGTCAAGTTCCGCGATGAGCTGCGCCCGCGCGGCGGCCTGATGCGCGGCCGTGAATTCCTGATGAAAGACGGCTATTCGTTCGATATCTCGTTCGACGCCGCCGAATCTTCGTACAAGAAGATGTATGATGCCTATACGCGCATTTTCAAGCGCTGCGGGCTGAGCTTCCGCGCGGTCGAGGCCGATTCGGGCAACATCGGCGGCTCGCACAGCCACGAGTTCCAGGTGCTCGCGCAGACCGGCGAAGACCGCATCCTGTCTTGCCCCAAATGCGGGTATGCGGCAAACGAGGAAAAGGCCGAGGTGAAGCGCACGGTGACGGCGACATCGTTCGACGTCCGCGCCGACACGCCTGAGAAGGTCGAGGTCCACACGCCCGGTCAGCATTCGATCGACGAAGTCGCAGCTTTCCTCAAGATTCAGCCCGAGCAGTCGATCAAGACGCTCGTCTATCTGGCCGATGGGGAGCCTGTCGCGGTGCTTCTGCGCGGCAACGACAGCCTCAATGAGATCAAGCTCATGCGCCTGCTTGGCTGCGAGAACCTCGTCATGGGGAGTGATTCGGCGGTCAGAGAGGTGATGGGGGCGGAAGTCGGGTCGCTCGGTCCGTGCGGCGCGAAGATTCCCGTCTATGCCGACCTGAATGTTGCGCTGATGCATGACTGCGTTTGCGGCGCGAACCATACCGATTATCACTTCATGCACGTCGAGCCGGGCCGCGACTTTGAGGTGAAGGCGATTGCGGATCTCGTTCTGGCGCAGGAAGGCGATGCCTGCCCGCATTGCGGGGAGAAGCTTCAGGCGTTCAAGGGCATCGAAGTGGGGCATGTTTTCCTGCTCGGCACGAAGTACAGCGAGCCGATGGGCGCGACATATCTCGATGCCGCCGGCGATTCGCATCCCTGCGTGATGGGCTGCTATGGCATCGGCATCACGCGCGTGCTCGCGGCCGCGATCGAACAATATAATGATGATAACGGCATCAACCTGCCGACCGTCATTGCGCCGTTCCAGGTCATCATCGCGCCGATGCTCATGAAAAATGAAGCCGTTGTCGCAGCCGCCGACAAAATCTATGCGGAACTCGAAGCCGCTGGCATCGAATGCCTCTATGATGACCGCGATGTCCGCGCAGGCGTCAAGTTCAAGGATGACGATCTCCTCGGCGTGCCCTATCGCATCACGATCGGGGAGCGCAACCTCAAGGAAGGTCTCGTCGAGTTCAAGCACAGAGCCGATGCGGACAACACGAAAGTTGCTGTCGATGAGATCGTTTCGTTCGTCAAATCGCGTGTCGCCGCAGATCTGGCGGCTGTGAAAGAATAGGCTCATCAAGAGGCGTTCAGAGGGAACGTTTAGGGCGCACGGCTCTTGGCATTGCCAACACGCCGTGCATTGTGCGCGGCTATCTGGCGATACGCCGCGCGTTTTTGCCTATGCCTGACGGCATACGGCCCGTGCCGTTTGAAGGAACGCTTTACCGGGGGCGCGGCTATCTGCGATACGCCGCGTGCGGGGCGCGCCCTATGCCTGCCGGCATACGGCCGCGCGAGTGCAGTTCCCCGGAGGGAATTTCCATAGAACGGCTTGGCAGGGTGATATTTGTGTGAGGCGGACAGGATGAATGCTGAGAATATTGTGATTGGCCGGAGAGAGTTTGCAATCGAGATGCGCATGATCCCGCAGCAGGATTTGAAGTTCTATGTAGAGAATCCGCGAGTTTACTGTGCGCTGACTCGGGAAACAGGGCACGAGCCGACACAGGAGGAAATCGAGGCATTGCTCTGCGGCATGGAGCATGTCAAGCAGCTCAAGAATTCGATTTATTGCAACGGCGGGTTGATTGAGCCGATCTTTGTTCTGGATGGCTCATTGACTGTGCTCGAGGGAAACAGCCGCCTTGCGGCCTATCGCCTGCTCGCGCAGGAAGCGCCCGAAGTCTGGGGGGAGATACCATGCAGGGTTTTGCCGGCTGATATGGATGAATCTGCGATCTTCTCGCTGTTGGGACAATATCATATTATTGGGCGCAAAGACTGGGAACCCTTTGAGCAGGCCAACTATTTATATAGAAGACAGCAGCAGACGGGGCTTTCTATACAGGCGATGGCTTCGGAACTCGGTATTTCTACACAAAAGGCAAATAAATATGTGCAGACGATTGAGTTCATGATTCATCACGACGATCTGAATGAAAAACATTTCGGGAGTTATGATAAATACTTGAAAGATTCTGCGCTCAAAAAAGTCCGCGAGACCGAGAAAGATCTCGACAAGACCGTTGTGGAAGCGGTCAAAAATGAGGATGCGAAGGCTTCGCAGGAAGTGCGCATGCTGAAAGAGACGGCGCGTGTCGCCGCCGAAGGCGATGATGATGCCCAGAAAGTGCTCAAAGAGATTGCTTCGGGCGCGATTGATATTCGCGACGGTCATTCGCAGATTGAAAACAGCGGAAAGCTCGAAAATGTCGTTCAAAAGCTCAGGCGCTTTAACCGCGATATCAATGCCGCAGGGTTTGAAAATCAGCTTCTGACACTTGAAAATACAGAAGAGCTCATTTCGCGCATTGACAGAATTATTGAACGCCTGCTGGAGTTTAAAGAGCAATTAGGAATTAGAAATTAGGAGTTAGAAATTAGAAATTAGAAATGTTACAATCTTAAGGATTTGCTAAAGAATTTAAGCGTCGCCAAAATTTCCGCATTAATCCAGAACCTATTTTCTGCTCACTAATGCCTATTGCCTACTGCCTGCTCACAAAAGCCATAATTCTTTAGCACAACCATGAGGACTGAATAGTTACAGCAGAGCCAAAGTATTTTTCTCTTTGCCTAGTTTGATGGGCGATATCGTGGTAAATTGAGCATTGGTGTTTTTTGATAAGGCTCATCCCCATGGTGTTGTTTCTTACCGATTGGATTGGGAAATCCGGGTGACGCGCTGGCAATTGAACGAGGAGAGAGAATG
Source organism: Pseudomonadota bacterium (assembly GCA_017464085.1). Lineage (GTDB taxonomy): Bacteria > Myxococcota_A > Bradymonadia > UBA4248 > UBA4248 > UBA4248. The sequence goes on from JAFUEE010000100.1 coordinate 6,253, forward strand.
ACAAGACGTGCATGGTTTTACGGTGGATTGGTGCTTTTGATGACGGCCTGTACCCCGAGTACAGACAATGCGGTACCTAAGAGTGCGACAGAAGAAACGTTGGCATCACAGCCTGTGGCTGAACCGTTTGTTCTGAGGGAGGCGCCGGTGGATGCCGAATTGGCGGAAACAATTACCCAATTGATCAATGAACGGTGGGACGTATTGGAGGATAGACAAAAAACGGCTGGCATTGCTGTGGGCGTTGTGAAGGATGACGCTGTCATTTATACCCAATTTTGGGGGCAGACGCGCTCGGATGATGCGGGGACCCCGATTACTCGCAAAACGATGTTCAACGTGCATCCGGCCAATCCTTTTAAACTGAACAGCGAATCAGGGATGTTTACCCCAGAAGGTTTTCAAAAAGCCGGGGTAAGCGATATTGCTTTTGAGCCCGATGAGTCGTTCGCGCCTCCTCACATGTTTGGCAAGGGCGATCCGAATGATTATGAAACATACTCGGATGTGCTTCTTCCCTTTGAGATGACAAGAACCGAGGGCGATCTTTGGGCAAACCTGGATGGGGTGATGCGTTATGTGGCAGCCAATCAGCCCATGGAGGGGTTGACTGCGATAAGTATGAATAATTTTGAAGAAGAAATATTCGATAGAATGATTTATGGCAACGGCTTTACAATCTCTGTTGCCGCAGTGCCGTCTCAAAAACTGTATGTTGTGATATTGGAAAACTCTATCGATAAAGGCATTGACGATTATGAGGTCTCGGTGTTGGGAGAACTTGTTTCTCATAACATGAATTACGATACAGAAATTGTAAAGATGAAGCCTCTTGAACGTCAAATTTATTATGAACTGGATGAGGCAGATGAAATGGGACTGGCTGCGGAATATCAGTGTGGGGATGGGTATCGCAATTTCAAGATTGTATTAGAGGGTGAAACGTTTATATTGAAAACAGATAAATGGCATTCACGTATATCGGGTGTGGATACTTATGAAGCAGGCTCAGAGAAAGTCGTGGATGGCGTGCTTACGATAGATGGCGCTGAGGTCGCATACAGGCTGCTGGATGTGCCGGTTACAAATATGGAACTCATTCCGAAGTTTGACAAAGATGAGAAGATTGTCTCTCTTACTTTGAGCGAAGTGATTTATGAAACGGAAAGAAAAGATGATACATACTATCAGGACAGAGTGATTCACCCGATTACGACTTGCAAGCCTGTACGATAATGAGGATGCCTCAGGATCTTTGCAGAAATAAAAGGCTCTGCTCAGCGACTGTGGAGATGGCGCCAGGGGGCACCGCTTCGGGGTGCAGATTTTTGGGAGGTTGGGGCGTATTTGTGCCGTGTTCCCAGTGTTTGTGTGTAATGGTTGTTTTGGTATGGCGTTATGGATGGCTAGATTTTGGATATCATGTCTGTGTTCACGCCTGTTCTTGATGTTGTGTTTAACGGGCATGGAGACTGGTATTTTCGCTTATTTCTTTGAACGGCGGACTTGCACGCGATTCTCAGCGATAAAATAGCTTGACATCTTTGCATGTCACCTGTAGAAAGCTGTTGTGTTAGGTATGTCTAACAGTGTAAGGCATATCTAACGTGCGTGACTATATGAGAGGAGAGTGTGAGATGAGTGATTCTGAGCGTCTTGATTTGTTGCTTGCAGAGCATTGCGCGCCAGTCTTGACGGGCATCAAGCAGTCGAATCTCGTGTCTGTGGCGGCGCGTTACTATAGGAATGCGGACGTTGCGATAAGCGAATGCGTCGAGAGTCTGTCAAAGTATGGCATTTTTGTGGAGATTATACGGCATACGGATGATGGATATTTGGTGTTCATATATAGGCAGCGCGAGCTGGAGGCATATATCCGCAGGCCAGATATTATGAATTGGATGACGCTCAAGGGATATCGTTCTGAATGGACTTTAGGGCGTATGATTGATGAGTTGCGGTTACGGATGGAAGCGTATCATGTGGGTGGTCATGAATTTCCGCATGAGGTAGGGATTTTTCTGGGGTATCCGCTTGAAGATGTGATGTGTTTTATAGAAAACAAGGGAAAGAATGCCATCTCTATTGGTCCATGGAAAGTGTATTCGCGTCAAGACGAGGCATTGCGAGTGTTTTCGATGTACAAGAAGGCATGTCATCGCCTCAAGCAGGGCATTCGCGAGGGTTTTACGATATCGCAGCAATTGGAGCGTGCGATGTGTGTGAACAGGTAAACAGGCAGAGCTGAACCTGTGTGAGTGTAATTTTTTGGAGGAGTTTATTATGAAAGCAGCGATTGCGTACTGGTCTGGCACGGGCAATACCGAGGCCATGGCAGAATCATTTAAGTCGAACCTTGAAGCTGTCGGCGCGCAAGTTGAATTTGTGCATGTCGCGTCAGGGACAATTGATCCGGCAGATTATGATATTGTTTTGCTGGGGTGTCCTGCGATGGGTGCGGAGGAGCTTGAATCCGATGAGTTTGAACCGTTTCTTTCGTCGATAGAAGCCGGTTTGAGCGGCAAGAAAGTCGTGCTCTTCGGTTCGTATGACTGGGGCACGGGTGACTGGATGGAAGCATTCAAGGAAAGAGTTGCCAATGATGGCGCGGATATCCTTGATGCGATCATTGCCAATAATGCACCGGATGATGAATGTTTTTCAAAGATCGCGAGTCTGTGCAAGGGGCTTGCATGAAATCATATATGAGGCGCGTATCCGACTGTGGCGGATAGCGCCGAAACAGGCCGTATGCACCAGCAGTGCATAGGCCTGTGCAAAGAAATTATAAACTAATTATATAATTATATAATTAGACGGTTTTCATTCTGAGGTCTGGCTGAACGAAAAGGACCTTGGTGTCTGCGGGGACGGAGTAGGTGAGCCAGACGTTTGAGCCGATGACGGAACGCGCGCCGACGACGGTCTGTCCGCCGAGGATAGTGGAGTTTGCGTAGATGGTGACATCGTCCTCGATGGTGGGATGTCGTTTGGAGCAGTCGTTTTTATCGGGATCTGGGATGCTGAGCGCGCCGAGCGTGACGCCCTGATAGATTTTGACGCGGCTGCCGATGATCGTCGTTTCGCCGATGACGACGCCGGTGCCGTGGTCGATGAAGAGCGCGGGGCCGATGTCCGCGCCGGGATGGATGTCGATGCCGGTTCGGTTGTGCACGTATTCGCTCATCATGCGCGGCAGGATGGGCACGCCTTGGATGTGCAGGTTGTGCGCGAGGCGATATACCGTGAGCGCGCGGAAGCCAGGGTAGGCCAGGATGATTTCGGCGTAGCTTTTGGCGGCAGGGTCGCCGTGATAGGCCGCGCGAAGGTCGGCTTGGAGCAGCGTGCGGATTTTGGGAAGCTCGCGGAGGAAATTATTGACGATCTGATAGGCGACAACGTAGGGATGTCCTGCCTCGTCAGGGAGTTTCATGCGGTTCTGCGGAAAGTGGTAGGCATATTCGAGGCAGCATTTGATGAGGTCGGTCAGTGTCAGGCGGATTTCCGCGAGCTTGTTGCCGATCTCGTATTTGAGGTCGGAAGTATCCCGGACGCAGTCTATGAGGCCTGGATAGAGCAGGCTTTCGAGCTTGTGCGTGAGTTCGTTCATGCAGTCTCTCGTGGGAAGGCGCCAGGCCTGCATGTTTGTCAGATCCGGATGCTGCTGGTAGGAATCGAGCAGTTCATCTACAATGGGTGTGATATCTTCCATGAATTATTCCTTATGTTTTTCGATGACGAGATTGACGCGTTTGATGCCTAAGGATTTGAGAAGGTCGAGCGCCTCGATGACCTGACCGTGGCGCGTCCGGTGATCGGACTTGACATTGACAGTCATGTCCGGGGCGGAGAGAAGCTTTTCGGCAAGATAAATCTTGAGGTCGTCCGTGGTCTGTGCAATTGGAGCATCGGCGCGGTACAGCGAGCCTTTTTCGTCGATGAGGAGGGTGATGTTTTCGATGGGGCTGGGCGTTTCAGTCGTGGAAGATTTAGCGAGTTCGATGTCGATGATTGCCTCTTCGAGTTCTGTTTTTTCCTCGGCAAAAGTCATCGTGAGCAGCAGGAACACGAGGAGCAGGAAGACGACGTCGATGAGCGGAGTGATGTCGAGAGTTGGCCTGAACCTGGCAGGCGTGCGCGATAGGTTCATATCATTCGCCTTTGGCGGAAGTTTCAGCAGATGATAATTTGCCGGTCGTTTTTTGACTGTCGGGTCTTGCGGGGGGCGGCGCGATGATATCGACGAACTCGGTGGCATGGTGCTCGAGGTCGAGCCAGAGCCTGTCGAGTTTTGAATCGAGATACCGGTGTAGCAGGAACGCCGGAATGGCGACACAGAGGCCTGCGGCAGTCGTGAGCAGCGCTTCCCAGATACCGCCCGCGAGCATGCCCGGGTTTGCGTGCGCGCCTGCGGCATATTCGTCCGCGAGGTTGCTGAAGACCTGGATCATGCCGGTGACGGTGCCCAAAAGGCCGAGCATCGGGGATATGCTGGCGATTGTGCCGATGGCGGGGATGAAGCGGTTGAGCGCGGCGAATTGCCGTTTGCCTTCATCGCTGACGGCTTCTTGAAGGCTTTCGCGTGACAGTGAACGGTGTTCGAGCGCAATCCGCGCAAGCGCGCTCAGCGGCCCGGGATGGCTGTCGCAGAGCGTCAGCGCGCGCTCGGTATGGCCTTCGCGGATGGCATCGGCAAGTGGTTTGGCAAGGTCTTCCGTATGTCTTGCTGCCTTGCGCAGCGCGAGCATACGCTCGACAAACAGGACAATCGCCGCAAGCGAACACAGAAATATAAATATCATCAGCACGCCGCCTTTCATCAGGAAAGCGAGTGCGTTTGTGAAAAATTCAGTCATAGACAATCCTTCAGGCAGACGGGATGTCTGCCAGAGGTGCAATTTATTGAATTTTTCAGCATTCAACAACAGGGTTTTGAATGGAACGATATCGTTGGGTATTCCTGCGGATGCGTTTCACGCGTTATTCAATGAACAGGACTTAATCAGTGTTTGAGATGCAGGAAACCAGTGAGCGCAAAGGGGCTAAAAATAAGGCGCGGCCCATGGCCACGCCTTATTGAGATGAGGAAAATTATCGATTATTTTTTAGGCAGATAGACGATGCCCATGGTGTTGACAGTGTCGTAGTTGACCCGGTCGAGCGGGAAGCCGCTCGGGCGGTCATCAGCCGTGGCGCCGGTGAAGGGGTGATAATAGGTCTCGTCGAGATGCGGCCAGAGTATGGAACGCCCTTCCTTGAGATCGTATGTGGCGATGTCGCGATAGTGGCCGAGCGTGGTCTTGGAGTCTTTGCCGCCTTTGGTGACGCCGTCGCCGACGCGTGTCAGCCAGAGCGTGTTCTTGCTTGCGACCATGAGCGGCCGTGCCGGTCGGAATGTCGTCACCGAGCCCTGAAGGTTGTTCGTCCAGGCGCTGAAATACTGCGTATACCAGTGCTGCTGTATGTCAAGCCCCTGATCGATTGCGGGCGATTTGGGATTTTTGTCGTTATTGTTGCCTTCAAAGTTGTCGATATTGCGGTTGAACTGTTCATCTGCGGCGATGGTGGGCTTGTCGCCGGAGACATCAAGCACGAGGCCGATCGTGCGGTTGGAGCTGGACCATTTGTCCTCCAGGCCAAGCTTTGTGTAGAGCATGACCGAGGAGGGGCCGGAGGGCATGCCGTAGAGCCGTGTCTTGTCCGGGGAAAGCGCCCAGTCGTGGATATACACGCCGTAGGCGGAGACATCGAGGTTTTGCTGTCCGGGAAGCGTGCCCAGCGAGATGCGCTCTTCTGAAATCATCTGTCCGTTGAAGGTCAGTTTCCAGGCGGCAACTGTGAGGCATTTGCTGGCGATGAGCAGGGCTTCGTTTTCGGATTTTTCAACGAGCGCGAGCGCCGGGACGTTCATGAAATAGTCGTTGAGCTCGCATTCGATTTTGCCGTTTGCCGTTGTGGGCTGTTCCGCATAGGCGCCGCCTTCGAGGAAACTGCCGCTGTCATTGGCATCGGAGAGCGGGTAGAGCGCATCTTCGCCGGCTTGTGTTTTGAACACGCAGAGGTCTTCGCTGCCTGCGCACATGCCGCCGTTGCTCTGCTTGGGTTTGCCGTCCACATTGCGGTTGCCCAGGATTGAGAAAATCGTGTCATGCCAGACGACGAGGCTGTCCGTGTCATTCAGGTATGGGATGGGCTGCTCAGCGCATTCGTCGCTGCCGCCGGCTTTTGTGCAGTCGCTTGCGGTGACATTTGCCTCATCGTTGAGAACATCGCTGAGCGAGGACGTATAGACGACCTGCCCGTTGCCCGGCTTGCCCTGATAGCGCGGCCAGACGACCATTTTGCCGTCCTTGACGACACCGCGGCAGAGGGCGGGATTGGAGATTCTGGATTTAAGAATGACATGTTTGTTGCCGATCTGTTCGCGCGTCTGGACATTGAACGGCACCGCGATATTGTAAGCATCGGCTTTGGTGAGATTGTAGATGACCCAGACGGTTGAGCCGTCGTCGCCGTCGATGAGGCCGCATGGAACGCCGTCGATGTTGCTGCCGTCATCATTGAGCAGCATGAAGTCCTGGTATTCCGGCCCATAGGAGTCCAGCACGGAGAAATCGCTGAGATCGACGATGCGGAGGCCGCCTGCTGTGCCCACGGCGATATAGCCGTCTTCAGGCCTGGGATCGATCGAGATGTTGCGCTCGTGATAGTGTGCGAGCATCAATGTGCCGAGGTCGGACGTGCATGAGGCGGATGTGCATTTGGCCGGCACGGTCACTTCGATGGTCGAGGGCTGGATATAAGAGCCCCACTTGTTTTTGTCGGCCTTGTTATATGCGTCATAATCAGATTTGGAGACGAGCATTCTGTCGGTCTCGCTGACGATGCAGTTCCAGTCTTCATATTCGTGGCAGAGCGGGTTTTTGTGTTTCCAGTCCATGCCGTTGGATGCTGAAACGAGCGAATCCTCGAAAATCATCATGTTCCAGGTGCCTTCCGGAAGATCGTAAAGATTGATCTGCGGCCCGTGCATGTTCTGGATCGGCGCGGATTTCCAGCCTTCTTCTTCGGTCACAGTGCGCACATGAGCCGGGCGCTTGCACGTCGGGTCATCGAGGTCGCAGAGCATGATCACGATTTCTCCGACGCCAGTTCCGGAGGTTCCGGAGGCTTCCGGCAGAAGCGTGTACCAGTTCTGGATTGACATATAGGTCAGATAATTGCCGTAGCTGAGCGTGAAAGAGAGCTGAGGCATATCCGGGCGCGTGGCGGGGCCGGGATCGGGCTTGTCTGATGGCGTATAATTGGGATTGGCTCTGCATTCGCTTGCGACGCAATGTTCGCGTGGATAATCGCAGTCTGAGGATGTCGCGCAGGTCGTCACGGTCTCAAACAGGCAGCCGCTCATATTCAGCGAGATGCCGACACACAATGCAAACAGGGATAGTTTCTCTTTCATCTTTCACCTCTTAGCCTCAAATACAAAAAAGGAATATAACTTCCGAAGCAGACTCGGACGCTTAGTTTTAAAAAAAAAGGTTAAATAATGTCAAACTGTTTCTTGTATGTGCTTGATGTATGCACATTGCGCACGCTGGCGCACAAATTGGTCGCGGCTATGCTGCGCATACGCCGCGTTGTGGGCGCGGCTATCAGCGTGCGCCAATACGCCGCGCGGTGCGTGGGCGCACTGGTGGCATGCGCACATACCTGGAGAAGTTTCGCCCACCCCGTGTTCGAGGTGTCAACGAAAGCAGTGAGAGGTCGATTGATGCGGAGGTATTAATAAAGTTTCGCGTTTGCCAACAGTGTACTTTTTGATTCGCATGAACATGTCGGCTGAGGGAAGCGACGCGCAGTTTATGTAGAACAAAAAAAACTCGCCAGATGCGCAGTGCATAGGCGAGTTTTTTGACCGTAGGAATAGGCAAACAAATTATTTAGAGAATATCTGAGCGGCGTATTGGTGGAAGCATTAACATGCTAATACGACTCAGATTTATAATTTAATTAATTATTCTTTGGGTTTTTCAATTTTAAATTCCTGCATATAGGCTAATTTTCCATTTGTTAATATAACAGCTTTAAATTTTTCAATGCCGCCGCTCTTTTCAAATATTTCTTTTGCAGAATAATTGAAAACAATGCCGCCCTCAGGAGTCCATGTAAATTCATCACTGAGGATGGTTTGGGATTTATCTTGATCCTGAATGGCAAGCGTAAAGGCATTAAACGAAGCTTTTGGCGATAATTTTAGACCGACCTTGATTGTGTCATTAACAGTAAACTCTGTAGAAATTTTCCCATTCGTTGACAGCACAATACAGTCATTAAGATAACGTCCACATGAGTTCGCAAAATCGAAAAAGCTAAAAGTGCCATTGGAAATCCAGTATGATGAACTTGCATAAACTCTCATCTTACAGGAGGAACCAATGGCGAGAGGTATTGATAGAACAGAATTGCTTGAA
>JAFUEE010000101.1 GCA_017464085.1 Pseudomonadota bacterium
TGTCAATGTGTGAAAAACTGTGTTATACTGCGCCATGGTTCGGAACTCCTTGCAAAAGGTGGTTTTGCTGAATTTCCTTTTAGCAAGAAATCGGTTCCGAACCAACTATAACGCCACATTTTTGTGGGACAGCAGTGATTTCAGACGCATAAGTTTTGTGCGGGCGAGACGCCCGCATCCCCAGGAGGTTTTCGAATTATTCAGAGCTTCCATAATTAATAGATATCACGAGAGCAATTCTTCTAACTGACGCTCCGCTTCTACCTGAAAATCATCTTTCAACTGGCATTCCTCCTTGCCATCAAGAAGGTTTTGCAACATTTGCCGATAGCCGTTCGCATCCGCTTCAGCCAACCCCGAAGCAAACGTGATAGAGCCATTGGGGCCGCCCAAAACAATTTTACAATACTGCGTATCCCCGACCTTTGATGTTGGCAGCTGATAAACTTTAGCTGTGGGTGATTTACATGGAAATTTCTTATACTTTTTGGGGTTATAGGACAAGCCTCGCATGCAATAAATCGCATCATCCGTGACCGCAATCCAGGCTTTGGAGAACGCTGCCTTCATGCCGAAATATATCAGCCCCACCCCACCTCCTATAAACCCAACTGCAACAAGAATCATAAGAAAACTGTCGTTTATTGTTGCAGGTCGCGACGGCACATACTGGCGAGTTCCCCAGATTGTATGAGAGAATCCGCCTGTGATAGAAAAGAAACCCGGATCAGTAATAAGTTTATAAAAGAACCATCCGAAAGCGAGCGTCCAGAATGTTGTCCAGAGGATACCGAATATAAGCATCTTTTTGGAGCCTTTCGACTGAACGACGATCGTTTTTTGGGGGGCGATTCCAGCTGCGCTCGCATCTAAGTCTTCATAATGGGCATTCGGAATAAGCATGATGTGCCTCTCTAAACTGACCTTGTGAAATGTGGATATGAGGATATTGCCACTGACCAACAGTTCGATGCTCGATCTCACCGTTAATTGAGATTATGCAGCCCGAAGCCTGCGATAACCTCGAATCGTTTCAATTGTAACACACGCCTGCGGGCACTGCAAAACGATTTGATCGTTTCATGCGGCGTTTTCCTGGTCACAAGGCCGTTCAGCCCAAATGGCGCGTGCTTCACCCCGTTTTGCTGCGAATACAGATCATGCCACACCACCTGGCACAATCTGCCAGCATAGCAGTGGGTGAACGAGTCATGTATCAATAATTGTCTTTCATCTGCTTACTTGAAATGATATATATGTCTTTACAATGTGCGCACGGTCTGAACTGTTGACGATACGTGTGACGCATTCATATATAAAAGAAAAGGATAACGCACATGTCTTCAAATGAGAGCAAACACTCTGAGCCATCTGAGCGCAGGTCATGGGAAACGCCAGAACTCATCGGCACGCAGCTCGATAGGCGATATACGCTCGGCGAGCAGATCGGATCGGGCGGACAAGCAAAAGTATTCAAGGCGCAAGACAAGGATGGCAATACCGTAGCCATCAAAGTGTTTGACTTCAGGACTTTTTCCGACTGGAAGGCTGCAGATCTGCTCAAGCGTGAAGTCAATGCGCTCAAAAGCCTCCGAATATCGAACATTCCACAATATATCGACCTGATTGAAGCGCCCCCTTTTTCCTATCTCATTGAATCTTACATCCCAGCGCGCTCTCTGGACGAACACTTGAAATCTGGCAAACGCTTTGATGAAGCGACTGTAAAACATATATTGCAGGCCTGCCTGCCGATCCTTTCCGCGCTTCACCACCAGACAACGCCTATCATTCATCGCGATATCAAACCGAGCAATATCCTCTGGGATGAGACACTAGATAAAGTGTGGATCGTCGATCTGGGATCGATCACGGCATTCCGCTCGCAGACGCATGCGAGCACAATCGTGGGCACCACAGGCTATGCCGCCCCCGAGCAATTCATGGGAAAAGCCACCCCAGCATCAGACATCTATGGCCTCGGCATGACCGCCATACACCTGCTATGCGGCTTGGCACCGTGGGAAATGGAGCTCGACGGACTCGAAATCCAATATCAAAACCATCTTCCCAAGGGGCTGACAAAAGAGATGAGACAGCTCCTCGCAGATATGGTCGCCGTGCAGCCAAGTCAGCGCCTCGCAACAACTGATGAAGTACAGATCAGACTGAATCATATTCCTTCTGCCATCTACAATCAAAATGAAACGAGCTCAATTTCAAATCAAATTCAGTATCATCCCTCCAAAAGCCTGAAGCCTGTTCAATATAAGGGCATTTCAGAAGGCATCATCATTGGTTTTGTCGTTGCCTGCATTCTCATTTGCGGCATAATATATATCATTTTTGAAAACACAATCATACCGATTATCGTCATGGGGCTTATATTAATTTTCGGCCTTGCAGAACTCGTTACAAGGCTTTAATTCATTGCGTCTTTTGGAAACAAGTCAGCTCTGGTTTTCGCGCATCGCGCTCTCCAGAGCTGTACTCACCGGCAGTATAAAGTGTTAGCTGCCAAAGATTATTTCTTACTCGTGCACTCTAGCATATAATCTTTCTTGACCTTATTGACCTTGCACGTCGCATTGTTCAAATCAATCGTCTTCAGAGCATTCACGCCTTTGGCCTTCTTACGCGCTTTTTCGAGGCTTTTATCCACATCAGAGGAGGCCACTTCCCCACTGCTGATCTCCCCACTGGCAAGCACTTTTGATTGATCTTCGCCCTCGGATGCGATGACAAACAGTTTTCGCATGATACCCGCTTCATATTGCGTCTTCATACAGCGCTTTTCATTCACATCCGGCTGGGCGCAGTTCCTCTCTCCAGTGAATGTGTTTTCGAATTCTATAAATTTTGCAGGCTTGCCATCAAATGTCCCTTCATAGACATTGCCAAGACGATGGCGCGCGTAAGTCCGGTAAGACGTTCCCCAGGAATTAATCTGCGTGCGATAATTGTCGTGGCTTTCCGGATGGAGGAAATAGAATACGACCATCTGCGCATCTTTGACCTGGGTCCGCACGCCGAGAATCGCATAGCCTGTATCATCATACCCAATACTGGCTTGCAGATAATAGGCTTTACCCGCGCTGTTCTTTATGGTCTTGCCTTGCTCCAGATTCAAGTTTTCCACAGAATCCGCGTATTTTTCCGCCACAAACTTCTCCCCAAAACCTTTGAGCGTCCATGGCTCAGACATGCTGAACACCGGCCCATGTATCTGCAGATTTTCCGAATGGTCCAAGATTATCGGATCAGCCGATGCAATGACCGGAAATGCCGCTAAAATCAACACCGAAAACACAAACACAATGCACGAAATTTTTTTCATATTCACCCTACCAGACATGCAAACATGCGTTACAAAAGCACCCAGCGCGCATCCTAGCACAGTCAGTCATAACAAACAAGCCCCCCCCCCCCCCCGATAAGTGCCACTCATCATCGTCTGAAAAGAAAATGCGCCTTTCCCCTGGTAGCTCACGCAACCGGGAATTACAAACATCAAAGCCCTATCGGGCTTTAGGGAAGGTCTGAACAATTGCTGGCTTTTGGACAATAGTATTTCTGGAACATAAGTTTTGTGCGGGCGAGACGCCCGCATCCCCAGGAGTTTTCGAATTGTTCAGAGGTTCCTTAGACGGTTTCATGCCAAAGTAAAATGCAGCTGCCCTCCCCAAAACAAAATAATCTCGCCATTTACATAAAGGTGCGTTATGGTTGGAGCGGATAAGAAGGGGGGCTTTTTGTCGATGTGGAGTGTTACGATGAACCAGAATAGACGCTTGATTCCATTTAAGTCTGTGAGTGAGAGCTTTAAAGCATTTAAGGACAAGGGGATGTATTATGTGGACAAGACAGGTCTTATTCCATATTTGCTTCACAGCGGCGACGATATTTGTGTCATTACGCGCCCGCGCCGCTTTGGCAAGACGCTCATGCTGCGCACGCTCCAGACGTTTTTTGAGTATGTGCTTGATGACGAAGGCAAGCCTGTTGACAACCGGCACTATTTTGAAGGCCTTAAAGTGATGGATGCCGACGAAGATGTGCTCAAGCATCTTGGGCAGTATCCGGTGATTTCGCTGACGTTCAAGGATGTGTCGGGGGATAGTTATGAAGAAATTGTAGCCATGCTTAAAATAGCTGTTTACGATGCTTGCCAGGCACATCTGAGCCTGTTGATAGATCATCCAGCACTGATTGCTGGAGAGCACGCACAGTTTCAGAAATACTTGGAAAAGAGCGCTGAAGAAAGTGAATTAAAGAGCTTTCTTGGTGATATGTGCATTTGGTTAAACCGTATTACAGACCGCAAAGTCGTCATTCTCCTTGACGAATACGATGTTCCGTTGCAGCAGGCTGCGATATACGATAGCCATCATCCTGGATCGGATTTGTTTGAAAAGACGGTCAAACTCATCGGGAAATTTATATCTTCCGGCTTCAAGTCCAATAGTAA
>JAFUEE010000014.1 GCA_017464085.1 Pseudomonadota bacterium
GACCTACGTTATCGAGTATACTGACGATTGGCAAAACACGGGGAGAGCTTACATTGAGGCAAGTGCTCTCCAAAATTACGCGAGGTAACGTTTGCTGATGCTGGGTTTCCAGTTTTTGCGAACTTTTATGGACACTACCGATTTCATAAATGTTCTCGTTATATAACATGCTATCCCTCCAGTGCCAGGCGTTCGTAACCGAGCGCGCATAGGTCGTTGTGCGCCAGCTGTGCCTGTGCGCGGTCGTAGGCTTCTTCTGCATCATAATATGCAGTCTTATAGAGTTCATGCATCTTTTCTTCGATGGCCATACGAGCTTTGATGCCATCGAACCGCGCCTGTGCTTTGGCTCGGTCGGCATCCGTTTCGGCCAATTCGATTTCGTTTCGTGCCAAAATGAGATCCTGGTAGTGGCAATACGCAAATTCTTTATATTGCGCATCCAGCTCATGGTATTCCTTTGGAAGGAACGCCTCGATATTTGCTGATTTCTGACATGCCGCCTCAATTTCATACGCCGAAGGGATGAATGACGGGGATTTCTTGCACACGCGATCCACTGCGTCCAATACATCTTCGAGTGAATAGCCATACAGCACTCGGAAATAGCTTGCGATTGTCCGCACCTTGTCATCATCCGTATATTTCGGCGCACTTGGATGTGTGGCCCACAAGTACGCCATGACCTGCCGTGTTTGTGCGATGTTCATTTCAAACTCCTTAAATCTTCCCTGCGATAGTGCTTTTGATAGGCTCCCGCCTTTAGATTTAGAATACCGTCGCTTTTCAAGTCATACATCCATCTGGGAAGTCGGCTCTCTCTTAGCCAAAACCTATATTCGCCTTCTGTCTTTTCCAAGAGTTCCTTAATCTGCTCTATGGTTGTGAGAAGCGACATTGCGCATTCCAGTTTTGAAATATATTCGTTGAAATTGCTCATGGCTTGTCTCCAATTGATACCCCTTTCTGGGTTTGATACGATTTGATTCTATTGGTAAGTAATGCGGATGACTCTTTGTTAAACGTCATTGCCGTTTCTTCATCTGTCAACGCCTCAAGTATGCGGCAGGCGTATGCGGATCGCCCAGGCGAGAAGTTCGAATGGGCGATCCGCATACGCCTGTTCGAGCATAGATTCAGCAAGGTCTTCCGGAATCCTCATATAAGCCTCCTACCAGCTTGTTTTTCCGCCGTCGGTGTGGTAGCCCGTCGGCTGCGGTTGTTGTGTCTGTTGCCCCGATGGCCCCTGCGGCTGGCTGTCTTGTCGGCGCCGTCGGCTGATGTCGCCCAGGATGCCGCGTTCGATCATCCATGGACGTGCGCTGTAACCCTGCGGCCCCTTGCGCAAGACGCCGTGTTTGATCAGGATGTCCCACACGATTTGGGCTTGTTTGGCCGTGGTATCGACGAGCCGCGCAAGGTCTGCCGCGTCCTGAAGGTCGTTCGCGCCGCCTGTGGCCGTGAGGGAAAGAAGATATATAAATGCGAATTGACGCAGGCGTCCGCTTGAATCACTGCGGGCAACGGCCTGAGCTAACTCTCTTGCTATTGCGCAATTTAATATATCCAATCCCATCTTGAACCACATAATCACCGCTCGCTTTCTACAATTTATTTCTGATGTTATCGTTCTTGATTTCTGGCTTGATTATCTTTTTTGCCTTTCTGATTTCTTGTGATGCCTCGTATATCTTAGACAGTGCATTCATTATGTACTGGTATTCATCTGGTGTTTCGCGCTGATGATATATATATTTATCAGGAACCATCTCGCTGATTGCATTGCCTGTTGCATGAATGAGTTCCTCCATCGCTATAAGATTGGTTGCCAGTTTAATTCGTTGTGCCATTTCGTTGTCTCCTGTTGCATTCGTTTGTAATGGCGCGGCGTATCGCAGATAGCACGCGCCAAACATATCCCCGCAAATCACGCCTGTTCTGTCGGTCGCTTGCGTCTGGCATTCGGATTGGCACGGCAGAAGAGTTCTGTGGCCACATACTTGACATCGGCGGCACTCAATTCACTGACATGTCGTTGGGCGTCCGTTTTGAGGATGTCGGCGTAATCCTTGATGATGGATTCGGGCGTTTCGCCGCTTTGGAGGCGGTTGTCGAAGTCGGCCTGGACGTAGGTGCGCGGGTCAGTTTTCTTAACGGCGGCGACGGTTTGTACGCCTGGGACGGCAGGTAACGGTTTTGCCGGTGTTGGGCTATGAAGCTGGAAAGCGGCATTTGCGGCCCTCTCATATCTTTCGTCATCGCTTTTGCGTGGCTGGGTGAGCCATTGCGCGATGCGCTGGCCCGTGGCTTCAGAGATGAGGACGGGATCGCTGAAAAGGTGCGTTCGGTCTTTTCCGGCAACGGCGATGTGGCTGTCGCGGTCGAGTTCAAACATGAGCGTGAATTCGTAATCCATGCCGTCGCGCTGGATGGCGGCAAGTCCGACTTTTTGCGGTGTGGATTTGCCGGTTTTTTCGTCTTTTGTGATGACATAGTCGGATTTGGCACGCATCGTGGCGAGGATGTTGAGGCGCGTGTTGAGGATGGTTTCGACGAGCTTGGTGTGGCGCGGCGTGACATCAACCCATGCGGCCCAGGTGTTTCCTTTGTATTTGGCGCGGCCAATCGCGTCGGCGAGTTCCAGGCACCCGCCGCGTCCGTTCCATTCGTGGGATAGGCTGTCGATGATGAGGTTGCTGTATCCGGCTTCTTCTGCGGCTTTGATGACGCGAATGAAGTATTCAGGAGGGAATCCGTGTGGATCGAGTTCGTCCCATGTGTCGAAGTCGAAGAAATCGGCGTAGAGTGACGCACTGCCGCCTTCGGTGTCGAGTACGGCGGTTTTGCCGCCGAGCCCTTTGGCGATGAGCAAGGCGCTGTAGGTCTTGCCGGCACCTGAGGGGCCGGAAATGGCGAGTTTGATGGATGTGGCCTGTTTGGTTGCCTTAGTAAATGCCATGGTTGATCTCCTTGTCGTTGGTAATTGTGCTGGCAATCAGAATCAGCTCGTTGGTGTTGACGGCGATTTCTGTGACGAGTTCTCGGAACAATTGAAGATTGGCGTTGAAACGGTTGAGATTGATGGTGTCGGCCATACGTGTGGCCCCGATAATGGCCGTCACGGCCTTATGCTTTTGTTCGTCGATGGATGGTGTGCCTGTGTCGGTCATGACGCTTTCCTCGCTGTGTTGTTCATGCCTTTGGCTATCGCTTCGGCATCCGTCCAGATGTCCCATTCGGCGTCATCGCTGTGTTTGGCGGCGATTTCCTGCGCCTGTTTTACTGTCAAAAAGTACACGTACTCCTCGTTTTGCATGGCAAAATCTCCTTGGCTGTGATAGGACGCACCTATCGCGTTAAAATTTGATAGCATGGTGCGCATTATACAGCGCACCTATGTACATTTGCACCCCTAAAGTTCGTTGGGATGAGTTTTACAGACTTTCGTTCAGATACTTCCGGCAGCCATTTAGGCCATTAGCCAGATACGCATCACGCATCGCACGCAGGATAACGGCATTGTCAGTGCATGACGTGTCGCCCGTCCGCTCAAAAATTTCTTGTTGATGCTGTTCAAAGTCATTCAACCAGCCAATAATCCTGTCACGCTCGCCGCCATAGTAGCGATGTTCAATCTGGTTCATGACGTAATAAGCAAAGTCACGCTTGTTCATTCTGTTGTCTCCTCGCGGTTTGGTTTCAATTCAGGCGAGTGTTTCAAGCTCGCCAAAATGACGAATGGCATGTGGGTGTTGAAACAGCGTCCGCGAGAACGCCCCATCGGCTTTCAGCGTATGACCGATGGCACCCACATGCCGGCTGCGTATTTAACACGACATGCGTGATTTGAAAATCAGTTTTCTCGCGGTAACGGGATGTTTCAAGTCCCTCGAAGGTCGGGTTTCAATCCGTTCCCTTCGTTGCCCTGCTTCATCGCTCCATAGACGCATGAAGTCAACTTCATTCGCAAAAAAATTTCATGTCAGATTTTCGGGGGAGGGGGATCGCGCGCGCACGCGCGTTACTCTCCTCT
Organism: Pseudomonadota bacterium; assembly: GCA_017464085.1. GTDB lineage: Bacteria > Myxococcota_A > Bradymonadia > UBA4248 > UBA4248 > UBA4248. The sequence continues at coordinate 4,034 of JAFUEE010000014.1, forward strand.
ATCTACTATCTATCTTGTTCTTTCTATTCTAGTGAGCGTAAGGTGTTGATTTGTTTGAGTTTTTAGACCTGCCCTAGCCTAGGGCAGACCCGGCCTAGCCTAGGGCAGACCCGGCCTAGCCTAGGGCAGACCCGGCCTAGCCTAGGGCAGACAAGTCCCCAAATTTGCATCACCATTCCAAAAGGCTGTAATTGATAGCGGTGGCAGTGAGCCGTTGTTCATCGCGGAGGTTTGAAATGCGTAAAGAAGTTGAGGTGGTAGGAAGTGAAGGGGATGTTTATACAGTCACTTTTAGTGATGAAACTGGCAGTTTTAAGGCATTTTGCACATGTCGGGCTGGTGTGAATCGTGTGCTATGCAAGCACGTTAAAAATCTAATGAACTCCGATCCTGAAGTCATGGCATCTTTTGAGAAATCAGAGCTTAAAGCAATGTTTGATGAACTTGATGCCAAAACGGAAGAGATAGCTTCATTGAAACGAGAAACCGACAAGCTAAAGAAAGCAATTGCAAACAAAATGCTCAAATAATGGCTGTGCTTTGTTGCTTCCATCTATTGGGGCCTTTTTTATTAACATAAACAAACGACCATTATTTACACCTGATTTTCTTTTCAGGCATATTACACGCCGTTGCGACCCTGGCCGGGTATGATGCCGGGGCTTGGGGCTTTTCCCAACCATGCAAAAGGAGTGAGATATGACCGAGAGAAAACTGGATCACAGCAGACCGCCGTTGCCGTTCATGGGTAGCAAAATGCGGTGGTGGCGAGAGCTTGAGCGGCTCGCGCAGTCGCTGCCGTATGGGGCTTGCGTGTTCGACGCGTTCGGCGGGTCGATGTCGGCAGCGAGGGTCATCAAAGACGCACGGCCCGATCTGACGGTGGTCACGAATGACTATGAACATGTGTTCAGGAACAGGCTAGACGCCGCGCCGCAGACGGCATCCATCCTGAGCGAGCTGCAGGGCTTTGTGCCGCCGCAATCCAGCGCGTGTTTTGAGCGGCTTTCGCCGGAGGTGCAGGAGCGAGCGGTGGCCATCGTCGAAACGGCGAGCGACAGCCAGACCGCGTGGAGCTGGCTGAATAAGCGGTCGAGCATCCGAAACAAAGTGCCCACGACGGCGTGTGTCGATGTCGAGCGGTGCGAGACATGGACGGATGACCTGCTCGTCATCGATGAGCGACTGGATGAGCGAGAGGCGCGGTATGTGGTCAACTCCGGCGCGTTTGTGATGCTCGATCCGCCGTACTTCGGGAAGGACCAGGATAGCTATTCGGACGGCATCGAAGATGCCCAGGCATTCGCCCGCGCCGTCATCGAGACGGGGGACAACTGGTGCCTGTTCGAGTGCCCCGGCTCGCCGTTGGTCAGCGTGGCCATGCCATTGGCCACCGAGATCATCCCTTACGCGGGCAAGCCCGGACGGATGCACGTCCACGAGATCATGTTGGTGCGGCAATGGCCACAGCCCGAAGCCGAAACGCCACCCGCGTGTTGTGAGGCTTTGGGCGTACCCGGCTTTTCCACCGCGTTATCCACATCACCCTGGGACTGTGGACAAATCCAGTTGTGATGCGGATTTGCGGTGGCTGTTCCTATTTGATACATGAAACGAGAGGCAGAATGGCCCCTCAAATCATCAGTATTTTGGCGGTATCCGTCCGATGGTGCGTCCGTTGTCATCCACTGGCATTTGACGCACCTTTTTACTTCTGCGCCGCCTTTGGCACCAGTCACAGCTGCCATGACTGCGGCACCATCTGTCGAACGAACGGCAGTCGTAATACTGCTTGCGGTGTTCCTTGCCATGTTCTATCGCTTTGTCCAGTGACATGTTGCGCTCCTTAGAACGGAATTTCGTCATCGAGCGGATAACCTTCGAAGGTGTCATCGCTGAGTGTTTGCTGATAGCCAGCGGATGGCTGCGGATTGTCGTTAAATGGCTGTGCCTGGCTTCCTGCTTTGGATGTGGCGATAAACAGGACAGAATTGGCAATGATCTTTGTTGTCGTGTGTTTTACGCCGTCTTTTTCGTAGCTGTCATAAGCAATGCGGCCTTCGACGTATGCGGGTGAGCCTTTGCGAAGGTATTTGGCGCAGTTGTCGGCGGTCTTGTCGAAGACGGTGATGTTGTGCCAGTCGGTCTTTTTGTTGTCGCCCCAACCTGTATCGGTGGCCAGCGTGAATGTGCAAACGGATTTGCCAGATTGTGTGGTCTTGCGCTCGGGATCGCGTCCCAATCGACCTATGAGCATGACTTTGTTGAGCATGGTTTAACCTCTCAGGTAGTTTTCGATGGTTGTCTTTGCCTCAATCCATCCGTGGCAGATGGCGGTGGCATAGCCATTGTCGTCGAGTTGGGCCAGCATGGTCTTTTGTTTGTCAGATGGACGGCCACCATGGGCTTTTTTCATCTCGATGAACAGGCCCGCTGCATCCTTCTTCGGGAATGCCAGGAACAAATCAGGCACCCCGGCACGGACGCCTTCGGCTTTGAGTTTCGATGCCACGATGATGTTTCGCTGGCCGCCGTTCGGGATAGCAAAGAGCAGCTGTTCGGGAATGCCGAAGCCACGGCAGGCAAGTTGCCACCATTGCATGAGATTGACCTGCTCGGTGTGTTCGAGGGATTTCATAGTTGTGCCTCACGCCTGATAAACGAGGCATTGCACATCATGCCCATGTCGTCTTCGGGGTCGTAACAGCCCGTGGCTTGCATTTGACCACAGCCCACCCACTTTTCACCGTCCCAAATGTCGTGGCACTTTCCGTGTTCATCCAGAACGATGACATAATCGAAATTCGGGTTCATCGTCGGCGTTCCGCACAAAGCGCAAGCAAGTAGTAATGCCGAGATCATCGTTGCACCTCGCTTTCAATGACGGTTTCGAGCTTATCAATAAACTCATTTTCACTAGTTCGCAGTATCCGAAGCAGTTTGCCTAAGGGAAGCATGATGTCGTCGTTCACCTTGCAATTCGTTATGTCTTCCAGTCTCATAAGCGACTGAATGAGTTTGTCGCATAGCGAGACTGAATCCCGCACACACAAGAATTCAGCCATTTCATGTTTTGTCATCGCTGTGCCTCCTTATCATCAGATTCATCCTTGAACGTGATGCTTATTCGCTCGCCGTGATTCGGATCAGCTTCAATCAGACCACCGCGCTGGCCATGATACAGCTTGTAGAACGTGACACAGCTCCCCCATGCGTGCGGGTAGATTTCCTCGTCGTCATCGAAATACTTGTCTAGGGTTTTCTTAAAGTCCCGGTATTTCATTGTTGCGCCTCCCTAGCGGCCATCCGCTTAGAATTAGACCTAATCCACACATCGGACGGCACGAGATAAACCTCTTTGCTTTCCAGCGGCTTGCGTACCTCAAAAGCATCGAAGGGATTGTCCGTGCTGTTGTACGCGCTGCCGATCCTGACCTGAATTGTCGGGCTAGTCTCTTTCATTATCCGCGTGAGTTGGGCAATAAGATCGCTGATCGTCATAGCTTATTCTCCTATTCCGTCGGTGCCAGTCCAAAAGTCGTAGACCGTCTGTTTCTGGGCCTTGATATCAAGCGCAAAACTCTCGCATCGCCGGGCAATATAATCTTCAGTCCGATCACAACTCCACGGCAGGTTCTTGAGCAGCGTGCTAGTTGCCATGCTCTTGGATAGCTTGAAAATCTCACGATCAAGCGCCTGAAGATACTCAATCGAAATACCGGATTCACACTCGCGGCCTTTTTGCACACTCAGACGATGGTTGATTCGCTGTTTGCATATCTCCGGTTCGACTATCAGGAAAATGGCCACAGCAGGTGGTTCCAAATTCACTTTCATGTCGGCATGGTGGCTCAGATATGTGACATAGTCCCGCTCGCTGAAATACCCCAGCTCTTTCTGCACATTCGCAAAACACACGTCTCCGTAGTAGCTCCGATCCAGCACAACGAACCCGCCATTATGCCTCACCTTGCTCTGTGCGTACTTCTGCGCCCGATAACGCCGCGTGAGCAGGAACATCTGCATTTCAAATGCCCACCGCGCTGGGTCTCGGTAGTAGTCAGCTAAATATGGGTTCGTCCCATCTGCCGGTTCAGGCAGATACTCCCCATCAAGCGCCTTTGCCAGATGCTGCGCAAACGTGCTTTTCCCTGCACCAATGTTCCCCTCTACGATAATCACTCCGCTGTTCATGGCCACTCCTTATGCTTGGTTTCGGATGTGGCCAATTTAAAGCGGAATTATGCGGCCAATTTAGAGCGGAATATACACTGTGGGCATTTCCAGCGCTTGCGCAAGATGCAATCCCATCTAATAATTCTGGGGTCGCTGATTGGTCTTTGGACAGATAACACATTTGGACTCGCTTTGGGGCTAGGGTATCTGGCTGTTTTATCGCATGAGGAAATTGATTGTGATGATTGTGCGGGCTCATCATGGGGGGATGACGACGATTGAGGTATATATTGCGCCATGTATTGTGCCGCAAAGCGGCCAATAATGGCGCGCCGGCGCGTATCGCCAACGGCGATAGCGACGGACAAATTAGGTTGTTCAATGGATTGTATAAAAATGATTTATTTGACTGTTTTTAATATATCCATCGACATTTCTAATTCGGCGTTCTGGGGTGTCGGGATTTCTACAAATTGTTTTTCGCGGCTCCCAATGTGGTTCCAGAGAGCCTTGATTTTTGCGCTCCCCAATGTTATTGCATTAAGCGAACGATAGCTTGCGATGAATGAAAATTGATTGATGAGCTTATATGTTTTTGTCATACAGAGCGAGACTTCGGAATCATCGGATGTATCTTGACATGGCACATAGAATTTGAAAGGTAGTATATGCATTCTTGGATTGCCATATTTTTTGATATTATGTTGATTGAGCCAGTAATAGATTTCTATAAAATCTCTGTTGTGCATGCTTGCGCATCCAACGGATACGCAGTTGCCATGCATGCATATTGCACTGCCAGGGTTTTTGATTCCGATACTTTTCGCGAGTGCTTTGTCGAAACTTGTTGGATAGTCTGTGCAGACATAAAAAGCGGGATCTTCTTTGACGTTGCCCGGTTCATTTACAAAAGAAGGGATGAGGCTGATATGCATAAACCAATTATTGCTGCTTGAGTGGAATGAAAGATCGAAAGAGCCTTCTGGCGTGCGTTCGTCACCTTCCTGAAGTTTTGTGCCGGGTTTGAAGTCCATTGCGCAGATTTCATAGCGCTTGAGAAGTCTAAGCGGTTCGCTGTCGCTCAGGCCGGCCCAGACTTCCAGGATGCGTTCAAATTTGTAGGCACGGATTGAGATATAATCGGGGGCTTGTTCAAACTGAGCCTCTTTGAGCTGTGCATCAAGCTCGCTTTCCGCAAGTGCGCGGATATCTTCGATGACTTGATTGGGTTTGGCATCGCTCTGGTGAGGTAGAAAGATAAGTGTAACAATGAGCAGTAAAGGGATGAATGCTAAATATTTCATTTTTCTCTCCAAGCTGAGAAATCTCTCTAAGCTGGGCGATTACACCCTCGCAACGATGGCAGGCTAGCATTTCGTATCGCCCTTTGCAAGGCATTAAGCGGTAAAGGCATCAAGAATTTGGGGCTTTGGTGGATTTTGTTTTTAAGTTTGTGAAAATCGTTGGGAACATGGTGTGACTCTGTGGTATTATTAATATGGCGGTATCTGTTTTGATTAGACTTGCGAGTTTGGATAAAGGGGCATTTAAATGAAGAAATGGGTTGTATGTCTCGGACTATTGGCGGCGCTTTCGCTGAGCTCGTGCAATAAGGCGAGCGAAGAGGCGGAAAAATCATCGGTTACGGATGCGGCTTCGGAAGATGGGGCGGGCAGGCAGCTTCAGGAGGCCAAAGGGGCGGATGAAGTGCCCGAAGCGAAGCCTGACGATGCCCAAGACAAGGCCAGCGATATTGCAGATAAGGCTGAAGGGGAGACATTGGGGGAAGCTCCCGTTGCTGGTCTCGGGGCTGCCGATCAAAAGGATTCGGGTTCGCCTGACGGGCTTGGCGTTTTCCATGTGGATTTGCAGCCAACGGAAGGGCTGGCGCGTCCTAAAGCAGAGAAACATGTGTCTTTCAGGGTTTTGGGTAAGAAAAAGTTTAAATGGCTTAATCCGGATAACTGGATGAAGGAAAACAACTTTGCAAAGCCTCAGCTGCCTTATACATTTGAAGGTTATCTTGTTGAAGGCGACCCTGAATCTGAATATGGCTATATGTTTTCAGCCACTGCTGTCCCGCAACTTTTCAGAACAGCGCAAGCTGAGGATTCACAATGGGTTCCGTCATCTTAGGTACGAGATAATCATTGAGAATTTCGGTTGAAAACAAATTAATACGTATCCAATTCAAAATTTCACGCATTGAATGAACGGTTTTGGATATAAATCGAATGAAGGCTAAAATTAGA
>JAFUEE010000102.1 GCA_017464085.1 Pseudomonadota bacterium
CCCCGCACTGGGGGTAGGCGCGTATCGCGGCCTGTTCGCCGCGATAGCGCCGCAGGGGGCTAGTGCCCCCTGCCAGAAGACGTTCTGTTTTTTGAACATCGTAGAGTGACAGGAAGGTGCCGTAAAAGTATTCGAGGACGGCGTTGTCAGAGGCGGACTGTTCCCCGGCGCTCGGGGTGTTTGCGAGCAGGGTGGAAGAAGCGAGGCACTGTAGGAATGCCAGGATGAGCAGCGTGCGGTGGGCGGACATGGTTACTGGAAGTTTTTGGAAACCCCGAGCCAAAAATCGATGCTTCCGCCGAAATTTGCTTCGACGGAGGCGAACCAGGAACCTGAGATCCTGAAGTCGAGGTCGAGTGAGAAGATGCCGACGCCTGGGACGGGGATTGTCTGGAAGATGCGCGAGGGTGCGCTGAGCTGACCGATGCTGTAGTCAGGGCGGTATCTGTAAGTGAATGCGAGATTGAGGTCTTTGATGAGGTTGATGCTGAGCGCGGTTTCGAGGACGAGGAGTGTTTTGTAGTCGGTGAACGGCTTTACGGTGGCGTCGGAGAATTCGTAGAGGTTGACGCCGACGCCGAGCCTGTTGATGAACCTGAAGTTTGCGAGGTGGTCGAACCAAGAGCCGAGGTCGAGCGAGAACTCGACGTATGGTAGGAAGCGCAGGCTGTTGTATTTCGAGGTGAAGTCGTCGTTGTTGTCGAAGCCGATGTGAGCTTCTGCGCGGCTGTCGAGCGCGAGCGCGACATAGGTGTATGTTTTTTCGCCGTACCACAGGGCGACGCCCATATCGACGCCGAGCTCGTACTTGGAGAGTTCGATGACATCGAGGAAGCCGTAGGGGGAGATCCAGAAGCGCGGGTTTCTGTAGGTGTAGTCGAACTGCAGGCCGAGATTGAACTTCTGAGAGGGCATCCAACGGAGCTGCACGTCGATGGTATGTCCATAAGGATCGATGTGATTGTTTGCGAGGTTGAAGGAGTTCCCCTTGAATGTGCCGAAGACGTCGATGATATAGCTTGAGATGAAGAGCGTAGTGCCGAAGTGGAAGAGAGATTTCCAGATGGCGGAGAGGCTTTTTGCATCGTGCGAGAGCGAGCCCATGAGGAGGGATGTCGCGAGCATCGCGAGTGAAGTGCCTTCCATAGCGAGGAGCTTGTAATGGCTCTTCTGATCGCCGATGCAGTAATGCCCGTAGCCTCTCCAGACCGTGGAGATGAGGATCGAGAGGAGGCCGCATCTGACAGTGCTGGAGTTTGCGTTGACTTCGCGCATTTCCCAGTTTTCTTCCGCGAGCTCGGGGTCGCTTTTGCCGTTGACATCAGCAGGTGTGAGCGCGTGCGCCTGAAGCGGTATGGTCAGGAGCGCGAGAAGCGCGAGAGGAGCGAGGATATGTTTGATGCGTGAGATCATTGGGCGTTGACCAGCGTGCGCACCGGTGCGCTGACATTCATGCTGGGGGAGGCATAAGGCTCGCTGGACTGTTCGGTAATCTGTCTGAAGCCCGGGATCATGAGGAAGCTTTGTCCGCGCAGGAGCGATTGCAGAGCGTTCTGCATGTCGGCTTGCGAGCGGAAAGCGCTGTTTGGGAGTTGTGCGAGCATCTTGAGCAGCACGAATGGGAGGATCTCCATGACAGAAGGCATGCGGTGATAGAGCGCGGCGAAGGTGTTTGAGAACTCAGGCGCGAAAGCGGCTGCGGCTTCATTATAATCCAGGTAGATGCCGTTGACGATGAATTTATATGAGTGATTATCGGCGACTGGCGCCCAAGTGCTTGCGGAGAGGCAGGTGACGAATTTGCGCGTGTCGACAGAGGATTTGGGCTGAGGGGTATTGGGGAGCCTGCACCAGATATTTTCCTGCGCGAGGAAGCTCGCGAAGCGTTCGGCCAGAGCGGCAGAAGAGGGGAAGTAGATGAGCTGCGGGGAGAGTTTTGCGATTTTTTTAGCCTGATCGCGCAGGTCGGTCTGATTCACGGGATAGGAGATGACCTCGAGGGAGACGTTTGCGGGCAGGTCGGCTTTGAGGAACGTGACGGAGGAGCTTGCGAAGTCGTCCTCCGGCGCGGCGGCAGCGATTTTTGTGAAGTTGTTGGAGACGATAAATTCCGCGAGTTTCTGAGCTTCCTGCGGGAGCGCGTAGGAGAACTGGAAAGCGGCAGCGGAGTTTCGAGTGAAGTCGTCATTTGGCGTGAAAGCGACCATGGCCTGCTGGTCGGCAATCGATTTTGAGGCGGCGATGGTCTCTCGGATGTCGAGGGGGCCTATGATGAGTCGTGCGTTGTATTTTCGTGCTTCGCTGAGTATGTCTGGGATGCTTTCGGGTGTGGATCGGGTGTCGAAGAAGCGCAAAGCGAACGGCAGGTCGCTGTGATCATAGAGTCCGGCAGCCTGAAGCGCGGCGCCGAGCATGGCGCGTCCGATTTTCCGGTCGCTGCCTGAGAGGGGGAGCAGGAAAGCCGCGAGGGGACGGTCGGCATGGGCATCTGTATTAGCGAGCGCGGTCAGGTCCTCGGCTTGCTTGTCTCGTCCGATCAGATGGAGCGCGCTGGCAGTGTTCGGAATGACGCGCGCGAGGCAGTTCATATCCTTTTGAGCTTTGCATGTGTGCGCTCTTGGGATGCCGGTGACTGCTGTTTCGAATGGGGTCTGCGCGCTGTCATGCCTGCGCATGAGTTCGACCGGGGAGAGCATGGATGCGGCATAGAGCGCGACCGCATAGCTGTCGTCGTTTGGCAGCTCCTGATAGGCGTATGCGGATTGAATGAGCGCGTTGCTGTAGTCATGGGTCGCGAGCGCGGCGCGCGCGGCGGCATTGTGTTCGTCCGCGAGTTCCTGGGGGGAGGGGGCGGCTTGTTCCGGTGTGTGTGTGACGGCAGCCTGTGAATCGCCGGCCTGAGATGTCTGAGCGGTTTCGGCTGAGGAAGATGCGCCTTGATGTGTTTGTTTATCTGTCGGGCTTGCCGGTTGCGCAGTTGCTGCGGTCTGCGTCTGGGCGTTGTTGCCCAGCATCGGGGTGCATGCGGCAGAAGTCATCAGCATGCATGCGCAGAGGGGAAGCGCGCTGTGAAAAAGTGAGAGAAGTGTGATGTCTCTTTTCATGATATGGGATTATGTTCAGGCACACACAAGATGCTTTTGGTGTGATGAGCTGTTCGTCCAGGGGAGTATCGTCGCGCTTAGGGAGGCGTGTCAGCCGTCTAGGCACCGGGGGGTGGTTTTAGGACACTGCGCGCCTGCTGTCACGGATATTTGTCCGGAGGAGTGGCGGATTTTCCTACACCAAACGGGAATCCTGTTATAGAAGAAAAGTGTGCGCGCGAAGAGACGCGCCTAATATTTTTTAAATCAGGCAAGGAGATATACGGAATGCGTAAGTTTTTAGCGATAATTGCGGGAGCGGCTCTTGTGTGCGGCTGTGCCTCGGCGAAGCCGGCGGACCAGACGGATGCTCCGGCATCAGCGGCTGACCAGTCGGCTGTGGAAAGCACATCCAATGCGTCGCAGGATATGGGAAGCACATCCGATGCGGCACTGGCTGTTCAGGCGAAAGCGGATGTGCTTTCGGATGATGCGCTCCGCGCATCCCAGGCGGATGCAGACCTGATGATTTATGAGTCGTGGCCGCAGGAGACGACGCTTGACAATGCGCATATCGCCAATGTCCTGCCTGTGTGGTTGGAGGCGATCGATGGCGCGAAAGAGACGATCGATTTTTCGGAATATTATGCGATTAGTGAGCTTGGGACAGGTCTCGACAAGGTCGTGAAGGCGCTCAAGGCGGCGACGGCGCGCGGCGTGAAGGTGCGTTTCATCGTGGACGCGCAGCTCAATAAGGACAGCAATGCGGAGCTTCCGAAGGAACTCGCGCGCATCGAGGGCGTGACTGTTCGCCAGATAGAGTATGGGAAGATTGCGGGCGGCGTGCAGCATGCCAAGTATTTTATTGTGGACGGCAAGACGGCGTATTTCGGTTCTCAGAATTTTGACTGGCGTTCGCTTGAGCAGATCTCAGAGATGGGCGCTCGCTTGCGTCCGGAAGCGCTTGTGGAACCGCTCAAGCAGATTTTTGAGCTTGACTGGAAACTTGCCGAGGATCCTGCAGGAGAGATTGGCACGGCAGCCTGCAGCGGGCCGGTCGATATCAATTATAAAGGGGAGCAGACGCGTGTGGAGACGGTCGCCAGCCCGCAGAAGACGCTGCTCTGCAAGGAAATGTGGGATCTGCCCAAGATGATCGATATGATCGGGCAGGCGAAGCGTTCCGTGTCGGTGCAGCTCCTGAACTATGCCACGAAGAATTATGACAAGACGACCTTTATGGAACTGGATGATGCGCTGACGGGGGCGGCAGCGCGGGGCGTCAAAGTCCGCCTGATGGTGTCTGACTGGTCCACGAAGCCCAAGAATATGTCCGATATGAAGCGCCTTGCGGCGATGGATAACATAGAGGTGAGGATGATCGAGATTCCAGAGCATTCAAGCGGATTTCAGCCGTATTCCCGGACGATTCACTCCAAATTCATGGTCGTGGACGATGCGGACAGCTGGCTCGGGACGAGCAACTGGGCCGGCGATTATTTCTATAAGTCTCGGAATGTCGGGATCATCGTCCACGGCAAGCGCTTCAATGACGAGCTGACACGGAGTTTCGACCACTATTGGGAGAGCGAGTACGCGATCGTTGTCGATCCGGATGTCGATTATCCGGTCAAGAATCAGGCAAAACCGTCGCATTGATTGCGGGCTGGAAAAGGTTGGGTGATTTGCGGCGGGATCTGACGTGCGGGACGTCATTGTCGGATTGCGCCAGTATGTTCTGGAAAAGATAGGAAATGACATTGAAAGTATTGATCGAAACGTATGGATGCCAGATGAACACTGCCGACAGCGAGCTGATCATGGGCATACTGAATGGGGCGGGATTTGAGCCGGCGCATACGCTGGATGAAGCGGATGTGATTATTTTGAACACCTGCGCGGTCCGCGAGAAGGCGGAAGCGAGGATTCTCGGTCGTTTGACGAACCTTGTGCCGTTCCGCCGGCTTCGTCCGGGACTGATGATCGGTGTGGTCGGGTGCATGGCGAAACATCTGGGTGACAAGCTCGTGCAGGAGCGCCCGTATGTGGATTTCATCGCAGGGCCAGATCAGTATCGAAATTTGCCGGAGATGATTCGGAGCAAGCGCAGGAAAGCGATGATTCAGACTGAATTTGACCGCAGCGAGGTGTACAGCGGCTGTACGCCGACGCGACCGCGCGGTGTGACGGCGTGGGTGACGATTCAGCGCGGCTGCAACTATGTGTGCACCTATTGCATCGTGCCGCATGTGCGCGGCGCAGAGCGCAATGTTCCGGCTGCAGATATTCTTTCGGAGGTTCGCAGGCTCGCGTCCGAAGGATTTTCAGTCGTCACGCTCTTGGGTCAGACGGTCAATTCCTATCGGGACGGTGATATCAATTTTGCAAGACTCCTTCGCATGGTCGCGCAGGTGGAAGGCATTGAGCAGGTGAGGTTTACGTCTCCGCACCCGCTCGGGTTCAGTGACGAGCTGATCGATGTGATCGCGACAGAGCCTCATGTCGCCAAATTCGTGCATCTGCCGCTTCAGTCCGCAAGCGATTCCCAGCTTGCGCTGATGCGCAGAAAATATACGTTTGAGGAATATCAGGCCATCGTGCGAAAGCTGCGCGAGAAATGCCCGGAGATCGCGATATCAACCGATATCATCGTGGGTTTCTGCGGGGAGACGGAGGAAGACTATCTCAAGACACGGCAGGCGCTCATCGATAACCGCTATGCGTTTGCGTTTTTGTTTGCGTACTCGGAGCGGTCTCTTGCCATCGCAGCCAAGACGATGAAAGATGATGTGCCTGCGGAGGTCAAGCAGCGCCGGCTTGCGGAGATTATCGATATCCAGCAGAAGATTTCTAAAGAAATTTATACTTCCTATGTCGGCAAGCGAGTCGAAGTCATAGTGGAGGGCTATTCGCGCAAGCATGCGGAGCAGGCCGTGGGCAATACACGGGATTTCAAGACGACGATTTTCGACAAGGGGGATTGCGAGCCTGGTGACTGGGTCGAGGTGGAGATTGACTCCGCGACGAGCCAGACGCTTGTCGGGCATCTCGTCCGCATAATCCGCAAGAGCGGTCCGATACAGGTACAGGAGCAGATAGAAGTGGGCATCAGCCTCGGGCCCACAGAAAGCTGAGCTGCCGCAGGGCGCAGCAGGCAGCTGGCGTAGCGCGGTGAACGCGCTCTTTGCGCCTGAATTTAATGTGCAGTATCACTTGGATTACCAACGCTTGAAGATAATTTATGTCTGACAACCAACAGATCTGGACGATTCAGCGGATGCTGGAGTGGTCTTATAAATTTTTTTCGGACAATCATGTCGATTCTCCGCAGCTCGATGCGCAGATACTCTTGGGTCATGTGCTGGGCATGACAAAGATGCAGCTTTTGCTCAACGGCGCGCGTCCGCTGGATGCGTCAGAGCTTGCGGCATATAAGACGTTTGTGGTGCGTCGCGCCAAGAATCACGAGCCTGTTGCCTATATTCTCGGCATGCGCGGTTTCTGGACGTTCGACCTCAAGGTGTCCCCTGCGGTTCTGATTCCTCGACCGGACACAGAGTGTCTTGTGGAGAAGGCGCTTGAGTTTGTGAACGCGCGTCTGAAAGGGCGCGTTTTGCCGTGGCTTGACGATTCGCCAGCGCGTCTGACCTACGAGTCTGTGGATGACCGAAAATCATATTACGATGCGGTTGAGGCATCTGAAGCGCTAGAGAAGGAGACCGAAGCCTGGCTGGAGGCATCTGCGTCGCGGCTGAAAGATTTGTCTGATGAGGACAGGCGCCGCGCGTTTGAGAGCGAGATAATCGGATCGGGTGCGTATGTGTCGTCTGAGGCAGCTGAAGAAGCGAAGTCAGAGCGCGTGTCGCCGGAAGTGTCAGCGAAGCTGAGGATTGTGGATATCGGTACGGGGAGCGGCGCGATTATTTTGGCGCTTGCATCGGAGCTTCCTGCCGAAGCGTGCGAGCTCGCGGCGGTTGACATTTCTGCGGAGGCGCTTGAAGTCGCGCGCGACAACGCCAGGCAGTTCGGCCTTTCGGAGCGCATCGCATTCTCCGAATCAGATTTGCTCGAGCATTATCCGGGCAATGCGGATATTATCGTGTCCAATCCGCCATATATTTCGACATCCGAAATGCTCGAACTGGAGCCAGAGGTCAAAAAAGAGCCAGTGCTTGCGCTTGAAGCCGGCGCGGAAGGTCTTGATGTTTACAAGCGCCTCATCCCGCAGGCATCTGCGCGTTTGAATGCGCATGGTGCGCTTTTCGTGGAGATCGGCTGCACGCAGTCGCGTGCAGTGGAGGCTCTGTTTGTCGCAAATGGCTTCAAGCATGTGCGTACGTTTAGGGATTACGGGCAGCAGCCGCGCGTCGTCTTCGGGGTAAAAGATTGAAGCGCGTGATGTCATAGACCGCTTTTGTCTATGGCTCAAAGACTGTTTGGGGGATCGTGCTATGCCCGTGTCGGGCATACGCACGGTGCACGCGCCTATGCCCGACACGGGCATACGGCGCGTTTCGTATTTTATTTGCAATGTTTTATGACTTGAAGAAATTATTGCAAGTCGTTAGAAATTATAAAGATTTTCGTAGGCTTGTGTCGATGCAAGCTTGGTTTTTTCAAACTTCAGGAGTGCGTAAATGAAACGGATCACGAAGTATTCATTGGTTCTGGCTGGGATGTGTGTGATGTCGGGGTGCGGAGGAGATGATCCTGCCCCTCAGACTTCTAAGCCGGATGTATGTGAAGGAATCGATTGCGGTGGCAACGGGGAGTGCGTGACGAAAGCCGGCGTTGCGGCATGTCTGTGCAACAGCGGATATGATTCGACAAAGGGCGCAGATGATAAGCCTACGTGCACGAAGCGTGAAGAGGATGCGAAAGACCCCTGTGAAGGGATCGATTGCGCTGGCAAGGGTATGTGCCTTGTCAACGGGAATATTGGGGTCTGCTTGTGTGATAGCGGCTATGAAAGGGCGACCGAGGACGGCAAATCGACATGCAAGAAGATTGAGGGCAGCACCCCTGAGCCGGGAAAAACGGATTTCTGTGAAGGAATCGACTGCAGCGGTCACGGCACATGTGCGACGGTATCATCGGGTGCGGTCTGTATGTGTGATGACGGCTACCAGGCGAGTTTTGAAGGCGGCAAGCCGGGGTGCGTGGAACGTGGCACGACGAAGGATGTGTGCGAGGACGTCGACTGTGGCGATCACGGCTCCTGCGTGGTGTCAGCCAAAGGCGGTGTGTGCCTGTGTGATGCCGGGTATGAAGTCGCTCTGAGCGGTAAATGCGAAGAGACCAAAGTCATCGAGCCGCCTGCCACCACCAATGCGTGCGCGAGCATCAGCTGCGGCGGCAAAGACAAGGGCAGCTGCATCGAGACATCGAATGGCGCGGCCTGCTGGTGCAATGACGGTTTTGTGTCGATCAAAAAAGACGATACGGTCGAATGCGTTTCCAAGGATACGCCGGATCTCCCTGCGACTGCGTGTGATGATGTGACATGTGATGGCAAGGGCAGCTGCATTGTGACAAGCAGCGATACGGCTTATTGTCTTTGCGATGCCGGCTATACGCAGAGCGAGCCGACGCATTGCGTTGAAAATCCGAATTCTATTTGCTCGTCGATCGACTGCACATCAAACGGTGCATGCATTGAGGATGGCGGCAAGGCCTATTGCCTGTGCGCGTATGGTTATGAGCAGGACATCAAGGATGGCAAGCCGACATGTGTCGCCAAAGATGTGCCGCCTGTGACGGTGGATGCATGCGCGGATGAGACGTGCAACGGTCATGGCACTTGCCTGACGACAAATGGCAATATCGCGTTCTGCCTGTGCAATACGGGCTATCATCTCGAAGCGGATTCCAAGACGAAGTGTGTGGAAGATGAAGTCGTTGTGCCGAACAATCCGTGTGCGGATCAGAACTGTGATGGTCATGGCAAATGTCTGCCGCTGAGCGAGGAAGAAGGCTATTGCCTCTGTGATGATGGCTATGCGAATGACGGCGCGCTCAAATGCGTGGAGAAATCTGGCAGTGATGCCAATAAGATCTGCACCGAGAAAAATGTCGATTGCGGCGGTCACGGATCGTGCTTGGAAACCGTTGCTGGAACGGCATATTGTGTGTGCGAAAATGGCTATCACGCCAAAGTGACCGAGGACGATGACAAGGTCTATACCTGTGTATCGAATGTCGAAGTGGATCCATGCAAGGGGCAGAAATGTAACAACCACGGCACGTGCAAGGTGAAAGATGGTGTGGCAATCTGCGATTGTTACCAGGGCTATGAGAACGAGTCTGATCTCGTGTGTGTGTGGAAAAGCGAGGGTTCTGGCGGCAATGCCAACGGTGGCGAGAAGAAAGACGCCTGGGGATTGATTTGGGATAAAACGCCCCGTGATGCAATGACACACGAAAAAGCAGTGAAGGCTTGTAAAAACATAAATGGCCGTCTGCCAACTCCAACTGAGATTTATCGCAACAATCATAAAAATGGTGCCAAAGGCGTTGGTTCTGAAGAGGAAACGACACCGATTTGGACTGATTACAATCTTTGGGATGATCATTGCGAGACAATGGACTTAGCTGAAGGATCGTTGTCATCATCGCCTCGTTCCACGAAGTTGCCATTCCGTTGCGTTTGGGATCCTGAACCCAGACCTATTAAATTAAGCGGCGTGAATTGCAATGGCAATAAAGAGGATAAAGAGCCTTGTGTGCAAATTGATGCCAACTATGTGACCTACACGATTGATGCGCGCGACCGCATGGAGCAGTATTGGTTCCAGGCAGCGGAAGAATGTCGTAGAATGGGGGGGCGCTTACCAAAAGTTGTAGAATTGAATGATATTATTTGGGCTGGTGCACCAAATGGTACAAATCAGTATTTGTGGGCATGGGATGGTGCTTACTCTGGAACTTTACGTCCGACCCGTGTGCGCTGGAATGGTGTTCAGAACACGAATTATGCCATACAAAGTAATATGAGTTATGGTGCATGGAACACGAAATCTGCGTTCCGATGCATTAGTGAGCAGGTGGAAATTGATGATGAGGGCTTACCTGTTTTTTCTCAAAAAGACATTGAAAAAGCTTTCAAAGTCACACCTATGCTTTATGTCGATGCAGCACCTAATGCGGCAACGAATTATTGGGAAGCCAATTATGGATGTATGGAGAAAGGTGGGCATCTTGCGACGTTAGAGGAGATGGCATTAGCCATTCGGGCTGGATTGCAGAGTAAAACTACAAACTATGTTATGACATCTTCGTTGTCATGGGTGAATACGTATTTTGCCATTAAGTGGGATACAGACTTCGTTGTGCCTTATTGGAATATCAATGGTAATGTGGGGTCTTATTCGCTCACAACACAATATACTTATTACTGTGCATATCGTCCAAATCGTGAATGGGATTCGGATGTCATTGATATGATTGAAGAGAAGGTTGCAAAAGAAGAAATTTTTAAGGCAAAATCTGTTGCCACTCATTATGTGCTTAATAAATCGCTCGATTCTGCGGGTGTAAATGTATTCCAAGATTCGTATAAATCGACATCACGTGGAATGTTGTTACCTACTATTGAAGAGTATGTGTACGTCATTCGAAAAGGTTTGGCTGGGGGCACTGGCAGTTGGTTGATGACATCCTCGCATGCTGGATACGATGGTAACTGGTATATGCAGTTAATTCGTTGGAGTGGTACTGGATCGAAGGAATTTAATCCTAACTCCTATTATACTTGGACTAACTGGAATCAGAATTATGCCTATCGTTCCTACATTTCGAGCGTCATTCGTTAATTTATAAGCATTCATCCCGAAAGGATGAGCAGAAAAGCCGCCGTAAGGCGGCTTTTTTAATAATAGATATAATTTATGGAGGGTGTATGGATGTATTGATTTTGGTTGTTCTTGCGATTGTTCCGGCAGTGGTGTGCTTGTTTTTATTGAACAGGAAGGATGCGCATCCGGAACCCAAAAAGAAGCTTGCGGCTGCATTTCTGGCAGGCATTGCATCATTGATACTCACGCTCATCGTCACGAGTGTGTTTTCTGTCGAGGCAAAGTCATGGGGCATGGGGCCGATTATCAATGGTTTGGGGGAAGCATTTCTTGAGGCAGCGATTCCTGAAGAAGTTTGTAAATTTATCTGCCTATATTTTGTGATATGGAAGAGCAAAGAGTTTGATGAATATCTCGACGGCGTGATTTATGCGGCTTTTGTGGGCATGGGGTTTGCGACTGTAGAAAATATCTTTTATGTGTTGGACAACGGCATAGGCAATGCCATTCTGAGGGCGTTTACATCAGTTCCCGGGCATTTTTGCGATGCTGTGATTATGGGATATTTTTTCTCGTTGGCTAAATTTGATAAATCTCATCGAGTGAGCAATCTGTGCAAGGCGCTTTTCTTTGCCATACTCGCGCACGGGATTTATGACGGCTTGATTATGGTATGCACAGGCATGGGGGATTCAACCGGCGAAATATTATTTGCGCTCGCTCTCGTTGTTGCATTTATTATTTTTAATATCAAGATATGGAAATATAGTATCAAGAAGATCAATGAAATGGTTGAAAGAGATAAATCGCCTGTACCTGAAGTTGAGGGTTAGCGTGTGTGGCGCCTGGCGTATGCGCAGCGCGCATAGCCAGGCGCAAAAGGGCGTATCGGCCGAAGGCCGATAGCCCGAAGGCGCGCCGTATGCGGAGCATAGGCGCGCTCAAATTTATAATGATAATCAGAAGATTAGTGAGTATCAGACGATTTGTATTTGATGCGACCGAAGAGCAGGAGCGCTTCGATTGCGGGGAGAATCTGCATATCTTTGGGGACCTGATAGACGCCGTCTCGGACATCCTGTTCAGTTTCAAGAAAAGCGGCTTCCTCGACGATCGGGGACCAGTGATGTGTCTTTAAAGTGCATGTGTGGATTGCTTCTCTGCGCAGGCGTTCGTTGGAAGCATTTCGATAATAGACAGGGTAGGCGTGCGCGCAGTCGATGCCGACTTGTGAATCGCTTGGCACCTGGTCTGTCTGCGCTTTGAAATGCGTGGTCATATAGATCAGTGTTTCAGGAATATATTGATCAATGATGCCTTGCATTTCTGTGCTGATCACGCCGGGCTGGAACTGGCCTGTTTTATAAAGATAGACAAGTCCCTGCCAGGAGAGGCTTTCTACAGAAACGAGAGAGGTAGTGATAATGGGGGCATCGAATATTTTGATGAGCGCGCCGAAGAGCAGGTCTGAAAGCTGACTGGAGATCAGTGATGCATAGGTTTTGAGAAGATGTTCCCCATCGATGAGCAGCCGCTGATAGGCCATGCCGCCGCAATCGGCATGGGATGATCCGTTGAATGCGGAGAATAGGAAATGCCTGGCAACGAGATTTTTGAGGCATTTGCGGTCGTCCGGGGTTGAGGCGTACATGGTCGCTTCTGCACTCATCATATTGGCGCAGCCCTGGCTGTATCCCAGCATAAGAAATGGGGAGTTGAGCTTTCGGATTTCACGGCAGATGGCTTCTGTATTAAAATTGAGCGATTTGATATTGCCGGTGTCGGCGCGCACGATTCGGATATCGCGGTCTCGCTGGAGCCGTTCGAAAGCCCTGTGCAGTTCTTTGCCGTTCTTTCCGTCCGTGATGACGCCCATGGCTGTCAGTATTGTGAGGTCGATGGGGCCTGGATCTGGCCGTATGCCTAGCCAGGTGAGTGGATCGGAGGCAATGCGCTCGCGGTGATCGGGATAATAATATAGCACATCTATGATTGCTCGGATTCTTTCAGATTTTGAGATTTGCGTGATTTGGTCGAGTGAGATGCCGCTCCTGACGCTGAACCAATGTCTGACATCGTCTGTATCGTTGCGCAGATCACGTTCTACGGAGTGAATGATCAAAGATTCATAGATGCGGGCATAGAATTTTTTGAAATCTTCATTTTCCATGAAGACGGGATATTTTTGTATGATCGACGCGCAGAGGCGGATGACATATTGATATGCTTTCCTCGCGGATTTTCTTGGGGCGCGTTGCTTGATGACATATGCGTGCGTATTGTCAGCATCGTCTTCGAATATATCATCGTCATCCTGCATGGCCGAGAGGAATTGGGCGCCGAGTGCGTCGGCTTTCTGGAGGGCGCGCAGGAACTCGGCTTTTTCGTCTTCAGATGGGCCAGGGGATGCATCGGGGGGGAGCATCGGGCGGTTTGGATCGAGTGGGAGGCGGAGGGCAGTGAGCTCGGAGTTGAGTCGGAATTTTGCGGCTTCATAGAGCGGCAGGTCGTGATTGATCTGATGCGCGATCTGGAAGAGCTTTTCGTAATAGCTGTCAGAGGCGTGCACGCCGCCAGCGAGAAATTCTTTTCGGATGGGGATGTCGAGGTTGAGGAGTTTTGCAAGCTCGCGTTCGCGATCGACAGGATGAGAGAGCAGTTCCTGATCCTGCGCGAGGAAGCTCATGAGCAGGTTGGTGAGCACGCGATCGCTGTATCCGCCGGCCTCGCGGAAGACGGCCATGGTGAATGCGCGCCCGCGTTTGACGAGGTATTCGAAGAGACGCGCCTGATTGAGCTGAACATATTTGCTTGTGAGACGGCTGGCAATGCCTGCGCTGAGGAGCTGCGCGATATCTGCCGGGGAGACCCAGCCTGCGAAGCATTCGACGATTTCGTTTGTCTGGTAGGGCCTGTCGGAGAGCGAGAGGATGCTGGAAATATCAGAAAGCGAGTCGTGGATTTCATCTTCGGCATCGAGTATTGTCTGAAGGAAGTAGTCGATATTGAAGTCCTGGACGATGAATGAGCCTTCGCGCGGCTCCTGTTTCTGAACGCGTCGTTTGATCGCAATCAGGCGTCTGAGCTTGATTTGCTGCGCTTCTGGGAACATGTCTGCATGTCCGTCCAAGAGCCATTCGAGCTGGCGGACGGTGAAGCCTGCGGCATATTTGTAAATTCTTGCACAGATTTCCGGATTTCTGAGGTTCTGGGCTTCTGCTTGGTAGAGCTCATGCGCCTTGTCGCCGAGGATATCGGCATCAAAGATATGGTTTGCGCATGGAAGTATCGCGAGGCTTTCATCTGGGGCGAAGCCGAAATCATCGGTTGTATCTGAATTTTGAGGCGGCTCGAAGGGAATGACGCCGAGCACGCGGTCGAGCATGTGCAGGATTTGGCTGAGCTGCGGGATCTCGATATCGGGGAAAGCGCGTTCGATGAGTTCTTCAGTCTTGTATCTGTCCAGCCCGCGCGCCTCGATGATGCGAATGAGTATGGGCTCGATTTCGTTGGCGGTATCGAGTTCGTCGAACAGGAAGAGTGAAAGCATGCGCGCGAGATCGTGCATGCAGACCGCATGCTTGAGGTCAATGGCGATGCCGAACTCACCACACCGGGTGAACCAGTGCCTGCTACGCCTGTAGAGGGCAGTCAGCCATTTGGGCAGGCTTGGTTCAAGATCATTCACGAGCGCTTCAAGGTGATCCTGTATCGGCTGATAGCTGAGAAGTTCGACGAGCTTGGATTTTTCGTGTTCCGGGTAGAGCAGGGCATTGAAGAAATGATTGTCAAAGAAGCCTGCACCGTCTTCGAAATGTATAAAGCCTTGTTCTGAGGTGTGCGCGGATATTTTGCCACAGAGCAGTTCGGGAAGGAGGAGATTGGTTGTAAGGTTGTCGATTGAAAGTACGGGGCTGTTTTCTGTAGCCCAGTTGCAATGTATGATGCTTTCGGTCAGACCGTCTCCCGTCAGCGCTGCAAAGGCGAGTTTTAGATTGAGGAGTATCGGGGATTCGGTATGAATGGCATAAGGCCCGCATTCCGCGTGCAGCATGCTGAGACTGGCTTCGAGCGTTGAATTGCGGCAGTCGAGCACAAGCGAGTTGACGTTCTGCGTTTCCATCGAGGCATGGAAGCTGAGCTTGATATTACCTGAAGCTTCTGCGCGAACCAAGTCGGGCACGGAGAATTCCGGAATTGCAGCGATTTTGCGTTCGCTTTGAAGGTGCATCGCGAGTTCGC
Organism: Pseudomonadota bacterium; assembly: GCA_017464085.1. Lineage (GTDB taxonomy): Bacteria > Myxococcota_A > Bradymonadia > UBA4248 > UBA4248 > UBA4248. Next base: position 15,119 of record JAFUEE010000102.1, read on the forward strand.
TGCTGATATCAGTAGAGATGACGCCATTTGAGGACTTTGCGATTTCAATGGAGAAATCGCCGCTGCATGTCGGGAAAGTCGTGTGAATTTTTTCGAGTGAGAGCGGTTGATTTGGATCCCACGAGACATTGCCGTTGGCAGACAGATGCATGCGGTGGATATAGATTGTCTGGTTGTCGGCGCGCAGGCCGAATGAGATAGAGCCTTCAATCGGCATTTCGCAAAGGATCAGGGGGATTCTGAGCGATTCGCGAAGTCTCGGGTCATACATGTGAAGCTCAAGAGCATCCGGGTAGATGTTCGAGCCGGATTCGATTTCTATGCGGCCTTCGATATCGCAGCCTTCGCCAATGACAGACATTTTCCATTGCTCAGAAGCGAGATTTTGGCCGCATGCGATAAGCGCCGAATCGTCGGTGACGAAAGTAGTTCGGAATGCGAGTGTTTTGGCATCGTGATAGAAGACGTCAGCCTGCAGTGTAGCGGAAAGCTTGTTCGTGCAGCGCATGCATTCGAATTTGGCATGTGCACGGCAGGCCCTGTTTGTTTTGAGTGCAAGCTGTGTTTTGCGATCGCCTCTCGCTTGGATCTGCAGCGCGAGCGGGGATAGGTTAAAATCGATATCCGTCGTGCCGTTTAGGCTGTCGATCATGCCCAGGAACGTCTTCGAGAGGCTTGCGCCCTGATCGTTTGTCACGCAGAACTGAGCGAGCAGCTTGGAGATTTCGGGCTCGAAACGGCTCAGAAAGAGCCGTGGCAATTCAATGGACTGGAAGGGAAGCCTGATCTTTTCCGAGACGATAATCTCCCCGCCGATATTCATTTTCAGGTATTTTTTTCCGTCAGAGAGCGCGACACCGGAGAGTTCGATTTTGGAGAGATCGAGGCCGTCAATGGCGCGATCGATGGTCTCTTCGCTACGCTCAATGGCGCGGTTCAGGAATTCTTTTGATTTTTCGAGTGCGATGGGGCTGAGCTCGACAGCCTTTTCGGCTGCGCCTACAAGCTTTTTCCAGCCCTTTGATGTGGTGAGCTTATCAAGCGTCGGAGTGGCATTTTCTTTCCAGAATGTGTTTGCTCGCTTGAGGCTTTCGCTGTTTTTAAGATCTGCGGCGCGTTTTTCGAGAAAAGTCCCAGCTTTGGCAATCAGATCGTTCTTTTTAAGTCTTTCAAAGAAGTCGGAAGTTTCGGGCGCGTTTTCGGAATCCTGATCGTCGGCGAGGAGTGCGCTGAATTCGTCAAGCGTCGTAAAGATATTGACCAGACGAATTGGATTGTCGAAGTGTATGCTGACGCGCTCTATCGCGAGCGATATCGCCTGATCGTCGCTGCATGCGAACTTGATTGAGAAGGATGTATTTTCAGACACTTGGACCATGGCAGCCCGGTCCTGCAATATGAGCTTATGCTGTCCAGACAAGAGCTTGCCTTTGGCTGATGCGCGGATTGCGGAGAGATTAAGCGGATTGTCTGGTTCCAGATGGACATGCGCGCTTGGGGCATCTTCAAATATGGCATTGTCGAAGCAGAAGCCGGCTTTGATTGAATCGAACATCAGGGTACTCCCGTCTGAGAATATCGTCGCAGCGCATTGGGAGGGCGAAGACCCCCTTGTGATTATAAAAAGGATTTTCTTCGCATCTCCAGTAAGAATTGCGATAAGCGATTTGGATTAAATAGATTGTGCATAACAGCCATCGGTGATGCGTCGGCTGTTATGGATGCACCCGATCATTACACCTGTAAGGTGTGAGCATGTCCAACCGGGTGTATTGCTGAGCGGATGGCGTGAGTATGCCTGAACTGCATGATTAAGATCTGCACGTTCAGGTGTGAGATGGGAAATTGATCTTTAATATCGCATCATGCTTTCCAGGGCAGCGTTCTCTGAGCGGACGCGGTGTGGAGGAGAATCGCGGTCGCAACACTGACATTGAGCGATTCCACCGACGGATTTTGTGCAATCCGCACAGTCTGGTCACAGAGCGTGCGCGTGAGCCGCCGCATGCCTGTGGCTTCTGCGCCCATGACAAGCGCAGTTGCGCGATGGTAGTCAACCTCTGTTTCAAGACAGCCGTCAATGTCCGCGCCGACGATGTTGAAATCGAGTGTTTTGAGCTGCCTGAGTGTTTGAGCGATATTGGACACTCGGCAGATCGGGAGCTTGTAAGCCTGACCGGCTGATGTCTTGATGCTCGCAGCAGTAATCTGAGCTGCCCTGTCTCTGGCGATGACAACGGCATCCGCGCCAAAGGCGGCTGCCGAACGGATGATCGCGCCGAGGTTGTGCGGATCCTGGATCAGGTCGAGGATGAGGATGAGCGGTTGCGGGCTGAGATTGTCAAGGACTTCGTCTAATTCTGCGTACTTGAATTTCGGCAGTTCGAGCAGGACGCCTTGGTGCCGGGTTTCGCCGGCTTTCCGAGTCAGCTGCTGCATGGGGCAGGCATGAGGCTGCATGCCGAGCGCTTCAGCCTGCTTGAGGATGGGTTCGATTTCTTTTGCCTCGCGCGTCTGCGCGATATACAGGCTGGCATTGCGGAGCGTGTCTTCTGGCAAAGACGAGAGTGCCTCTTCGACAGGATGCAGGCCGCAGACGAAGAATGCATCCGGATCTTCATATTTGGCAGCACGTGAGGCCTGATTTGCTTCGCGCGGGGTTTTGCCCGCGCCGTGCTTGAATTTTCCAGATTCTCTGTCGTTCGCTGTTGTTGACGGACTGCGACGGTTGTTTGGGTGATTCGGATTCATGGCTTACACGTTGAACAGGAATTCGATGATATCGCCATCTTTGACGACATATTCCTTGCCTTCCACGCGATAGAGGCCGCGCGCCTTGACTTCAGACATCTTGCCGCCGCATTCCATGAGCGTGTCGAAATTGCATACTTGTGCGCGTATGAAACCGCGTTCAAAATCGGAGTGGATCTTGCCTGCAGCCTGCGGGGCTTTCGTGCCTTTTCGTATTGTCCATGCACGGCACTCTTTTTTTCCGTCTGTCAGGAATGAGATGAGGCCCAGAAGCGCGTAGCCGGCCTTGATCAGCCTGTCGAGCCCGGATTCTTTCAGTCCGAGGTCTTCCATGAAAATGGCGCGTTCTTCCTCGTCGAGCTCGGAAAGTTCTTCTTCTGTTTTTGCACAGATCGGGATGACCTGAGCGCCTTCTGCATCCGCCCGTGACTTGACGATCTGGTAATATGCATTGTTTTCCGCATCTGCAACGCCGTCATCGTCCATATTGCACGCATAGATCACCGGTTTTGCAGAGAGCAGGCCCATTTCGCGAAGCGCTTTCTGCTGCGCCTCGTCTTTGTCATCGAAAGCGAACGTGCGCGCGCTTTTGCCGTCTTCGAGATGCTTGCAGAGCGGCTCTAGCCAGACAAGCTCCGCCTTGGCCTCTTTTCCTGTGCGCGCAAGCTTTGTCATCTTGGCCACCCGGTTGGTGACGACTTCGAGATCAGACAGGATGAGCTCCATGTCGATGCAGTCGATGTCGCCTGCCGGATCGACTGGAACGGCTTTGGTCGCGTCTTCTACGACGTGCATGATCGAATCATTGTCGAAGCAGCGCACGACATGGACAATCGCCTCGCATTCACGGATATGGCCGAGGAATTTGTTGCCCAGTCCTGCGCCTTGCGAGGCGCCTTTGACGAGGCCCGCGATGTCGACAAATTCGACGACTGCCGGCGTGCGCTTGGCTGGATCCCAGATTTCGCAAAGCTTGTCCAGACGTTCATCCGGAACAGACACGATGCCGACATTCGGATCGATCGTGCAGAAGGGATAGTTAGCGGCTTCGGCATTGGAAGTGCCGGTGATTGCATTGAACAGTGTGCTTTTGCCTACATTGGGAAGGCCGACGATGCCTAATTTCATGATATTTCCTTATCTGATGGGATGACCTGTAAGCCATGTGTTATGGCATTACGGGATGCGCGCTATAATGCGGCTGCGCAGAAATGAAAAGACTGTTTTCTGCACAATGCGCTTTTTAGTTTACGGCACTTCTGAAAACTTTTGAATCCAAATCTGCAATGATGCTGATAGACTGTCCCGGTCTTTTGGGAGATGGCCGCCGTCCTTTGCCTTCGGCATGCGTCCGGCAACTCCCCTATGCCTTCGGCATACGGCTCGTTTGCTTTTTTTGTGCATCTTTGCCGCAAAGTGTTTTCCGCTTATGCTTGTTCATCATCCCATCGATCCTTTGTTTGATTGCAGTTCAAGCGTGCTCATCCTGGGCAGCTTTCCCTCGGTAAAATCGCGCGAACAGGTCTTTTTTTACGGACATCCTCAGAACCGTTTCTGGAAGCTGATAGCCTGCCTTTTCGAGGCGCCGTTTCCAGAGACGATAGAGGACAGAAAGCAGTTGATTCTCAATAGTCATCTCGCGCTTTGGGATGTGATTGCATCCTGTGATATCGAAGGCTCTTCGGACAGTTCGATTCGCAATGTCGTCCCCAATGATCTCGATGTCATCCTTGCGCATGCACCGATAGGGCGCATCTACCTGAACGGGCGGACGGCTGAAAAATATTATCGAAAATACACGCAGCCCCAGATACAGCGCGAAGCGGTCGTGCTGCCATCCACAAGTCCGGCAAATGCAGCGTGGTCATTTGAGCGTCTGTGCGAGGCATGGCGCGTGATTCTGGCAGATGCATGAGTCGGACTGAAGCGCGGATATGTCTGGTCTAAAACAGGCTTGCCAATACTGTATCAGGTCGGTTACATATCGGGATATTGGGCAGTGTGCCCAGCTAGACTACAAAGGAGAGTTATGACAACACAGATTCTGATTGAAGACCACTTTGACTGTCCGCCGCAGAAACTCTATGAGCTGCTCAGTGACAATAGTTTCGACGATGCCTTGATGAAAGCTTTGAATATGGGCAAGCAGCTGATTTCGGAGACTAAGAAAGCGGATGGGCCAGAGCTTAAGATCCGCCTGACAAATGCCGAGGAGATTCCTGCGATTGCAAAGAAATTCACAGGCGATCACCTTTCTTATGTCGAGACGCGCACATGGAGCCAGAAGAAGCTTGCCAATACATGGGTGATCGTGCCCGAGGTCAAAGGCGCTAATGTGGATGCGAAAGGCGTGACAGAATTCGTTGCCGAGGGCAACGGCTGTGTGCGGCGAACAAAGGGCGCAATCTCTGTCAGCCTTCCCCTGATTGGCAAAAAAATTGAAGAGATGGTCCTTCAGAGCATTACAGACACTTTTAAGAAGAACGCGGATTACTGCAGGGATTATCTGAGCAAACATAAGTGATACATTTTCACGCCGGTGGAACAGAGCCAAAAGAAAACCGCCCATGAGGGCGGTTTTCTCAATTATCGCTGAACTCGTTGAGACAGCCCTTGCTCGGCGCTCCAGGCATGAGTGATTTGTCAGCCGCGAAGGGTATAGCGCATCAAAGCAGCGAGGAAGCTTCAAGCTTGATTGTCTCATAAAAGAAAACCGCCCATGAGGGCGGTTTTCTCAATTATCGCTGAGTTCGTTGAGGCAGTCCTTTGCGGCAGCGGCGTACTTATTTTTCTTAGTTTTCGTGATGCGCTCCATAAAGGCAATCGTATCATTGACACGCTCTGTCTCGATATCTGAATCTCTATTTTTCATTTCTGCGGCTGCAGCGCAGAGATCTTTGATGCATTCGTCAGACAAACCGTCATCGCATTTAGAACGCGCGTCGTTGTACTGCATGAGGCGAATCTTGCGTTCGGTATCTTTGATAAGATTCTGTGCATCCTGATATCTGAAGCTGTCAATATCGACAGATCTGAATTTGTCGATAGCATCTTCATACTTTTTGTTATCAACGAATGCATTACCCTGTGTGATGTATTCATCATTTTTGAGTTCGAACTCAATTTTCTTGTTGAGATCGATCACTCTTGAATCATCAGGATATTCCTTGAGCAGCGGATCGATGATGTATTTAGCTGTCTGAACCTGTTTGTCATCAAGGTGTTTTGAAGCATTGTCAAGATCGATGCTGAGTTTTGCAAGCGCAGTATCTTGAGTATTTGTTTCAGCATCAATTGCATTGTTATCGCCTTTCTTCATGGACATGACGACAATCAGGACAATTATCACGCACAGGAAGAGCGAGCCAAGAAGTGCAAAGATGAGCGTTTGGGAACTATTTTTGTTATTTTTGTTATACTCCAGAATATTGACATGCTGCGAGGATGGCACAAAGACAAACGAGAGATTTCCGAATCGGATGATATCTCCGCTCTGCAGAGGATGTTCGCCAGAAATCTTTTTGTTATTGACGAAGGTTCCGTTTGAAGAGTCGAGGTCAGTGACATAGTAGAGCATGCCACGATTGGTAATTCTGGCATGATTTCTAGAGATGGACTGATCAGAGAGGAGGATATAGTTATCTTCGGTTCGTCCAATGGTGTTTGTCGCTTCCGCGAGCATAAACTCTTCGCCGGCGAACTTGTCCCTGATGCGTACAATCTTATAACCGCCCTGATCCCCGGAGACAATCTGAGTTTTAAGCACATCTTGACCGGCATTCATATCGCTCTGATCTTTGTATTCAAGATAGAGCGTATATTCACCGATGCGAATCTGCGAGCCGTGCTTGATCTCAGTTCGTTCTTTGATGGGAACGTTGTCGACTGTAACGCCGTTTGCGCTTCCCAAGTCGTCGATATAACACTTGTTGTTAGAGACGAAAATCCTGGCGTGCGTACGTGAGACGGAACTTGATGGAAGAACGACATCATTTCCGTCCACACGACCGATCGTGTAACTTCCTTGGTCAAAAGATATTTCAGCTGCGGATCGACCGTATCGATCTTCAATAATCAGTGTATACATACGCTTCCTGAAAAAGTGGCAATGACTGGATCATTAACGGGCCCGTAAAACGGGCCCACATAATCATCAAGCAGGGGCTGCATCATGCATTAAACATGGATGCATCCAGCGCAACGCCGCCTCTTTCAAGATCGCTGCAGAACTGAGGCGTATTTCCGAGGGCTTTGAAGCTGCCGCTGCCGGTAGCTTTGCTGCCCATGCCGTTTCCGAGCCATCCGAAAATCGGGGTGAGGCGAATGGTGCCATCGTCTTCTGTGACGACTTCAGAAATCTCGACGATGCGTCTGCGGGCATCTGTAAAGGCGCGGACAGTGATGACGATGTCGATGTTGCCGACGAGCGAGCGGGCGGTATTGTCAGCCGCGACCATGCGTTTGAGGAGGCCGATGGCATCTTCAGCGGTCAGGCTCGTGATTGTGGCGATGGAACCCTGGGCTCCTGCGCAGATGGCGTTGAGGAATGCGCTGGCATCAGCCGGAGTCTGGATGCTGTCGACGAGGACGCGTTCTGCGCGCAGGCGACCGCACTGGCGGATGAGGGATGCGAGATCGCCGCCGGGGAAAGAGTCGTTCTGAGCTTCAAGACTCATGACATACATCTGCGGCATCGCAAGCATTGCGGAGTTCTCGACCGTGACGATTCTCTCCCCGTTGGGAATCTCGGCGCCAAGAGCATTGAGGAGCGTCGTGCGGCCTGCGCACTGGGCACCTGCGATCAGGATGTTGCGGCGAGCCTTCACGCAGAGGTTGAGGAATTTGGACATCTCGGCTGAAAGCGCTTCTTTCTGAACGAGCGCTGAAAGCGCATTGAATGCATGGTTGGTCTTGCGGACGACGATGGATGTCGAGGCGACTGCGACCGGCGGAAGGATGACTTCCAGCTGGGTGCCGTCCTGGAAGCGGATCTCGGATACTGCGGGAGCCGTCTGAGGATTGATGCCCTGGAAAGCGAGCAGACGCTGAGAAGCGAGGTAGAGCGTGTCGTTGCTCGTGAACTGGAGATGACTGATCTCGCGGCGGCCAAGCCTGTCAACGACAATTGTCTCAAAGTTGTAAACCGTAAATGCGCTGACATCGGGATCATCGATGAGCGTATCGATGGCGCCGAGACCAGTCGCTTCTTTGAGGAGGAAGTCGAGCAGGGTTTCGGTGTTGATATTCCCCAGAGACGCCCGGGTCGCGTTCACGCAGTTCGTAAGATTGTTGTAGCACATGTCCTGGGTCTCCTGATCGGGCATGTACGGCTGCGCGAGTATGGCTTGGAAGTCATTTTCAGAGAGATATCTGTCCATGACGATACGGGCCGCCTTGAGGAGGTTTTCGGTCTCCACGTTGCGGGCGTCATCGACAATGATATCTTCAGGAAGCGCGGCGGCTGAGAACTCTTTTCGTGCAGCATTGGAAGAGGCGCGCGAGGCACTGACTTTGGATGCGCCTGAGAGGCTGCGGTCTGCGCCGGTGCTTGAGGGGAGGATGGACTTGTTGAGGAGGCCTTCGCCGACGGGCGCGCTGATGCCGGATGGCTTGACCGGGCCAGCGGACAGCGAACGCCCGACGGGAAGCGACTGAGCCGCAGGACCTGACGGCGCAATGAGGTCCGCAGGGGAGCTGAGAACCGGGGCTGCCGGCGCAACAGGCGCGACCGGGGCAACTGGCGCTGCTGGCGCGACTGGGGCTGCAGGAGACATGGGCGCTGCCGGCGCGACAGGGGATATCGGTGCTGCGGGCTGGTTCATGCCGGGACCCATGGGGGCTGGCTCATTCGCCACGCCAGGCATGCTGCCTGGCCCCATCGCGGGCGCCGCTGGCGCAGGCATGTGACCGGCACCGAGGGTCGGGCCGCCGATCGAGGGCATACCGCTGAGAGAAGGACGCTGGAATCCGCCGTTCGGGCTCGGAATATTCGGGGAATGTGGCGCTGTGGTCATCGGCATATTGTGATCCATAGGCATGCCGACAGGAGGAAGCGTTGTGCCACTGGGAATTCCACCAAATGAAGGCGGCATTGAGGGCGCACCCATGCCTGGGGCTGCCGGCATCTGTGGTACCATTCCCATAGGGGATGGCGCACCGCCGATCTCGCGAACCTCAATCGTAAAATCACCGATAAAGACTTTGTCCCCTTCCTGCATGACGTGAGGGCCGGTGATCTTGCGGCCGTTAATGAACGTGCCGTTCGTGCTCTTGAGATCGATTAGGATGATCTTGCCGTCTTTTACGACAATTCGAGAATGGCGCTTCGATACGTTCGTTTTTGGCAGGACAATGTCATTGCCTTTCACACGCCCAATGAGAACCTCGGTCTTGTCAAATGTCGTTGTCGTTGTCGGACCGTCTTTCTCGGTGATGGTCACACTAAGCATATGAACTCCTTCATGTGTTGTTCGGAAATCCCCAGCTGCTATCTGCACCCTCGCTGATAGAACTGCTCATTCGTAAGCGATCAAATCGCAAAATCCAAATTGAATCTTCTACTAGTATTGTCCGCTTGCGTCAAGAAACATTCACGTCGAGCCTCATGTCTGATTGAACAGACAGACGTGTGAGCATTTCTTGCGGCTTAAGTGTCCACGTGTTGATGGGGGATAAATCAGACGCAAAGCAAGCGCGGATCACGCCGACCAAGTGTCCACGTGTTGATGGGGGATAAATACTAATGACGCTTTGGTTTGCGTCCGAATGGGGCGTTTTCTTGGACGTCCAGGCTGACCGCGCTGTGATTGCTGAGCTGGCCTGCCGCAAGGTCTGTTCCGGAATATATGGGCTCGCTATGTGCACGGATGGGGCTGGCTGCGGATGCCATCAGGCCTGGCCGTGGCGAAGAACACGCTATGCGCATGGGACGGGCAGGTTCGCGACTGTGCCAAGGGGGCGTTTGCTGCTTGAGGGCTGCTCTTATTCGGGCATGGGCAACAATTTCGTGGTTTTTCGGCACGGTTGTGTCATATTGGCTAGGCTTTCTGATGTGAGCGCATTTTATGGCGCTCACAAAGCTCGGAAATATCTCGGAGATCTCTGTTAACATTTTGTAAATATTGGACAATTATGAAGATTAGACTTTTTTCCTGTGCGGTCGTTTTTTTGTTTTCCGGGTGCGCTTCGATGCGGTCGATTCCAGAACCCGATGTGGCGACAGGATACGCGCTCTCTGAAATCGAGACGGAAAAAGGCTGCGCGCTCACCTCCATGCGTGTCATTTCTAAGATTGATTATGTCGACGGCGTCAATGGCAAGCGAGTGGTCGGGCAGGACCTGGTGTTTTCAGCGCGTCCTCCGCTCGACATGCGCATTACGATTTCCGCTTTTGACAAAGCTGTTTCAACGCTTGTTTCCGATGGCGCCGGCTTCGCATTGATAGATGTCGGCCAGAATGTCTTTGTGGCTGGGGAGGCTACGCCTGAAAATATTTCCCAGATCCTGCCGGTATATCTCTCTGCTGCTGATCTTTTCAGGGTCATTTATGGCGATTTTCCAAGAGACGGTCTTGCGGCGGATGCGTTCGAGTCGCAGATGTTTGCATGGGATCCGGAGAAAGGCGGGTATCGGCGCACGCTTGGTCTGGCGGATGGCAGGTCGATGCATGTGATCTATGAATGGCCGTCGAAAGCTATCAAACAGATCGCAGTGCTTTCCGGGGAGAAGGTGCAATATGCGTATGAGGCATCCGGATTTGAGGCAGTGACTGGGGCATCCGGGCTGGTGTGCACGTATCCTCGCGAGATACTTTTCAGCCTGCCAGACCAGAAGACTGACGTAAGGCTGAGAATTGAGAAACGCGATATGGATGTCGAGTTTTCGGAGGCTGTGTTTCAGCTCATTCCGCCAGCGGGCTCGCAGATCGTAATCATGCAATAGATGCCGCTGTGAAGAGAATGATGTGGGAGGCTGACAAAAATGACCCTGGCTGGATTCGAACCAGTGACCTACCGCTTAGGAGGCGGTCGCTCTATCCAGCTGAGCTACAGGGCCGACGCTTCCCACATCCTTTTCAGGCTCTCATGTTTTGCTTTTTTTGTCAAGTAAAAGTGTTTTGCGCGATAGTTTGGGGGAGTTTGGGGGTAAAACTTTCAAATTTGTTCGATCTGGTTTATCGTAGGATACTCCCTCTCATGGGGGGAATATCCTTGTGAACAATCTTTCTCGCCATGTCATTGGCGTTTTTGTGGGGAAAAAAATTGTCAAGCTATGTTGTCGTGGAAGGTCTGATCGGTGTGGGGAAGACAAGCCTTTGCAAGTTGCTGCAGGCCCGTTATGGGGCACGGCTGGTTCTGGAGCAGTGCGAGGCAAACCCATTTTTGGCAAACTTTTATGCGGATCCCGAGCATTATGCTTTTCCCGCTCAGATGTTTTATCTGGCAAGCCGATATCAGCAGCAGATCGACCTTCTACAAAAAAATCTCTTCGATGAGATGACCGTCGCGGACTATCTGTTCGAAAAAGATCGCATCTTTGCAGAGCAGACGCTCAACGATTATGAGATGGAGCTGTACAACCGCTTTACAGAGCTCCTGAGTCATCATGTCTCAGTGCCCAATTTCATCTTGTTCCTGGATGCGCCGACCGATGTCGTGCTCGATCGAATCGCCCGGCGCTCCATAGCTTCGGAACAGGTCATTGAAGCATCTTATCTGGATGCTCTCCGCCGTCGCTATTACAGCCTGTGGGAGCACTGGACGCGCTGTCCTGTCTATGTGCTGGACACCACGATGCTCAATTATGTGGACAATCAGGATGACGCTGACTTCATGTGCCGGCTTGTGGAAGGGTATATCAAACACGATCCGATTCCTGAAGCCCCAAGGCCATACCAGCAGACATCGGGACAGCGGCTCCTCTTTCAGCTGTAGTGAGAAGGCGTATGACGCAGACTGAGGCGATCTCAAAGCTTGAGGACTGGCTTCTGATTCCAGTCGGTATTGAGGATACGCTTCCGGCGCTTGTAGCGCTCAGGGGCAGTGTCGAGTACCAGTCGTATCTCGAAAGGGTGGCTGAGGCTGATTATCGCACTGTCGAAGATCTGGCGCATGAGGTTGATGCCTGTGCCGAAAAGCTCGCGCTCTCCGAGCGAGAGGCTAGACGAGTGCGGAGCGCTTATGCGCCTGCTCTGGAAAACGCTTCAAAAAAAAATGAACGTTCGTCTGATCTGGAAGCATTCAGGAAGTTTACGAATGGCCGTGTCTCATCTGAGCGTACCGCCCTCGAGAGACGATGCGCGCTGTGCGGCGGCGTGCTTGAACTGCGCGAGACTGAGGGGCTGTCTTCTGACGGTGTGATCTGGGTGATTATCGCGGCCCTCTTTTGTCTTCCGCTTATCTTCATACCGTTGCTCGCATGCCGTGAAAAAAAACGCGAATATTATTGTCCGCACTGTGGCAATCGGCATCGCTGATGATGATTTGCAATATAGAAGCGCCGTTTCTTGAACGGCGCTTTTTTTTATGCGCGGTGGTGACGGACAAACGCATTTTTGCGTTCGCTTGGTTTTTCAGGTCTGAGCCATCATGCCTGAGGCGCTATAGAAATGTTATGCCCGTGGCGGACGGGATATGACGGGATATGTCACAAACGGGCTGGTGGCATCATCGCATTGAGGGTGACAGGGGGGCAGCGCGGGGAAGCAAGCCTGTCGCTCAAGATAACAGGATTGTCCCCTAAATATGCTCGGCGTGGGGCAACAGATTTGCACCCCGGTCGTTGAGAATGGCCAAAAAAAGCCGCCTTTCGGCGGCTTGAGAATTATTTGTTGCATTGCGCTGCAAATGCAGCGATGTGCGTGTCAGCATTTCGTTTGCAGGTGGCATCCGTTATGCCGGCTTTTTTTGCCTTCTTGTAAAGCTCGTAAGCCTTGCAGTTGTCTTTTCCGATCTTGGCGCGTACTGCATTGCTGCAGAGTTCATTGACATCGATTGCTGCCGGTGCGGGGGCTGCTGGCGCAGGTGCGGGAGCCGCATCGTTGGCCGAGGCTGACTTTCTGGAGCCGCCACCGCCACCGCCACGAGCTGCGGATTTGGCTTTCCGGATGGCATCATCGACAGGGGAGAGATATGGACTGTTTTCTCGCTGAGATTTGATTTCGTCTCGGATGCGTTCCGCTTCAGAAATCTCGCCTCTTTCGACTGCAGCAAGAGCATTGTCGCGTAGCTTTTTCTCAAGGCATTCAAGGGCTTTGGTCTTGTAGTCTTTTTCAAGCATGGTGATATAGGCGGCAGTGCCTTTCTGAATGTTTTCAAGCGAGTCGATGGCGTCTCTGCAATCGCCATTGCTGATCGACTCGAGGACTTCGACGAGGGCGTCCTTGGAATCTTTTTCTTTGCGAAGCTGCTCGGCGACTGCGAGATATTTGGGGTCGTTTGGTGAGATATCGCGCGCTAAATCGCAGTGGGTCTTGGCTGAATCGAAATCACCTTTCGAGATGGCGTTCTGGCAATCATTGATATAGTTGTTGAACTTGTCTTTGCTGTCGTTGTCTTCGTTTGCAGTCTGAACCGGCTGCTGAGGCTGCTGGGGTTTGAGGATGGAGCCGATGTAGATAAAACCGAGCGCGAGCACCACAATGATGGCGATGCCGATGAGGGCGATTATGCCTTTGTTGCCGCCTTTGGGTTCGTCATTGATGCCGAAATTGAGAGACCAGAAGTCGTTGGGGCCGCAGAAGCGCATGGTGACATGGCCGAGCGTGACAGCGTCGCCGGAGCTCAGGCGCCAGGGCTCATTGATGGGGATGCCGTTGACCTTTGTGCCGTTCGAGCTGTTAAGGTCTCTGATTTCGAAGTCGCCGCGGCCGTTTCTGCGGACTTCGGCATGCTGGCCGGAGACTGACTGGTGCTCGATGCAGATTTCGCTGCTCGTGTTGCGGCCGATCGTCACTTTTGTCTTCATGACATGGTATTCGCGGCCTGCGAAGTTGGACGAAATCACGACAAAGCGCGGCTGCTGTTCGGGCGGGATATCCTGGACGGAATTGAGATCCTCCTCTTTCTTGAGGTTCGGCTTGTTCTCATCCTGGATGTAGAGCCTGTAATCGCCGATGCGAATCTCGTCGCCTAATGCAAGCGGCGTCGGGCCTTCGATTTTTGAGGAATTAAGTTTGAGGCCGTATCTGGCCGCAACGGGCTCTATGAAGAGGCCGTCTGGGGTCTGGTAGATGCGTGCGTGATTACGGGAAACGTTGCGCTCCTTCAGGCGGATGAAATTGCCTTCCTTTCGGCCGATCGTGATGTCTCCGGCGTCCGGGTTAATGGGGGCAAGCTTTGATTTTCCTTCGGAATCCTCAATTAAAATTCTGAGCATCCTGACAATCCTGTGCAATTAGTCGATGAGATGAAATGCCGCAAAATATAAACGACATTTTGAGCGTTATACACTAACGGTTTTTTTTTGCAAAGTTTGTAATGTGAGAAATGTCTTTTTATGCCGTTTTGCGCGGCAGAAGCATATTGCCTGGTATCATTAATATATAGGATGTGAATGGGATGTGATGTGGCGTTTGAGGATGGTATAGGCGCGTGGGCTGATATCCGTGTGTGGCTCTGAGGCTTGTTTTGGATGGCTTTGTCGTGGCAGGGGATGCTGAACGGAGCGTCTTGGGGCTATTTTGAGCATCACTCGGAGCTTGAAAGAGGCAGAAAGCGTTTTCTGGCGCCTGGCAAGCGGCGTCCCCTGGCGCATGGCTGATGGCGTCGGGCGTATCGGGCCGGATACCCGATAGCCCGCGCGACGGGGGAGGCGCGTATCGCGCGGCTGTGGCCGTGCGATAGCGACGCGGGGGCAGCGCCCCCGGCCAGAAACACGCGATCTGACCTATCCCTGTTTTGGTTGACACTTCAAACACAGGGAGAACAGAAGTGATCACCAACGAACAACGGGAAAGAATACTGGCAACTTACCGTCAATGGATTTATGGTTACAAGAGGCTTGCTCGCGAACTCGGACTTAC
>JAFUEE010000103.1 GCA_017464085.1 Pseudomonadota bacterium
GATCATTTCAATGCAAGCGAGATGGAACTGAATGCGCCGATGGAAAGGGCGGAAACGCCGATTCCGGTGCTGTATCAGAGCGGATATGTGACAATTAAATCAGTCAAGAATGGTCGGTACAGGCTGGGGTTCCCGAACGAGGAAGTTCGCGTGAGCTTCTTGAAAGGCCTGATGCCGTATTATTCCAAATTGCCTGAGCGCGAGAATATATCGTTTATCATGTCGCTCATGGATGCGCTTGATGCGCGCGATGTCGATCAGGCCATGACGCTGATGCGCAGTTTTATAAGTTCTATTCCATACAATGCCGAGCGCCAGGACGAGGCGCATTATAAAACAATATTTTATTTGATATTTAGAATTGCTTCGGAATTCTGTGTTCGCACGGAAGAATGCAAGCCTGCAGGGCGTACCGACGCATGGTTAGAAACGGATGATACGATTTTTGTGTTTGAATTCAAACTGAACGGAACTGCGGAAGAAGCTTTGAAGCAGATTGATGACAAAGGGTATGCCATTCCCTATGAAGCGAGTGATAAAAAGATTATAAAGATCGGTGTGAGTTTCGACAAAGACCTGCGTACAATTGAACATTGGATGATTGGGTAGGGCGCCTATGCCTGACGGCATACTGCGGCCCTGAGCCGTTCGTTCGAACGGCTCGGCATTGGGCGCGGCTATCGCGTTGCGATACGCCGCAAATATATTAATCCTCGATGACTGTGATTTTGGCTTTGCCGTCACCCTGCTGGACGCCGGCAGTCATTTCGCCATTGAGAACGCCGCCGATATACCCGGAGCCGCCGCCGCCGCCGGCATTCACGCCGCCATTGCTGCGCTTGCCGCCATACCAGCCGCCGCCGCCACCAGGATTCTGGCCGCTTGCGGGTTCGCCCTGGCCGAATTTATATCCGGTCGTCTGTGTCGCGCCGGCACCAGAATTCGAGCCGACACCGTTGCCGCCGCTTTCCCCGCCGCCTGAGCCGCCTTCGGCGTAGTCACCGGCGCCGCCGCCGCCGCCTGCAACGAGGTACACATCCGACTTGCTGTTCTCATATTTCGGAAGGTCGCCGAGCTCTGTCGCTGCGAAATGCGTCGCGCCGCCGCCGCCGGCTCCCGTCGCGCCGCCGGAATTCACGCCGCCGCCGTTGCACGGCACAAAGCCCGGATGATTGTTGAAATCAAGGCTGTATTCGCCGACCATCACATAGATGTCTTTGGTTTCTGTCAGTTCGATGATGCCTGTCGCATAGCCGCCAAGACCGCCGACATGACCGGGCTTGCCGCCGCCAGGGCCGTCCGAGCCACCTTGCGCGCCCCATGCTTCCAGGCGGTATTTGCCCGGCAGGAGCGTGAATTTCTGCATCTCGCAGGTCCGCGCCTTCGGCACATCAATTGAGGTCACCGCATAGATCTTCAGCTCGATCTCGTTGCTCTGGACGCTCTGATACACGCCTTCGCCGGCGGCTGTCGCGAAAAGCTTTTCTGTGGTCACAGCGGCAGAGGCCGACATCGGATCGGTGTTCGTGACCGTCACTTTCTGCGGCACATTCCAGTTCTCCGTCGTGAATGTGAACACATTTTGCGCAGGCGATGCCGTCTTGTCGTTCGTCGTCCCCAGCGAGACAGTCACATCGGAGGTCGGCTCGGCCGTCAGCGAAATCGAGACTTCGATCTCGGATGCCGCAGGCGTCAGCGTCGTCGCGGACGAAGAGATGACCACGCCCGGCGTCTCATTGTCCGTGATCATATAGGGTTCCGTCTGCGCTTCCAGAAGGTTGAAATTGGCATCTTCCGAGGCGCTCGTCAGCTTGACAAATGCCGACTGAACGCCGTCCGCCACGTCATCATCCACTGGCTTCACTGTCACGATCTGCGGGGTGTTCCAGTTGTCTTTCGTAAACGTCAGCGAGGCTTCGCCATCGACAACGAGCTCGGAAATGTCCGAAGATTCCAGTGAAACGACGACATCTGATGCCGGTTCTGCTGTCAATGCGACCGTAAACTGCGCAGTCTCTTCGCCATTTTCGGCGAGCGAAAGGCCCGATGAGATCACGACGAGCCCGGCGGAATCGTTGTCTTCCGTCGTGATGTCGATCTGCTTGCTCAGGCCCTCATAATCCGCATCTTCGGAGGCAGATGACAGCATGAGCGACGATTTGACCGCGCCATCGATGACGTGATCATCCACCCCTGCCGCTTCAATGACCTGCGGGGTGTTCCAGTTTTCTGGCGTAAACGTGAGCGTTGCAGGCGAAGCAGCCAGCTCGTTCGTATTGCTTGAAGCGACGGTGATCACGACATCCGATTCCGGTTTTGTCGCCAGAGACACGCTGATCTGAACTGTCGAGCCGTCCTCCGACACGACTGCCGAGCCGTCCAGAATAGCCAGTATCTGAGCCGGTTCGGGGTCTTTGCAGACGCCTTCTGTGCAGATCTGCTGGTCTTGGCACACCGCATCGCCGCAGATCTGTTCTGACGCCACACATGCGTTGGCATGGCACACCTGCGAGCCGCTGCATACCGATTCGCCGCAGATTTTCTCTTTGTCGATGCACTGCCCGGTCACGCATACCTGAGCGTCTGAGCACACGTCCGCACCGCAGATCTTCTCGCTGTCGATGCACTGATTGTCGCGGCATGTCTGGCTTTCCGAACACACGTTCGCGCCGCACACCTTGTCTTTAGATACACAGCTGCCGTCCTTGCATGCCTCCGAATCTGCGCATACCGATTCGCCGCATACCTTGTCCTTCGGCACGCAGACGCTGTCTTTGCATACTTCCACATCGTTGCATACAGACTCTCCGCAGACCTTGTCTTTCGGCGCGCAGCTGTTGTTCACGCAAGATTCGCTGTCCTTGCACACCGCATCGCCGCAAAGCTCGGATTTTTCAACGCATTTGTCGTCTTTGCACACCTGAGAGTCGCTGCATTTCTTGCCGCCGCACAGTTCAGATGCGCCATCATTGTCCTTGCATACGCCATCCACGCAGGTCTGGGACTCCCCGCATTTCTTGCCGTCGCACAGTTCAGATGCGCCATCATTGTCCTTGCATACGCCTTCCACGCAGGTCTGGGATTCCCCGCATTTCTTGCCGCCGCACAATTCCGATGGATCATAGCAGACCTTGTCCACGCAGATCTGATCGCCCGTGCATTTGCAACCGTCGCCCTTTATGCCGGATGATGACGCGGAATCATTGCCGCAGCCAAAGCTCCAGCCTGCAATCAGCAGTGATGCGATCAAAAATTTCTGTCTGTTCATTTTGATTACTCCGTTGTTTATGTGTGTGCGCCGGCTATCGGCCTTTGGCCGATACGCCGGCGTGCCGGTCTATGCGCATCCGCGCATACGTCCGGCATTCATATTATGGATGCACATCATAGCTGAAATGTACGGCTAAATAAATGGCTCTGAATAAATCTATCCGCAGGCTATTTCTTCATCCGCGTCCAGTCCCGTTCGCTTTCAGGTTCAAAGCTGTCCAGGAGTTCGTACACCCTGCCGTCAGAATCTGCATTTCGAACCATGCCGGGGACATATTTGAGATATTTATGAGCGAAGCGTTTGGCTTTATTCACATCTTTAGATACAATCGCCCCCTCTCCATATATCACCGCAAGCTCAGCCTGTGCGACTTTCGAGCCTGCATTCGCCGCCTGATTGAGATAATCTATCCCTTTCTTTTCTGCGTTACGTATTTGTGATTCAGTCATATTGTCGTTAGATAAATTCATATAATACATCCCGAAGCGATACAATCCTTCGGGATTCTTTTTCTTTTCAAGCATCTTAAAATATCGAAGATGCTTTTGTTCATCATAAAGCTGACTATTGTGATTATAAAGCGTTTCATAGACATCGAGCATCGCGAGCATGGCATCCTGGTTGCCCAAAACAATGGCTTTATCCAGATATGCCATCGCTTTTATGCTGTCTGCATTTCGGGCGTGATAGTGATCGCTCCAGCGAAGACCTTCCAGATAGAGCGCATGGCTGTCCGTGAGCGATTCACAAGCGCCATGACTCGCGCAGAACTTTTCGTCGCCACATTGGGCATCGTTGGTACATCGACATTTAAAATCGATATATTCCAGATTTCCGCACACACTGCGGTCTGTCGGAATGCACCCGAATTTCGGCGAACATACATATCCTGTGCCACATGAATCGCCGCTGCAGCCGCATGTGCCGGTACTGTTGCACACTTGTCCCTGAGGACATTCATTGTCTCTCCAGCAAAAATTCGTGATAAGCGCGGTGAGATATGGTTCAAGCGCCTTTTCTGGAAGCTTCTCTCCAGGCCACCGCCGTTTGCAAAGATATAATGACTGATTGCATGCTTCATCATAATCACATTCATCATCTTTGGTGCAGGGCGTCTCTCTCCTGTAACAGCTCATTTGGCTGCTCAATTTATGTACAGATGATTCTACCATTTCTTCATAAGAATAGCCGTCATCGACCGGCCAGCGATCATCTGCGCATATATAATCTTTGCATTCTTCGCGATAACAGCAATCTGAATTGGTCACGCATTCGGCGGCCACGCATGTGCCCTCTGGTGAACATAATGGCTTGTCGCCACCGCAATCTTCATTGCGCATGCACTCCAGGCATTGCAGCGATATATTTTCTTCTTCATTTTGATATGTGCGTGAATAGCCGCATTTCTGATTGTCCGGGCAATCTTCCGAGGTCCGGCACTGTACGCATTCATGCGTTGCGGAGCAATAGCCTGTGCCGCAATCTGCATCGCTTGTGCATATACAGGCATGATTCATACAATGCAGGCCCTGCGGGCAGTCATTGTCTGCCGAACATTCATACATCTCTGTACATATCCCGTCCACGCATTGCTCGTCACAATTCTCATCAGACTGGCATTTCTTAAAAATCTTTTTGCCAATACATACAGAATCCAGTTCCACATCGTCATCAGACAGGCAGTCCTCCGCATCATAAGCCGTCGCGCCGGATGCTTCCACACAAATGCCGAAACCGGCACGCGACTGGCAGACCTCCTGCGGCCGGCAAGTCATCCGCTCCCCTGCATCCGTATTGGCGCTGCAAATTGAAGTGCACTTGCCAAACGCGCAGATTTCGCCATTTCCGCAGTCGGTCGCCTTCTCGCAGGCCGGCTGCCCCGATTTCGGCTGGCAGATTCCGCTCGCGCATCGATAGCCATAGCGGCAGTCTGTGTCTGTCTTGCACATCGCGCAGCGGCCGCCAAAACACTTTTCATAATCCGGGCAGTCCACGTCGCTTGAACACTTGCGATTCACCATATCTACACATACAGACAGCGAGGACATCCTCTTTGTCACAGGGATATATTTTCCATTAATATTGATCTTCCCGGCAACAGCAGGCGCATCCAGACAGGCATAGCCCGCCGGGCAGTCTTTGTGGACTTTGCATGATATCACGTCGGAATCATCCGCAATCTTCTGGGGGGTATTTTGACTGGGCATGCCTGTCTCTTCTTTGGCACTGGTATTGGCACTGGTATCACCCCCGAGGCGGGCGGTTGCTGTCTTGCGCTTGTCATAATACGCAGCAGCCGCTTTGTCATCACTTGAATAATAGCAGACACGGCCGTTTGGCATCGTCATCATTTCCATGCCCGCTTGGCCTGTACCGCTCAGTTCCCGATCAAGCCTCTCAGACATCTGCCATGTTTTGCCAGACGAACACCCGAACACGCTCCCCACAATCAACAAAATCAACAGTTTCCGCATAAAATTCCCCATTGCTCCATCTTGCAGCGCTTTTTTTCTGGTTTGGGCTCGCTTTCGGCCACTGGCCGATACGCTCGCTTGTGCCCGGCTATGCACGCATACGCCGGGCACCCCTCCGCTCATCACTCGCTGGCTATCCTAAAGAATACCTGTCTGCGCTGTCAATGCAGTTCTGGCGTTTCAAAAACACGGCACAGGCAGTATGACAACAGGCTTCGTGGTGGTGAAGCACGCAATGCACAACGACGCTTCGGCACCTCTGGCGAGCAGCAGAGACAGGTTGTAATTTTTTTGCTTGCAGCATGAAGCTGGGGCTTGTAAAATAAAGCCACAATTTAGTAAGCAATCTCGCTACGGTTATTCGAATTTACTTACTACCAAGATAGGGAGCGTGAATATGCGAGCGTATGGTGTGTTGCCTCTAATTATTGGTCTTCTTGCCCCCGGTACATTGCTGGCGGACGATGCATGAATGTGGTTTAATATTTAATCTCAGGAGGCCCAATATGTCCACAAAATCTTATCTTTTGGCATAATTCTCAGCACACTGTTAGCCATGTCATGCAGTGATCGCAATGGCGTATGTGAAAATGGCCCGACAACAGCGAGCCTGAATGTTTCACGATCGGCGCTCGAAAACATCGCGCTCACAGGCGATGCGCCTGCCGCGAATGCGCTTGCGCGCATCGATGATTTACTTGCTTCTGGGCGTTCGCTGCGTATGAATATCTACGCGCTCCAGTCGCCAGATTCTATAGATGATTTGGTTGCAAATAAACATTTTGCATCCCCTCAAAGTATTGAAGACTCAAAATCCGTCGTCATACAAGACGATCATATTATCTGCGCATGGAACCGCAACAGTTTCTATGAAGAGTGCATGGATGAGCCCGTATTTAACAGCAATCCCGGTGTGATGCGCTCCGAACTTCATCCAGACAGTTTCTATATTTCAACGGCTCAGAATATATTAAGGAAAGTCTGATTAATTGGCCCCTAACCCCACGGTGTACGCAAAGTCTGAACGAAAGTTTGAATTCCCAGTTATGGAGCTTGAATACATGACTGGGAATTCAAATTTATTCATCAGGACATTCCACACCGAATCTTTTGTAAATGTCACTTACATAGCAACCCTTCAAAAGCATGTCTAAAATAATTTTCCTTCTTTCTTCAGATGTCGGAAGTGAGCTGTTCTCAGATTCTTCTGCCTTGACGTTATGTTTTCGTGCATTGACAGACTCAAGATAACGTCCACATGAGTTCGCAAAATCGAAAAAGCTAAAAAAGCCATTGGAAATCCAGTATGATGAACTTGCCTTCAACTCTCATCTTACAGGAGGAACCAATGGCGAGAGGTATTGATAGAACAGAATTGCTTGAA
>JAFUEE010000104.1 GCA_017464085.1 Pseudomonadota bacterium
CCCGCCTCCGCGCGGTCTTCCGCGCTTTCGAGCGCCGTGGCACCGATTACCCGGGGTTGCGCCCGCCTCCGCGCGGTCTTCCGCGCTTTCGAGCGCCGTGGCACCGATTACCCGGGGTTGCGCCTTTCAGGCTTACCCCGGGCTACATATCTGGCACCCCTACGGGGTGCTAGAGGAACGTCTTTATTGTTGTTTTTGACTTTGCGTACACCGTGAGGGTGTCCCATGTAACTCGAAGGGGCATCACACAGTGAAGATGTGAACTCAAAGTGGTTTGAGTAGGGATTCACACAGTGAAGATGTGAACTCAAAGTGGTTTGAGTAGGGATTCACACAGTGATGTTGTGAACTTAAAGTGGTTTGAGTAGGGATTCACACAGTGATGTTGTGAACTCAAAGTGGTTTGAGTAGGGATTCACACAGTGAAGATGTGAACTCAAAGTGGTTTGAGTAGGGATTCACACAGTGAGGATGTGAACTCAAAGTGGTTTGAGTAGGGATTCACACAGTGAGGATGTGAACTTAAAGCGGGTGTATGAACAACTGCGCCGTTGGGGATAGGTTTTGTATCACTGTGTGGCGTGCGAAAAAAAAAGGCGCGGCGTATCTGCGGAGCTGATAGCCGCGCTGAGTCCGCGTATGGCGTGAGCCATAGCGGACTTGCCTGGGCGTATCGCGCTGCGATAGCCGGGGCGCAAAGAATCAGAACTGGAAGTATGGGCCGACAGACAGGTCGATAAAAAATGAGGGCCTTTCGGGGAAGACGATGGGGATTTCGAGTTCGACAGCGAGTCCGACATTTTGGTGGAATGACCAGAGGAAGCCGATTTCTGGGGCGATGTGCATGGGGCCTTTGTAGATGTAGATATCTTTGAAGTTGTTGAAGGCTGGTCCCATATTGACGGTGGCGTTCGCGCCGCCCCATCCGAGGCCGAGACCGACATGGAGGCGGTAGGGCTGTTCGTGAAGGATGAACCAGCGGGCGGCGACGCCGAGCATGACGTTGTACACGCCGGGGTGAGCGATTTCGGATTGAGCTTTTGGCGTGAGCGTTGGTTTGACGATATTGATGAGCTGGCCGCGAAGATAAATGCCGACTTGGAAGTACAGAGGCAGGTTGTAGAAGGCATTTAGTCGGAGATGCAAGGGGAGCGGTGCCAGTGTGCTTGCAATGGAACTCGTGCCACCGCCGTTAGTCATGCACTTGGGGTTTCCGTCGCAGTTGATCGTCTTGTCACTGACATGGCCAAATCCAGTGCCGAGCATGAGTGAGAATTGCGCGATGGGGGCAGAAGCGGATTGATGTATTGCGGCGCTCTGCGTGTCGTCAGGCTCGGTGGGGAGAGCGGTTGTCGCGAAGTCAAGAGCGTCCGGTGCGTTTTCGGAAATGGGGTATGCGTTGCCTGGGCCGCATGTCTTTTGAAAAGCGAGATTGACCGGCGGTGCCTGATAAGGGAATTTGACGACGACGTTTGAAAGTCGGTCGAGGGCTTGGATATAGTAGTAGATGTGGTCGCTCTCTGACTTGAGGTTGGGGAGAGTGGCGGTGAATATATCCGGATCGGCTTCGGAGGGATGCATCTCGATGATTTCATAGTCCTGGAAAACGTCTGATGCGTAGAGCAGCTGCACCTTATAGATGTCTTTGTGCGGCGGTGCGGTGACTGACACGATGCATGGCTGGCAGGTGTCGCAGGACTCGAGCGGGACATGGCTGAGCGTTGGTGTATCAGGGGTGTCTTGCGCGGGGGCGGGGAGTGGCGGTTCAGCTTCGGGCAAGGGGATAGGCGGCTGCGGTTCGGCGTTTTGAGACTGAGCCTGTTTGAAGATTTCAATGATTTCTTCGGAATAGTATTTTTGAGGGAACTCAATATCCGGGGAGAGCTTGAGTGCTTTTTGAAAAGATTCGAGCGTGGAGGATTTTGCCAGCTCGGCGTCGAGATAGCGATATTTATTGTAATTGATGATGCCCTGCGCGAGGTGAATGTTGGCGGTCTGAGTGGAATCCCATTCGCGAAGCTTGAGGATCTGCGTGGCCTGCATGATTTTGTTGCTCGCGGAATTGATTTCCCCATGATCGAGGTCATTGAGCGCGTCGGCTGCGATCGCTTGGATTTGCGAGATGTCGGATGGTTGGGCATGCGCGAAGAGAGGTGCGAAGGCAAGAGCGAGAAGAATGCCGAGGCTTATGCGGTGTGATTTGGTTACTATCATGGGAACTTGCGCGTGTGTTTGGTCACTGATGATGCCGACAAAAGTGGGCATCAATATATCAGAACAGTTGTGTTTTGTTAAATGCCGGGGAAATGGACAAAAAAAAATCGCGGCCGAAGCCGCGATTATTAAGATTTAGAACTGGAAGTAAGGTCCGATGGAAAGATCGAAGAATACCGAAGGTCTTTCGGGGAAGACAATCGGGACAGCGAGTTCGATCGCGAGACCGGCATTTTTGTGGAACGTCCAGAGGAAGCCGATTTCCGGGGCGACATGCATGGGGCCTTTGTAGATGTAGATGTCTTTGAAGTTGTTGAATTTCGAGCCCATGTCAACCGTGGCATTTGCGCCGCCCCAGCCGAATTCGAGTCCGAGATAGAGTCTGTAAGGCTGTTCCCAGATTGCGAGATACCTGACGGCGAGGCCGACCATGACATTGTACTGTTCAGGGAATTTGACTTCGGTTTTCGCTTTGTTGCTGAGCGTCGATTTGACGATATTGACGAGCTGCCCACGGACATAGAGCCCGAGCTGGAAATGTTTGGGGAGGTTGAACATCGCGCTGGCGCGGAGATGGAAGGGGAGGGGGGCGAGACCGGTTTTAATGGAGCTTTCGCCGCCGCCGCCTGTCATGCATTTGGAGTTTCCATCGCAGTTGAGGGTTTTGTCGCCGACGACGCCGGCAGCAGTGCCGAGGAGAATGGAGAGCTGGAAAGTGGGATCGCCGAATCTGTTGTTATCGTTGAATTCAGCGCTTGGGAGCTGACATTCGCCCATCATGATGGTGGAGAGAGGCGTGAGAGCGTTTGCGACGTTTGCGACGACTTCATTTTGCCTGTTGACGGCTTCGATGTAATAGTGAACGCGATCGCCCTGTGTGACAGATGAAGGTATGGAGGCCTTGAGGACATCTGCCGATTCAAAAGAAGGGATCATTTCGACAGAGTCATAGCCGGGTTTGTCATCAGATGCGTAATAGAGGTAGACGCGATAGATGTCAGGGTGAGCCGGTACAGTTGCAGCGACATCATAGGAGACGCATCTGTTACTTGAGACGATGGTATTATGATCGATGCGTGGTGGAACGACCTGAGGCTGCGGAGCCGGAGCGGGTTCGACGGGCTGAACGACGACAGGTGCAGGTGCAGGGGCAGCGGCGATATCTTTTCTGGCGCGTTCAAAGATTTCGGTGATTTCAGCGGAGCGATAGTCGCCAGGTATGACGGCAGCTGAGTTGAGTGTAAGCGCTTTGAGGAAGGCGCTGTAAGCGCGGTCTTCGGCGATCGCAGGCGCTGTATCTTTGTATCGACCGTAGCTGATGATGCCCTGAGCGATATAGATATTTGCGGCACCTTTGTCAGTTGTGCCACGGGTTTCGATGATCTGCACGGCCTGCATAATTTTGTTGTCAGCAGATTCGAGTTCGAAGAAGTCATAATCTTCGAGAGCGGATTTCGTGAGGCTCACAGCCTGTCCCATGCCGAGGTTCTGAGCGGAAGCGGAAACGGGAGGCAGGATGAACAGACCGAGCAGAAGCAGCAAGCAACAAAGTCTGCCGATAAGACGTGTGCGATCAGCCATAATTAACCTTGCAAAGATGAAATGATGTGAAAATGCCCCGTCTCCATGTAGAAACAGGGCAATCCTAGTCACAGATTACAATATCTTGCCCGCAAAGTCACGAGAAGCATTGCATTGAAACGTTATGCAACAAAGAGCGATGCGGGCGAGACATGATTAGCGCTTCGTGATATGGAGCTCGACGCGGCGGTTGTTGGCGCGTCCTTCCGGCGTATCGTTGGTATCGATAGGTCTGTCAGGTCCGAAGCCCTTTGAGGTCATGCGATCCTTGGCGATGCCGCGTTTGGCGAGTTCGTTGAGAACGCTCTTGGCACGGCCATCGGAGAGTTTGAGGTTATTCTTGTACTTGCCGGAGCTGTCCGTATGTCCTTCGATGGCGATATGGATGGACGGATTCTCCTTGAGGACAGTAGCGATTTCGTCGAGAAGAGGTTCGCTCTTCTTGAGAACTTTTGTTTTGTTTGTAGCGAAGAAGAACTGTTCTTTGAGTTCGATCTGCGTATCGGTGACGACGATATATTTGCGAGGAGGCGGGCAGCCGTTTTCTTCGACAAGGCCTTTTTCGAACGGGCATTTGTCGGAGCCAGTGCAGTTGGGGAAGTTGGCCGCGAGACCTTTTTCAGCGACCCAGGGATCGCAGACGGTATCGCCATCGCTGTCGGGGTTGGGGCAACCGGCGAATTCGGGGAGGCCGTGAACGTCTTCGCAGACATCGGTGCCTTTGCAGGTGCGTTCGAACTGTTTTTCGAGCTTGACTTTTGCGACCCACTGGTCGCAGATGCCGTCGCCATCGCGGTCAGGATTCTTGCAGCCAGCATAGGCGAGCTCGCCGGGATCGTTCGGGCACGCGTCGACGCCCTTGCAGGAGAAAGCGCTGGTGAGGCCCATTTCGGAGACCCAGGGATCGCAGACGCCGTCGTTATCCTTATCGGGGTTGGGGCAGCCGTTGAATTCCTTGAGGCCCGGCGTGTCAGGGCATTTGTCTTCAGAGTCGATGATGCCGTCTTTGTCGCGGTCCTGAAGCTTGGGATCGAGACAGAGCGTGTTGAGGCTCTTTGTGTCAGCGTCCTTGACCTGTTCGTCCGCGAAAGTGATGTGATCTTCGCCGCGGCGGCCGTTGCCGTAGCTGAGTTCCATGCGTCCGAACTCTTCGTGAGCGCTTGCGAGCGCGAGTTCACGCGGCGCGCAACGGTACGCGCGGTCATGGATCTCGTCCGCTTTGTTGTGAATTTCTTCCTGCATGCTGGACAGCTTGACGCCATCCGCGCATCCCATTGCCAGCGCCGCTGTGGACGCGATGACAAACATCGTCATTGCGCGATGAAGTTTCATATTCTAATCCTTACTCTCCATGAATGAGTCAACACTAAAGATTACTGGTTAATAAGCGGATTGACCCAGGGGTCATTCTGGGCTTTTTCTTCGGCAGCATTGGCCATTTCGATGGCTTTCTTGGCGTATTCAGCGCTGTAGCCGAACTGCGAGTATCCCCAGAGCTCGTCTGCTTTGCGGAGATACTCCTGCGCCATTGTGTATTCGTAAGGGGCTTTTTCTGCGGCATTGACGGCCTGCGCTTTTTCAAGCGCATCCTTTGCGTCAGAAATCCTGCTCGTTGACATGATGGGGCCGCAGCCGCTCATCAGAACCAATGATACCAAGGAAATAAACGCGAGAACGCGTCGGCTAATATTCATATACTCTCCATTTTTTTTGTGGTCAAAACTGGCTTTAGACACCAAAAAACACGGTTATTCTAACAGAAGTGTATCTTGATGTCAAACTACCGTTTGAATAGACGATACATTAAACTCACCGAATGCGGTGCGGCAGCCGCAAAACGTTACAGGACGGGGCGCTGCCGCGCGCGCCGCCGGTTTGAAGGTTAGGGCGGTGCGGCCTCTTCGGGCGGGGGATAGACTGCATCAAATGCGATGGAAACAAGCTGCGTCTGTGGCTGATAGGTATCCATCAGGAGTTTTTCAAAGCGCTCCTTGCCATCTTCGATGAAGATTCTGCCGCGCTGGACTTTGTAACCGACTTTTCCGCGCTTTTTGATCCTGACCGTTCCTGATTCGAGGGCAGTGTCGACCGTGATCGTCTCTTTGTACGGCACGGTTTCCGAGACCTCCCTCCGGAACATGACCTTGGCCGGGTTCGGGGCGTCTGAGAAAAACTCGGCGATCAGTGTGTTGTCTTCCGTATGCACGCGCAGCACGACCGGGCGGCCGAGCGTGTTTTTGACCTTGAGGTCGAGCAGCGGGTAGCTCACGACGGCATCCAGGCCGACGGGGATGTAGCTCGAGGGCAGCGAGTGGTTGTACCGCTCTTCGATGCCGAGACCGGCGAGCAGCGCGGCGGCATGGACTGTCGAGGAGACCTGGCATGCGCCGCCGCCTAGGCCTTCCACGAGCTGACCCTGTTCGATCACCGGCGCTTCCTTGAACCCTCTTGCCTCACTGCGCTCCCCGACCCATTCATTATATGAGAAGCTTGCGCCCGGCATCAGGAAAATGCCGTCGATAAAGGAGGACGCGAGCTTGACATTGATCGTCCTGTTCTTGCTTCGTGAGAACTCGGTGCGGAATGCGCCGAGCAGCACTGTCGGGCGAAAATCGCCGATATCAGCCAGGCTGCTGGACTTTGCCGGAATCTCGTCTGTCTTGAGTTCGAGGCTGTCGGCGCCGGAGCTGAGAAGCTTTCGGAAATTTGATACAGTTGCGGCGACATCCAGCCTGCGTCCGGAAATTCCGGGAATCACGCGGCCTTGCGCCTCGCTCCATCGGCCTTCGACGACATCGATGTCGATCCTCTCGCGCGCATCGTCCAGAAAGGTTTCGAAGCGTGTTGGGTAAAATGCCGTGAAACTGTCCTTGTCCTGATGGATAATCTCCGCGCCGTCGCGGACCGCGTCATCAAGGCAGCCGGGAAGCGAGCCGTCGGCTTTGACCGTGACCACGCCGAGCGTTTCAGGCGCATAGGTGGCGCGCCGCGTCGGATCGACAATCTGGATGCGCTTTTCGGACGGGACGACCCGGCATCCTGCGGATGTCGCGGTCTCGGGGCCTGCAGTGATTTCCAGGTCGAGCGGACGCGGCCCTTTGGGCGCGCTGTCGGATGATCCTGCGCCGCATGCCTGCAGGAGCAGGCAGGCAGCCGCTATTTGGAAAAATGCGATGCGCATGGTTCCAGGTCTATTCGTCCTCTTCGGGCGTTTCTCCATCTGTATCAGGGATGTCTTCGTCTTCTTCGATTGTGTCATCTGCCTCGTCATCGGGCAGTTCGGCTTCGTCTTCGGGGGAGTCGTCCACCGGCAGGGCCGTGAGTTCGACATCGTCGTCCGATTCGTCAGAGAAAGCCGCGATGGAGACGACGTGCTCGTCATCAGCGATGTTCATGAGCTTGACGCCTGTCGCCGCACGTCCTGTGATTCGGATTTCGCTGATGCGCGTGCGTATGATCGTGCCGTGGTCGGTCGCGAGCAGGAGGTGGTCTTCAGGCTGCACGACGAGCGCGCCGACGACCGGGCCGTTCTTTTCCTTGACGTAAATCGCGCGGATGCCAGAGCCGCCGCGTCCCTGCATGCGGTGTTCCGAAATCGGCGTGCGCTTGCCGAAGCCGCGTTCGGTCACCGTGAGGAGGACGCTTTCCGGGTCATGAATCACTTCCATCGAGACGACCTCGTCGTCATCTTTGAGGCGTATCCCCTTGACGCCGCATGCCGTTCGGCCCATTGAGCGCAGCTTTTCGACGCTGAAGTGCAGCGAACGCCCGGCGCGCGTGACGAGGAGGATGCTTTCGTTCTCGTGTACAATAGAAGCGGCGATGAGCCTGTCGCCTTCTTTGAACGTGATTGCCTTGAGCCCTTTCTTGCGGCTTCTCGCGAGCGAGGCGAAAGCCTCGATTGGCGTGCGCTTGATGATGCCTTTGGCAGTCACCATGACGACAAAGCCTGTAAATCCGTCCCGGGAGAGCGGCAGGATTGTCGCGACATCCTCGCCGGATTCGAGTTTGGGAAGAAGATTGATGATGGGGCGGCCCTTTGCGGCGCGCGCGCCCTGCGGCAGCTCGAAAACCTTGACCGCGAACACTCGGCCCAGTGTCGTGTAGATATGGATGAGCTGATGCGAACTCGCCGTGAAGATATCGCGGACATAGTCATCATCTTTCGTGCCCATGCCGTTCTTGCCGCGCCCGCCGCGCTTCTGCGCCTGGTATTCGCTGATCGGCATGCGCTTGATATAATTCTGCTGCGTGCGCGTGACCATGCAGTATTCTTCGGCAATCAGGTCTTCGTCCTCGAGGTCGACATCGTCGTCGAAAATCTCCGTGCGCCTTGGGTCTGCATAGAGCGTCTTGATCTCGCGGAACTCGTCCATGATGATGTTGTCGATGCGTTCCTTCGACTTGAGTGTCAGGTCGTATTCCTCGATATTCTTCATGATTTCTGCGAGTTCTTCGAGGATCTTGCTGCGTTCCATGCCTGTGAGCCTCTGGAGGCGCATTTCGAGGATTGCTTTTGTCTGGATCTCGCTGAAGCCGAATTCCTCGACCAGCCTGTCGCGCGCCTCGGCGGCATCCTCGCTGCCCCGGATGATCGTGATGACTCGGTCGATGTTGTCGAGCGCGAGCCTGAAGCCCTCGAGGAGATGCGCGCGTTCGCGAGCCTTGCGGAGCAGGTAGATCGTGCGCCGGACGACGACATCGCGCCGGAACTCGATGAAATACGACATGACTTCGCGCAGGCTCAGCACCATCGGGCGGTTGTTGACGACCGCGAGCATGATGATGCCGAACGTCGTCTGAAGCTGCGACTGCTTGTAAAGCTGGTTGAGCACGACCTGCGGGATCGCGTCTTTTTTGAGCTGTATGACGACCTTGAGGCCGTTTCTGCCTGATTCGTCGCGGACTTCGCTGATCCCGTCGATTTTCTTTTCCTTGACCAGGTCGCAGATTTTTTTGAGCATCTCCTTTTTGTTGACCTGATAGGGAATTTCGGTGACGATGAGCGCATTGTGCCCGTGATCCTTGCCTTCCTCGACTTTTGCGCGGACGCAGACTTTGCCTCGCCCGGTATCGTAGGCAGACAGGATGCCTTTCCGGCCGTGAATCGTGCCGAAAGTCGGGAAATCCGGGCCTTTGACGATCTGCATGAGCTCTTTTGCCGATGCATCGGGATGCTGCATCACATAGATGAGCCCGTCGCAGATTTCCCCGAGATTATGCGGCGGGATGCTTGTGGCCATGCCGACAGCGATGCCGTTCGAGCCGTTGACGAGCAGGAGCGGGATTTTCGTGGCGAGCACGACGGGTTCCATTTCGGCGCCGTCGAAGTTGGGGATGAAGTCGACAGTGTCTTTGTCGAGGTCGCAGAGGACATGTTCGCTGATTTTCGCGAGCTTTGCCTCGGTGTAACGTTGGGCGGCGGCAGGGTATCCGTCGATGGAGCCGAAGTTGCCCTGGCCCTCGACGAGCATGTAGCGCATATTGAAGTCCTGCGCGAGCCTGACGAGCGCGTCATAGGCCGCGGAGTCGCCGTGCGGATGATATTTACCGATAACATCGCCGACGATACGTGCGCATTTCCTCGTCATCCTGTCGCATCCGATCTTGCTCATGGCAAACAGGATACGCCTGTGTACTGGCTTGAGCCCGTCTCGGACATCGGGAAGCGCGCGTCCAACGATGACGCTCATCGAATAGGCGAGGTAGCTGTCTTTAAGTTCCTTGTCGATGCTGATCTGTTCGACGTCGACGCGGTCGGTGGGCTGTTTGATTTCTTCGTCTGACATGAAAATGGCCTCCTTGAATGCCAAAAAGCGCGGCGCTTTTATCACAAATATCAAAATTTGCCCATTTTTTTCGCCTCTGCGTGGTGGGATGTGATTTTCGACCTCCTGTCGCAGGATGTTCTGATTGCGAATCTGAAGTGTCTGGGGGGCTTTTTAGTGGCGGTGCTATCGGCGAAGCCGATACGCGCCGCTTGTGCCCGCCTATGCCCTTCGGGCATACGTCGGGCATTTGTCTGTGTGCGGCAGGCGGCTTGGGCGCGCGTATGCGCTGTTTGCTCGATGTCGGGCTTGTGTTCTGCACGCGGTGGTCATGCGTGCCTGCGATTGCCGGCGCATCTCAGAAACTCATGCTCCAGGCAGTGGGGCGTGCAGCATCACGGATGGCATTCGCGCGGCGCTCGGCTGGCAGTGGGGGCGCAGGCTTGTTATGAGGGGAAGCTTCCGTCGAGGGGGTAGCGGCGTATTTCGCATTTGCGAAATAGCCGCGCAGGGGGAGGCTTCCCCCTTCAAAAGAAAGAAAAATTTACTGCTTTGTGGCGTTTGCGGGTTCAGGTGGGGATGAGACGTGTATCTGATGTAGAAATATAATGATACATTTGGGCGTAAAAAACTGCCCCCTAAGATTGAACGGCATAAAAAATTCGTGTATAGGGTCGATGTTTATCGCATATTAGATATGCGATCAGAGAAAAAAGATAACTGGAATCTCCCCTGAGCGTACAGGGGGATCCTGAAGATGCCATTGATAGTGGAGGCAATTATGAAGAATCGTAAGAGTTTGGTATTCGCGCTTTGTGCAATGCTCGGCGCGGCAGGTCTCACCGCATGCGGCGATGATGGCGGCAATAGCCCGCAGGATGAGCATAAGACAGGCAAGCTGATTGTCGGCCCGGCTGAGATGCAGATTGAATCCGGCGAAGAAGGCGAGATTCAGGCGTCATATCTTGAGAACAAGAAGCTGAACGTATCGACGGACTCGAAAGATTGCGTGTCTGTCGTGGCCGAAGAAGTGAATACGGGCTCGACGGGCAAGACGACGATCAAGGTTATGGCGCTGGGCTCTGGCTGTGATGCGAGCATCACGGTGAGCGTGGATGACCAGAGAGAGAAGGTTGTGGTGAAAGTTATCGACAATTCGGCGCCCAAGCTCACGGTCAAGCCCGCGACAATTGATCTCGGCGCAGGCGACCAGGCATCTGCGTTTGCGACTTATAAGTCGGCTAGCGGCTCTGTGATTGCCGATGCGACGCTGTCATTGCTCAGCTCGAACGAGAATTGCGTTAAAGTGGACAGCAGCGTGAAGACGGATGCGGAAGGAGATGCCGAAATCGTTCTGACGGCTGCAGATGACGCGGGTGAGTGCATGTCATTCATCACGGTCACGCCGCCTCAAGGCGCGAGCAAGAATGTGACGGTGACCGTTGCAGCGGACAAAGAGCCTGAAATTAGTGGCACGCCGGTGCTGACGTTTACGCCGGACAAGATTGTGGAAGGTTATGAAGAGAAAGCCAAATCAGACTTTACCGTGACGTTCAAGGATGGCAGCAACAAGGGCATCAACGGCCAGAAGATTACGTTTGCAGTCGATGATTCGACCTGCGTCAAGCTGAGCAACACCTCAAAGCGCACGGGTGCCGATGGCACGGCAGACAACTCGATTCTGCTCCTTAAACCCGGCTGCACCGCCAATATTACGGCGAAGGCGACGAATGCAGGCAAAGATTATGAGGCCAAGCTTCCGGTCACGATCAATGCGCTTTCGGAATATAACATCAAGCTTGCGCTCAAATATGAGAATGAGAGCCGCTTCAGTGGTGTACATTTCACTGCCTACAAGATTGCGCAGGATTCATGTGACAAGATTTTTGAGACATACAAAGGCTATGATGCCTATATTTCCGACATTTCGCCCGATGGTTCGGAAGACAGCGTTTCTGGCAACCCGAGCAATTCAATTCTGAACACATTCGAGATCGAAGATATCGATGTCGAGATGGACAAGTCGATCGTGGCTTGGGGCGCAGTGGACGGTTTCGGCGATGCGACTGCAGTCGGCTGTATTGATGTCTCTTCGGCGAATGCCGGCCAGACGGTGGTGGTCGAGCTTGAGGCGCTTCCGCTCAGCATCGTTGGCACATACGATATCATTGCGAACTTCGATCTGACGAGCGCATTCCCTCCATCCGGTAATGCACTGCCGCCGGTTGAAAACATGGCAGCTGGCGACTGGGTCAAGTTTACCGTCGATCTGTTCAAAGAGCCCGTCGAAGTACTGCTTGATTTCGTCTGGGCCAATACGGTCTCTCGTCTGAAAGCTGTTTCTTCTGACAATAATATTGTTAAGGGAATCATCGACTTTATTGTCAGCGATACGACCAAGCAGCTCGCGATCAAGTCGCTCAAGCCGCTTATCGAAAAATATCTCAATGCAAAAGAGGACGGCAAGCAGAGCTGGTATCAGATTTTGAAGACGATTTCTGGCGATGTGGAAGAACTCGTCCGCAACATGCAGTTTAACGGCAACTTCAAAATTGAAGAAGTCGATGCGAATGATAAGACTCAGATCACGAAAGCCTCTGAAGAGTTCAAGAATCTTGAATATCAGTGGAATTTCGTGCCGGAAGGTGGCACGAAGAACTGCATCCAGAATGCGTATGCCAAAGCGGGCTCGTGCCGTACATCGATGAATCTCGGCGGCAAAGTGGATGCCATCGCGGGCAGCTGGACAGGCTCTGTGTCCGAAGCGGATGGCGTCGATGGCAAGCTGAAGATTGGTTCTCACCCGCTGACGTTCAAATGGGCGACAATCCTCTATTCGGCAGTCTTTGGGGAGATTTTGCCGAGAGCCATGGGATATAGCGACAGCAAGTTTGTGAGCAAGCAGGGAGCCGATGGTTATCGCTACATCACGGCGTTCCTGAATGCGCTCGTCTTCCAGCCCGTTGCCAAGTACTATGGTCAGGAAAAAGCTGGCAAAGCTAAGGATAACGGCGATGGCACTTATCCTTCGCTTTCCATCGAAGGGGCGGATAAGGATTGCCAGCGTTTCATCGAATCGCTCGTCTATCTGATTTATTCGGATGCAAGCTCGGCAGCTGGTGTCATCAGTGTTGTTGCGGATCTCGCATGTGGCAACCAGGCGCTCGGTCAGCTCGATACACTCGTCGAAAAATCACTTTCGAATATCGAATCGAGCACGGAGAACGTCATCAACCTCTCGGCTGATGGCTGCTCGCTCTATGCGGAAGGCCAGCTCCAGTATCAGAAGATGGGCAAGCCTGACCAGGAATTCTACAGCGCTTACGAAGTTGTCCAGAGCGGCAAGCAGTCCATGCGCTGCGACTGGCAGATTTCGCTGCCCGACAAGATCAGCAAGAACCCGATCAAGGGCCTCTTCCACGGTGTGCGTTCGGATCTCTAATCGATGATATGCATCAGTTTTCGGATTGATGCTCGATAATTAAAAAAAGCCTCGGAGCCATGTTCCGGGGCTTTTTTTGTTCAACTCATGTTCGCCAATGGCCTTGAACGTCATCAACTGATTGCATCCATTTTGGGGACAGAGTTTAGAAGCAATTCTATATTCGATATGAACTGTTCTGGAATATATATCATTCGTATAAATCTTGGCTGTGTTCAACGATTGTGGAGATGAAATGTAAGGCAGTAGGCAATAGAAGGTAGGCAGTAGTGCGCATGATAAAGGTAATAGCTTTTATGCGGAGAGACTATCGCTGCTTGATTGCCGATAATATATGGAATAGTGGAGCCATATTCATGTTTGTTGAATAGAGCCTAAATCTGGAAGTCGTGGGCAGTTGGATGAGAGGTTTCAAATTACTAGATTGTAAATATTTGAAAAATATGTAATTTATATAATATAAAGTATAATATTATCATTACGTATAACCCCTTGTGGAAAGGGTCTATCTATTATAATTTAAGGCGGCGTCTCATATCAGCAGGCGTGTTTATTTCTCTTATCAGGGGTGATACATGAACGAAACGGCAGAAGCGAAACTTCCTGAAAGCGCCGAGGGGCTGAAGGATAGTGTGGTGAATTGGTTTGGTTCGATCGACACATCGACGGTAGTGCATTATATCGTATGTGTCGTGGGCGCTCTTGTCCTTTTGCTCGTCGGTTTCTTTTTAGCGAAGCAGTTTAAGAAACTTGCGATCAAGGCCGTCAAGAAAGGCATGAAAGAGAACGGGGAAACATCTCCGTTGCCCGGATTTTTAGGAAGCGGCGTATATTATCTTGTTCTCCTGGTCGTCATATTGGCGTGCCTTTCGATTTTCGGTATCGAGACGACATCGCTTGCTGCAGTGATCGGTGCGGCAGGTCTTGCAATCGGTCTGGCATTCCAGGGGACGCTTTCGAATCTGGCGGCCGGCGTGATGCTGATTGTCTTCCATCCGTTCAAGCTCGGCGATTTTATTACAGGCGGCGGCCAGAGCGGTATTGTTAAGGCCATTTCTCTGTTCACGACGACGATCGTGACCGTGGACAATCGCACGATCACGCTTCCGAACAGCGCGTTGTCTGGTTCGACGATTGACAACTGCTCGACAGAGAAATATCGCCGTGCGGATGTCGCCATTTCGGTGCCTTATGAAGCTGATCTCGATTCAGTTCGCGCAGCGCTTGAACGCTCGATGAAAGTCGAGGATGCGCTTGAGGAATGCGAGGCAGGCAAATCCCATGTGTATCTGCTCGATGTGGCGCCTGGCGGCAAAGCGAATTATCAGGTCCGCGTGTGGTGCGAGGCTGCGAATTATTGGGCGGTGCGCGAGCGCGTGACGGCGCAGGCCAAACGCGAGCTCGACCGCAATGGTGTCGCGATTACCTCTACCGGCCTTCGTCGCGCGGATGTCTCTGTTGCGGTGCCTTACGATTCCGATCTCGATTCGGTCCGTGCTGCGCTTGAGCGTGCGATGAATGTGGAAGGCGCGCTTCTGGAAAGCGAAGCTGGCAAGTCCCATGTGTATCTGCTCGATGTGACGCCTGGCGGCAAAGCGAACTATCAGATCCGCGTCTGGTGCGAAGGTGTCAATTACTGGGCAGTGAAAGAGCGCGTGACGGCGCAGGCCAAGCGCGAACTCGACCGCAACGGTGTTTCGATCACGTCCAAGGGGCTCCGCCGTGCAGATGTCAACGTCGGCGTGGCATACGAAGCCGATCTGGATGCGACGCGCAAAGCGCTCGAAGCCGCTTGCAAGATCGATGGTGTTCTGAAAGATCCGGCACCTGCGGTTGTGCTGATCGATCTGGGCGATTCTTCGGTCAACTATCAGGTGCGCTGCTGGTGCGAGGGCGATCAGTTCTGGTCTGTGAAGGAGCGTCTGACGATTCAGGTCAAGCGCGAGCTCGACAAGGCCGGTATCGAGATCCCGTTCCCGCAGGTCACTGTCAGCAACAAGAAGTAGGTCTCTGTTTGATGCCGGTCTGATGACCGGTATGCTGAAAAAAAGCCGGCTCTATGTGCCGGCTTTTTTACTTTTAATGTGGGGATAATGTGATCAGATGCGCATGATGTCTGTTATTTTTTCTGGGCAAAAAAAGCCTGAATGTCTTTCATTCTGGCGCTCTGTGCGACATGGAACGGGCATCTTTTGTCGCAATGGCCGCATCCGATGCAGTCGCTGGCATTTTTTGAGAGTGCATGATAATGGCCGGCTGCCATATCGTCCCCAAGAACTGCGAGATCATAATATTTGTTGATGAGGCCGATATCTAGCCCGACTGGACATGGCTTGCAGTGGTTGCAGTACACGCATTTTCCGGAGGCGTCTGCAGGGGCAAATGAACTGATCACAGCATAATCCAGCGCTGTTTCGGGCTGGTCATAATAAGCGAGAAGCGCATCGATTTCCTCGGTGCTCTGAGCGCCCGGGAGGACTGTGAGGACGCCTGGCTTGTCGAGCGCATAT
Source organism: Pseudomonadota bacterium (assembly GCA_017464085.1). GTDB lineage: Bacteria > Myxococcota_A > Bradymonadia > UBA4248 > UBA4248 > UBA4248. Next base: position 15,516 of record JAFUEE010000104.1, read on the forward strand.
TGAATGCATTGATAAATCGAGAGCGCGCGTCCGAATGGTGATCGGGACGCGTCGAGCAGCTGGCCGCCCGAGAACGGTTTCATGACTGAGATGCCGATACCTTCTTTCTGGCATCGCTTATAGACAGCGGCGCGTTCATCCAGATCGCCGTGCGCATAATCGCCCTTGCCATAATCGTAAGCAGGATTGACGGAAAACATGAGCATGTCGACGAGGCCTGTGTTGAGAATCTCTTGAATAACGCCGGGCGTATGCGATGAAAGTCCGATATGGCGGACGACGCCGGCTTTCTGCATTTCCAGGATATAATCGAGGATGCCGTTTTTCTGATAAGTTTCCCAGTCGTTGTGTTCGTCCTGGCAGTGAATGAAGCCGTAATCGATATAATCCGTGCGAAGTTTTCCGAGCTGATCGTCCACGGCGCGCTTGATCGTGTCGAGATCAAGCGACCAGCCGTAAGTGCCTTTGGTATAGTCTGCGCCGAAGTGGATCTGGAACATGACATTATTTCGGATGCCGTCGAAAGCTTCCCCATAAATGGGAAAAGATGCGCCGTCGCCGGCTGCGAGGTCAAAGTAATTGATGCCGTGCTCATACGCTTTTCTGAGCGCTCTGACGGCTTCTTCCATGCCTGCTTCATACATATAGGCAGATCCGATGCCGATTTCGCTGATCTTGTCGCCAGTTCTTTGATTGATTCTATATTTCATGTTTTCCCTTTGGTGTGATCATATTCATAAAAGCGCCTTTTGATTTTGATCTTGAAATACAAAACGCTGCAAGCCCGCGATGTTCATGGTCATTCTAAGAAATATAGGCCATGCCTGGGAGGCTTGAACGCTGTGATGATCGCGATGCCATCACAAAATCATCAAATTATAATGATTTTGTATTCCTGACAATCGGTAACAAAAAAGCCCGCTGTCTTCGCATATCAAATGTGGGAGAGCGGGCTTTTGGTGTGGTTATTTACGGCTTGGCATTACCAGTTGCTCTGTAGGAAGCTGACAATATTTTTGTATGTAGAAACAGAATAATGCAGGCCGTCAGAGGTCTCGAAGCCGTTGTCTTTCATATAGCTGTAGAGATCGATGACACGCGCGCCTTCGACGCTGGCGATCTTGTTGTTGAAGTCGACAATCTGTGATTCGGTGACTTTATAACCTTTTTCTTTTGCTTTTGCTTCGTTGATGGGGCCGACATTGACGATGGTGAGCGAGATGCCGGAATTCATGAGGTCAGTGTATTTTTTGATATAGCTTTCGGCATTGCCGAGGTCGTTGACGCCAAGCAGGATGACATAACTGGTGAGACCAGATTGTTTGGCCTGCGGGAGAGCGTTATTGACTAGCCAGGAATAGCCTTTTCCGACTTCGGCGATGATCTGTCCGGCGGAGAGTCCGCCAAAAGCCTGGAGGCCGACGGTACGGCTGTCGCCGATGACGACGAGTTTGCTTGGATCGGTCGCTGGTTTTTCTTCAGAATTCTGAGCGGGCGCTTCGTTTGCCTGAGCCTGAGCGGGTTCTGCAGAGGCGACAGTGCTTGTGGCTGCCGCAGCGGGTGTGGCGTTGACATCTTCAAAAGTGGCCGCGAGTGCGCCGACACGTTTCAGATTGCTCCGTTCATTGGTGAGCGCCCAGTTGCGCCAGCCCTGCTGGAGGTTGGAAGCGGAGCCTTCTGTATCGGAGAACATGGCGCGGCCCATGCCTGAATATTTGAACGCATCGCCATAAGCTTTTGGGGCATCGTCGATGGCCGCTTCGAATTCCTTGCGTCTGAGGGAATCCCAGCCGCCGTACATGCCGCAGATATCTTTGTAGTAGAGTTTGAGCCTGGAGACCAGCGTCGTGTAAGCTGCAGATGAATAATTGTCGCCCCAGATGCGAGCGGCTTCCTGTTTGATCCATGTTTCAGGCATGAGAGCGTCAAACATGTCAGTCGCTTGACCTTGACCATCATAGTATCTGGCATACGAATTTTCTGTGGCGTGTCCGGCGGTTTCATGACCATAGACGCGAGCTTCGTCGCCTAGGGATTCGGCCATGGATTTGGCAAAGTTTTCTTCGCCTTTTGCAGTGTTGCATGCATAGAGCTGAACACGGACATCGCCGCGCAGGGAGCCGCGAATCTCATTGACAAAAGCGTCCACGCTTTGAGAGCCCAGGCTTCCGCGCGGGAAGTTCAGAGAATCCTGCGAGCCGTGATAATAGAGGCTGAGGTTTTTGATCTTGAGGTGTTCTGGTTCCGCTTCGGCTGATTCGGGTTTGGATTGCGCATATCTGTCGTGCAGGTTTTTATAGACGGTGTTTGTGAGATTTTTGGCGGCATCAGAAGAGTTCGCCATCATGGCGCTGCCCAGGCTCAGCGCGGTATCGACGGTTTTCGTGGATTTGGCGACACCAGTCGCGAGGTTGGCAAACTCACGGTTGTTGTTGTTATTATTGTACCCAGCATTGCCGTAGCTGTCTTTTTGTGTGCCGCCATAGAGGGATACCGTGATGCCATTGGGATGTGCTTTCTGGATTTCGTTGACTGTATTGTCAGATGTCTCGACATAGCCGGAGGCTTTGGGCTTGTTGTCTGCGACAGGTTCCGGATCGTTTGCGAGCGAGTTCCCGGCAGGTTCGTTTCCAGCAACGGCAGGTTCATTTCCAGCAGGTTCATTTCCAGCAGGTGTTTCGACTGGAGCCGAGATAAGGGGGGATATTGCAGGCGCAGCGGGTTCTTGCTGGACTGGCTGTTCAGTTTTGGGTTTGGCAGTGATATTGCCATAGGTTTGGAAGTAAATCTTCGCGACGCCGCCGCGCAATCTGCCCATGGCTTCCATGTTGTCCGGCTTTTCAAAATTGACGCACCATTTGTAGGCGGCGTCATATGCGCCCTGCTCGGTGTTTGGCGCGTTTTTCATGGCATTGAGCACGCCGGTATAGCCTTCAGAGAGCTCGCTTGCCAGGAATTCGAGCTGGCCGGGAATGGAGTTGAGGTCATAGCCGTGAGTCTCGCAGAAATCGATGAGATTTTGCATTCTGTTGTCGTGCCACTGGCAGAGGCCGTAACTCGTGCCGTTGTCGCCGACGCATGTCGTATCGAAGTTGGATTCGCTCTGGATGTTGGCCAGAACGCCGCAAGCGCCTGCATTGCTCATGCCGAGGTTTGAGACGATATATGAGAAGATCGAATTCTTGTTTGCAAATACCGCTCTTGGCTTGTCCAGATCGATATCCGCTCTCCGGTTTGTAATGAGGTCGTCGATTTCGACGGAGTAGATGGATCTGGCAAACTGATAAGGATTGTTCGAATTTGAATAGAAGTAATTGATGAGATCCTGATTGGTTGTAAAGTCGGGATGTTCTTCCAGGAGTTGCTCAAGCGGGCTCTTCGTGGGCAGGTCGAGTTCGCCTTCAGGGGCGTTTGATTGCGCGGGCGCGTTTGCTGGGGCGTTGTTTGATTGCGCGGGCGCTTCAGCCGGGGCGTTGTTTGCCTGAGCCGGCGCTTCAGCCGGGGCGTTGTTTGCCTGAGCTGGCGCTTCAGCCGGGGCGTTGTTTGCCTGAGCCGGCGCTTGCACGGGGGCATCTGCGGTCGCATTGTTGGCCTGGGCGGAATCGTTGAGTCTGGGGATGTTGAGCATGTCACCCGGATGGATGACAGATTTCGGGGTCATGCCGTTGTATTCGGCGAGGAACTTGTAACCGCCTGGGACGTTGAACTTTTCGGCGATGGCCCAGAAGCTGTCGCCTGTTTTTACCTTATAGACCTCTGCAGTGACGTACTGCGGGGCATTTTGGGTCATCTGTTCGTCTTTTGCTGAAGCTTTTGAGGCATTTGCAGAAGCCTGCTGCGCGCCCTGATTGGACACATCCGCTTCGGCTGCTCGCTGGGTCTTGACTGATACGGCTGGCATAAAATCCTCCAAGGTTAAAGTTTAATCGAATCACTGTAAGCGCTACCATTATTTATTATACACAGAATGCGATTTGATGACCAAATAATTTTCATGAATGTCCTGAATTTATCGTGCGCTCTCTGCGATTAAAGATTTTGTTCTGAGCGCGAATTTTTGGGAGGGGGAAGACTCCCCCTGCGCGGCTATTTCTGCGAAATACGCCGCTACCCCCTCGTCGAATCGCAAAGCGCCTTTTCACAATGTTGTGCGGTCAATTTTGTGATTTGCCATCTAATGCTATAAGAGACTTGCCAGGTGAACTTGTGTGAGAGGGAGGTGAAGATGGCAAAGACAGGCGGTATTTTATTGTGCGCAGGTTTCGGGTCGCGTCTTGCGCCGCTGACGGAGGTCGTGCCCAAGCCGGCGATCCCGTTCTGCGGCGTGCCGATGGCGCATTATGCGCGCGCGGCGCTGGAGCGGGCGGGCGTGGCTGAGATGGGGATGAACGTGCATCATCTGCCGGAGCGCATGATCGAGGCGATGGATGGCGGCCGCTGGATGGATCGCGCGCGGGAAATGCACATATCCCGAGAGGAAGGCGGTATATTGGGCACGGGCGGCGGTGCTGCAAGGCTCGCAGGGATGATGCCGGACTGCGACCGTTTTGTGATCTATCACGGGGACGTGCTCTGCGGCGCGGACATTTCTGAGGCGCTTGAATCACATATTGCGTCGGGCGCGAAAGTGTCGCTCGTCGTGCTTCCGCGTCCGGAAGCGGTCAGGGAGAACGTCAGGCAGTCGCTCGGCATGATCGGCGTCGTGGATCATGAGATCGTCTGTATCCGGGACTGGTATAAAAATGACTGTATCATCGAGTTTTCCCCGCGCTGTTTTAGCGGGATACATATTGTGGAGCGCGGCGTGCTGGAGGCGATCGCGGATCGGGGCAGCGTCTGTCTGGTGACCGAGGTTTACCGGGAGATGCTTGACCGGGGGGAGGCAATCCACGCCTGCGAGCCGTCCGGTGCTGTATATTTTGCGGATGTGGGAACGCCGGCAACTTATCTGTCGGCACAGCGCGCGTGCCTGAGAAGCCGTGAATATGGCGACGGTCCGGGGCTGCCTGTCTTGTGCGAAGGAAAGACGCTGTATGACCGCGGGGACCCGAGCGTATCATTCGGCGCGGTGAATATCGGCGATCAAGTCAGGATAGAGGGCAATGTATGCCTCAACCCGGGGGCGTCAGTTTCAGGCGATGTGTCCTTGCAGGATGAGATGGTGTGCGCGGAAGGCGGCATCAAGCCGGACGGCGCCTGGATATGCGGTGGAGCGGCACGTGCGCGATGAGCGCGGCGTATTTGCAACGCCAAATAGCCGCGCGGGGGTAGCGGCGTATTTGCAACGCCAAATAGCCGCGCAGGGGGCGTTGCCCCCTGAAACAAAAACAGCTTGTAGTGTCTGCGAGTCGCCGACTGGGTGTTATTTTTCGAGTGCTTCTTCGAGCATGCTGACGAGCGATTCGACATCGAAGGTGCTCTGAATTTTGTGGCCGTTGAGGAAGAAGGTCGGCGTGGATTCGACGCCGTTCGTGAGGCCTTCCTTTTTGGCATCGACGACTGAGGCGCGCACGGCGGCATCGCGCATGAGCGCGTCGAATTTTTGAGGGTCGGCGCCGATGCTTGCGGCCCATTCGTTCATTCTTTCGAGGGAGAAATCGTCAAAATTCTCGTAGGACTTGAGGAGGTAGGGCCACGCGAGGCCGAGTTTTGCAGCGGCTTCGACGGCGATGGCGGCCTGGCTTGAATTTTCGTGTGATTTGATCGGGAAGAGCCGGAGATTGACGGCAATCTTGTCTTTGAACGATGAGTTTTCGAGCGCGTGAATGAGCTTAGGGACGTGTTTCGAGCAGTAAGGGCAGCGTCCGCATAGATAGACGGAGAGGACGACTTTTGCATTTGGATTTCCCCAGACGTGTTCGGGAGAAAGGGAGATTTTTGCGGGCGGCAGGATGGAGGCCATGACGAGTGCGCGCTGATCCAGCGCGTGCTTGATTTCTTCGGTTGTTTTTCCGGATTTAGCGAGCCTGCATGTTTCGTCCGCGAGGCGGCTCGCGAGTTTGCAGGGCTTTGCGGCCTGGAGGCATTTTTCGATTGTGTCGTCGCAGCAGTCATAGGGGTAGGCGGAGCGCATGACGCTCTGTGCCGTCGCTTTGGCATCTCCCGCGAGGGCATCGCATGCGGCAGTCTGGGCGACTGCTTGCGCGGAGAAGAGCATTGAGGCGGCGATTATCAAAGAGTTCAGGGATTTCATAGGCTTCACCATCTGTGTCGGGGTATTGCCCGGAAAGTCAGGGCGATCAGATATTTAGCGAATCAGCGTGAAAAATCAATTCTGGAGACAGGAAGAGGAGCGCTGCATGTCTTCGTCCTGCTGAATGATGTCGCGGATGCGGTCTGAGGCGCTCTGTCCGTCGAAGTCCCAAGGGAGTTCGTAGAAGGTGTCGGGTTTGCTGGCGGGATCATAGAAGTCGAGGTCGCCGGTCCATCGGACGGAGATCATGCCTCTGTAATCGTCGTAAGCGTAGTCAGGCGCGGTGCTCCAGCGTCTGCTGGCCTTGAACTGTGCGCCGACGCGGACGCCTGCCCAGGCAGGTGACCAGATCTGGAATGCGCCACGCGCAGTCGTGTCGCGCCGGAGGTCGCCGGATGTGAAATAATTCTGTGATTTTCCGTAATCGTCGTAGGATGCGGCGCCGCTGAGACGAAAAAGGATGTCGCGTTTGGGGATGCGGTAGTCGAGCGCGAGGCTGATGTTCGCGCCGTTGAGGTCGTACATGTCGCCGACGGAGAACCAGTGCCGGTAGGAAGCGCCCCAGGTGAGCGAGAGCCCTGCATAAAGGCTGTGCCTGCCGCCTGCGCCGATGTCGAGCTCATCCCTTGTGCGCACGCGTTGCCGAAAGGTCCTGTGGCCGTATCCGGCGAAGATATAGAGCCATTTGTGGATTTCCAGGTCAGCTTCGAGCCTGTGGCTTGTATAGAACATCAGGGGGCCGTTGTCGTATTTGTCATTTCCGAAGATGTAGAGCATTTCGGGGCGGTAGTAGGCGCCGAACTTGACTGGATCGAGCTGGAGGACGGTCCCGAGCCGCATAGATGTGTCGAGATAGCTGGAATCGGCGGCGTCTTTAGAGGTGAGCAGCTGTCCGGTGATCTGTCCTTCGAGGACAATGCGCGCGAAAGCGGGGCTCCATGGATCGAGCCCGATGCGGAGATCGCCGTCCAGGAAGGGGCTTCCGAGAGATTTGTTCGTGAGCCTGGGATCGCTTGGGGAGCCGCTGAGCGCATTGGATGCATAGCCGCCGTCGATTTCGGCTTTCCAGGTAAAATTTGGGTCAGCGGAGAGGCCGTTGATCGAGCGCAGTGATTTGAGCGCCTGTTTGTCAGCGCGTGAAAGCTCGGGGGAAGCGTAGGCATTCTGGAGATGCCCGAGCGCGCTGTCTTTGTCGCTGCGCGCCATGTCGTTGAATGCGCGGACGAGCTCATGTTTGGCGGAATCTTTTGGCTGTTCGCACTGTGCGCCGTCGAGGATTCTGTCGGCTTCTTCGGGCATGGCCATCTGGATATAGGTCCATGCAGCCCATGCGCGCGTTTCGCAGTCTTGAGGATTCTGAGTGAGGAGCGCATTGAACGTTCTGAGCGCCCATGGATAGTTTTGCGCGCGCGCGTATGCGATGCCGAGGGCGCGTTCGATTTCCGGGGAGCCGTCGCGGTTTTCCTTGAGGAGATCGACCGCGTCGCGCTGGAGGTCTGGGGAGTTCCAGAGCATCTGTGCTTCTTCGAGGGTCTGTAATCGTGCGGCCTCGAGCGCTTCAGGATCAGCGAGATTGAGCGAAGCGTCGGTCATGGTGTCGGTATCGCCATTGAGTTCCCATGCGAGCAGGATTTCGGAGCCGTCAAATATTCGGTCCTGCGGTGAGGCGTCCGTCTCAGGGAGGTTCTGGGACACGGGGACTTCCTCGATGAATTCGCCATCGCTGCAGCATCTGAAGCCGAGCGTGAGCGGCGTCCAGTTCATCGGGATATAGGTGCACTTGTGGTTGCCTTTGGTATCCGCGCAGTTGAACGCGCCGCCGCGGACTGTCATGCCGCTTCCGTTTGCGGTGTGTTCCCAGATGTTGCCGCTCAGGTCATAGACATCCCATGCGTTGACGCAGTCTTTGAAAGAGCCTGTGGGCATGAGGTGGAAGCCGTATCTGCCGTAAGTTTCGATGCCGTTGCAGGTCTGCGGATCATATTCATTTCCGTAAACATAGTCATAATTCTGTTCTCCGCGGCATGCATATTCCCATTCGGAGGGGGCGCATAGGCGTTTTCCAGCGGCATTGCAAGCGGCTTCAGCCGCGCTGTTGTTGTCTCCGATGTTCCAGGGCATGACGTTCGGGCGTGAGGTGGCGACGGAGCTGTCTGAGCCTGCGGAAGTCTCGGTCGCATCGGGCCGTGAGGCTTCATATTTGTCGATGCAGTAGGTGTCAGAGATTGCGGCCATGTCGTCCGGGCATGTGAAGACTTTGACGGGCGGTTTGGGATCTGGATTCGGATCAGGGTCGGGGTTCGGATCCGGTTCGGGTTTCGGATTGGGGTCGATGGTGCAGATGTGCGCCTGGCAGATGAAGTTTTTGCCGCAGTCTTGATCGATGATGCACCTGTACTGGCATTCGCCGAGTTCATCGCAGAACATGGGGCTGATGCAGTCCTCATCGCGGTAACATCTCTGTTCGGGGCTGCAGGAAGCGAGCGTGGCAGCGCATAGTGTCAGGCTTATCAGATAGGGTGTCTTTGACATGATTTCAACTGTTTTGGGGCGTATGTGATGCGAATTTTGGGGGAGAATAAATCAGGCGTTCTGCACGGCCTGGATAAGCCTTGGCAGGAGCGGTTCAAATTTGACGCCGTACCAGTGCGCGTCATCGCCCTGAGTATGCTCGATGCATGCGACGGTGTAATCTGCGGCGATTTTGGCCGCATCGAATGCGGACTTGCCTTGGAGGAGGGCGCCGACGAATGCGGATGCGTAGACATCGCCTGTGCCATGGCAGCCTTTGGCGATTTTGCGGTGTTCGTAATAGGATGACTCCCCGTTTCCGACGACGACAACGCCTGTTTTGTCAGGGGCATAGCCGACGCCTGTGAGGATGACGTTTTTGGCGCCGCTTTTGAGGAGCGCTTTTGCCAGCGCGTCAATATAGTCGCGGTCGTAGTGCTCGCGGTATTCGATGCCGGTGAGGAAGCATGCCTCGGTGATGTTGGGGAGGATGAAATCCGCAGAGGAAGCGAGTTTTTTCATGGCCTCGACATAGGCGGTATCGAAAGCGGGGTATAGCTTGCCGTAATCGGCCATGGCGGGATCGACGATGACGGGGGCGTCTTTTTTGAGGAGTGTCCGTATGATGTCGAGCACGAGGTCGATCTGATGCGTGCTGCCGAGATAGCCGGTATAGATGGCGTCAAAGGTGATTTTTTCTTTGAGCCAGTGTGCGGCGATTGCGGGGATGTCATCCGTGAGGTCCCGGCATGTGAAGCCGGAAAATCCCGCAGTATGCGTGGACAGGACAGCGGAGGGGAGGATGGCAGTCTCGAGCCCGCAGGCGGACAGGATGGGGAGTGCGACAGTGAGCGAGCACTGTCCGACGCATGAGATATCTTGGATTGTCAGTATTTTGGCGTAGGGCATAGCGAAATTCCTGGAATTTTAATGATATGCATAGCTCTGAAAGCGTATCCAGAGCAGACCGGTTTTATTCCAAACAGGTATATGATTCAAGCATTCGCGCGCGGCATCCTGGACTATTGTGTGAGGTTTTATGAAATATGAAACGTCGAGGGGGTAGCGGCGTATTTCGCAGAAATAGCCGCGCAGGGGGAGTCTTCCCCCCCCATACAAAAAAGAAAAGTTATCAAGCGTAACCCGTGAAGGGCCGGCCGGAGCGAGTTTAAGTCCGTGAGATAAGGCGCTTGTGCGTGCAAGAAAACTGAATGTTGTGAGTCGGTATGGGGCAATAAAAAATTGTTCGCTCTTGAATTATGATGGTTTGCGAGTAAAAGGGTGAGACGGAGTGCTGTTTATGGGCTGTCAGGAGGTGTTATGCGACGGTTGGGATTATGTCTTGCGTGTTGTTTGGTCTTGAATGCCTGTTCGGAAGCGGAGCTGACATGCGCGGATAATACCCGTAAATGTACGGATGACCATCAAGGAATCCTTCGTTGCGTGGGCGGTGCCTGGGAATGGGCGGAGATGTGCTATAATGACACCGTGTGCGATGACAACAAGTTTATCTGTGTCCAGGATCCGGATGCGTGCGTGGAAGGGGCGCGCAGATGTTCGAACGACCTGCGGAGGGTGGAAGTCTGCATGGGTGGCAGCTGGGCTCAGGAACGTGAGTGTTCCGGGACTGAATATTGCGATTCGAACCAGCTCGCGTGCATCACGCCTACGAGCGCTCCGGCTTGTGTCCCGGGAAGTTTTCAGTGTGTCAACAATGTGATCATGCGCTGCGAGGGCATGGGATGGTCACAGTTTCAGACATGCGCATCGCCTCTGAGGTGCGATGCAGCGAGCGGGACTTGCGTGAGGGATCAGGAATGCTCTCCGGGTACGAAAAAATGCGATGAGGATCTGAGCCGCACGCTGGTGTGCGCGGATGGCTTCTGGACGCTCGGTCAGTCGTGCGATGGCGGGCAATGCGACCAGGCGACGATCGAATGCGCCGTGGGATGTACAGAAGGGGATAAAAAGTGCAGCCCGGGGAAAGACAGCGTGCTCAAGTGCAGCGGCAATCAGTGGATTTCTGAACAGGCATGCGGCGCTTCGGCATATTGCAATGACCAGAAAGCAGCCTGCGTGGATTTGCCGGTCTGTGTCGAGCACTCGGCATCCTGCGACCTGAGCGGCGGAAGCGTGAAGGAATGCATCGATGGCAAGTGGCAGACGACGCCATGCACGTCAGGCAGGACGTGCGTGAACGGCAAATGCATCGCGACCCTGACGAATGTATGCACGCTCGGGGTCACGGAATGCAAGGACAACAATATCGTCCGATGCGTCGGGGGCATCCCGGAGACGTCGTCGTGCGGCGATCAGGTCTGCATGGTCAGGGGCGGCAAAGCCGTATGTGAATCACATGTGTGCGATGACGGGGATTCGGCATGTGTATCCGCGACCAGGAAAAAGACATGCGAGCAGAACGAATGGCGCGAGATTTCGTGCGGGAGCGGCTACCAGTGTGATGCCGGAAATGGGGAATGTGTCCTGACCGTGTGTACGGAAGGTGCGATGCGCTGTTCGAACAACGCTGCCGAGAAATGCGTCAATAATGCCTGGCAGGTCGTCAAGGCGTGCGGCTCGGACAACTGCGAGGTCAAGGGCGGGGTGGCGTCGTGCCAGACAGTCTCTTCGTGCCAGGCGGGGGCTAAGAAATGCAATGGCAATGTCGTGGAGACTTGTTCCGGCAATAAATACACGCAGAGCCAGGTGTGTGACAGCGCCACGCAGATCTGCAGCGCTTCGGGGACGAACGCTTCGTGTGTGGCGCGTGTCTGTACGGAAGGCGCGTACAAATGCGAAGGTTCGGCGCTGAAATTCTGCAAGGACAATGTGTGGGTGACCTCGCAGACGTGCTCGGGGGACAAGCCTCTGTGCGATGCGTCCAAGTCGGCCTGCGTGGCCAGGGTGTGCGAAGAAGGCGCGTTGAAGTGCAGCGGGACGGGCAAGAGCCTGATGGTCTGCAAGGGCAATGCCTGGAAGACGCAGACGGAGTGCTACAAGTCGGGCAGCACCTGTGTGGTCCGCGCCGGCAAGGCCGCCTGTGAGGCAAAGGTGTGCACGGATGGCGTGACCTGCACGGGCAATACGCTCCGAGTCTGCAGCGGCAATGCCTATATCGTCGAGAATGCATGCCTGAACACGGAGACCTGCAGCGTGGAAAGCGCGTCCTGTGAAGCCAATCCCGAATGCGCGTCCGGGGAATATAAGTGCGAGGGCTCGACACTGTATATGTGCTCTCCGGCGCGTCAGTGGCAGTCGAAGAATACATGCGTGAGCCCGGAAATCTGCGACGCGTCGTCCAAAAAATGCGTCGATACGTCGGTGTGCTCGGCCGGAAGCTATTACTGTGACGGCCAGGTGCTCAAAAAGTGTTCGGGCGGCCAGTGGGCGACCGAAGAGACTTGCGATATCACATATAGTTGTAATGCGGACAAGAAGGCATGCGTCCTCAAGCCTGTCTGTACGGATGGCGAATACTCGTGCAATGGCAAGACGCCGAGGACTTGCCAGGGGGGCCAGTGGAAAGACGGCAATCCGTGTTCGGCATCGCAGACATGCAGCGCGTCGCTCAAAAAATGTGTCGAATGCGATGAAAATGATTTCCAGTGCAGCGGCCAGACGCTTCAGAAATGCGTCTCCGGTGCCTGGGTCACTCATGAAAATTGCTCGTCCGGGCAGACATGCAATGCCAATCTGGAGATGTGTGTCGAGTGCAGCGGTGACATCAGCCAGTGCAGCGGCCAGACACTGCTGTCGTGCGTGGATTACCACTGGAAGACCGAAAAGGAGTGCGACAATGCCAGTTATTGCGATGCATCTCAGAAGAAATGCATCAAGAAAGACGTGTGCACAAATGGCGAATATGCATGCGTGAACAACAGCCTCAATATCTGTACCAATGGCCAGTGGCAGGAAAAAGAGTCATGCACGGCGGAGATGAATTGTGATGCAAACGCAAGGAAATGCGTGCTCAAGCCCGTCTGCATGCAAGGGGAGGCTGTGTGTGACGGCAACAGCCTGAAGACATGTGATGCATCGGGGCAGTGGGCGGTCAATGACTGCGGCATGGATGCGCTCTGCGTGACCGCGAATGCGTCGGCGCAGTGTGTGTCCAAGATGACGCTGCCCACGTGGTGCAACACGCAGCATGTCAGGGATGACCGCGACCAGGGGTATGGGCGCGTGCTTCTGCCAGACGGCGTCAAGCCCGAAGATATTTCCGCGCATTTCGTGTGCGGCGATGTGCAGCATCCGGTCAGTTCCTGGACATACGGCAGTGCGGCTGTATATAACAAGGATTGCGATGACTGCGGCAACAACATCGAGTTCATGAGTTATTCGGTGTCGGCGCCTGCGGGCACATATCGCTGCGCGTTTACGTTCGATTTTGGGCCTCAGACCATCGCCTGCCCGGCGAACAATGATGGGAATGATGCGATTGCGCCGATCGTCTTGAGCGATTCGACACAGCTGACATCCGCTCAGACGAAGGAGATTACAGTCCTTGCGCCGTCAGAAGATGCGCCGACATGGTGTTATTTCAAGCATTTTGATGAGCCTGGCCAGAATGGATTCCAGGGCACCTGGCGGGCATACGGCAGGATTCTTCCGCCTGGCCTTGCGACGCCTGCGCAGATCACAGCCCGTCTGATCTGTGGAGCTTCCGATGTGCCTGCAGCGAACTGGACCGTCATGCGCGAAGCGGAGCAGAATTTGTTCTGCCCTGGTAATGGCTATGAGGCTTGTGGCGCTAACAATCTGGAGTATATGAGCGCGCCTCTGATCGACAATGCGCATATTTTGGAGCCTGGCAGTTACAGCTGCGCGTTCCGCTTTGATGTTGGCGGCAAGTCTTATGTCTGCTCGACTTATCGCGATGCCTCGAATACAGGCGGGCAGCCGGTTTTGCTTGTGCCGGGGAAAATTCTCACAAGTGCGGAATCTTGGGGGATCACTGTTCAGTAATTTTCCATGCCTTGCGCTTTCGGCGCTACGGCATGGCTCGCCTGCTATCGCCTTTGGCGATACGCGGCGCTTGTTTTTTTGATGCCGATGCATCTGCTGTCGGCTCAGTTCGATGGCCTCATAGGCCGCTTTTTTGTGGGATATAACGATGATCGATATGCCGACTTCCAAAGATGTTCTGATCGCGCCGAGCCTGCTCTCTGCGGATTTTGCTTTTCTCGGTGACGAGGTCCGGAAACTCAAGGATGCAGGTGCGGACTGGCTTCATTTTGATGTGATGGACGGCCGGTTCGTGCCGAATCTTTCGGTCGGTGTGCCTGTGCTCAAGAGCCTCCGGCGCGTGACAGACCTGCCGATTGACGTTCACCTGATGATTGTGGAGCCGGACAGCCTTCTCGGGGCGTTTGCAAAAGCCGGTGCGGATACGCTGACAGTCCAGGCGGAAGCCTGCACTCACTTGCATCGGACGCTTCAGAACATTCATAATCTCGGATGTCGTGCAGGTGTCAGCCTCAATCCTCATACGCCTGTGGATTGCCTGGCGTATGTCATGGAGCTCGTCGACTTCGTGCTCGTCATGACTGTCAATCCGGGTTTTGGCGGGCAGTCCTATATCGATGCTTGCACGGGAAAGATCGCGGAGATACGGCGTCGATGGCCGGATGTCTGCATCGAGGTGGATGGCGGCATCAAAGCGGATACAGTCGGCAAGGCGTCCTGCGCTGGCGCGAATGTCTTTGTATCCGGTTCCGGCGTGTTTTCGCAGCCCGATTATGGCGCGGCAGTGAAGGAATTGCGCCAGCTGGCACTGCGCGCGCGTGCGCAATGACAGGTAGACTGGATGCATGTCGTTCTGGCGGCGATGATTGGCGCTTGACGATTTTGTACAGTCTGTATAGTAATTAAGTTGCTATTTTTAAGAACTGAATCATCCTGATGAGGATGAATAAGTAATTGAAGGCTGTAAAGTGGCACTGGATAAAGAGAAAATTTTAGCGTCTGCCCAGAAGTACGAGGACAAGTCACAGTATGAGAAGGCGATCAGGGAATACCAGAAGATCATCGAGATCGAGCCTAAGAACGAGCGTGTCCTTTTAAATACCGCGTCCTGCTATGACAATTTGGGAAAACGTCAGGAAGCAGCGCGCTATTATTCCAGAGCCGCCGGTTGCTATCGGACAAAAGGGGCGTATCAGAAAGCGGTAGCGGTGTTCAAGCAGGCGCAGAAATGCCTTCCTGATGATGACGTGATCGCGATGGATATGGCCGAGCTCTATACGGCATTAGGCCTTCAGCACGAAGCCATCGGACAGCTTGAGAAATGTCTCGCGCGCAGTGAGCGGGCAAACGATCGACGGGCCGTGACAAAGATCCTGCAGACGATGGTCAAGGCCGACAGCGAGAATATCCAGACGCGCACGCGCTATGCTCAGGTCATACTTGAGGATGGTGATGTCGAGGGGGCAACGAGGCAGTACACGCTGGCGCTTGCGCAGCTGCTCAGTAAAGAGCGCTATGTCGATTATATTCAGACATCGCGGGAATATCTGAAAATCGTTCCCAATGATGCCGATGTGCTTCAGGAGCTCGGAAAAATTTATATCCGTATGGAGCGCTATAATGATGCGCTTGCGCTTCTTTCCCCGATTCGTTCCGAGGAACGCTCCCCGCAGATACGCGAGCTGTTTATCAATTGCTATATCAAGCTGCACAGGACGACGGATGCTGGGGAAGAGCTCAAGGCGCTTGCGCGTCAATATGAGGCGGAGGGCGGTCGTTCGGATCTCATTGAGGATGCTTGGCAGCGTGCGCGGAAGCTTCTCCCGAATGATCCTGAAGTTTCTGAATTTTTTGGTGACGAGCCCCCGTTGCTCTCAGACAGTGCGCTCAACATCGTCAGTCCGGGCATTGAGACAGACCGGACGAATGGTGGTGATTCTCTGTCGCAGGTGGAGCGCATGCTCGCACAGAAATTCAGCCATTCCATGGAAGCCTATCGTCAGGGAAGGATAAGCGAAGCCAAAACGCTATGCCTGCAGATTATCGATTCTGACGAGCAATATATGCCAGCTTTGCAGCTGCTCTCGCAGATCTGTGAAAATGACGGGGATAACCTGACGCTGGCTCAAATTGAGCGCAAACTTGCGAAGGCTGTCTTTGATTCAGATCCGGATGCAGCGGTGCGTCATGTCCTCAAAGCGGAAAAATGTACGCCCGGAGCTTGGGAAAATTTCAATCTTTTGCTCGTCTTTGGATTAGAACCGTCTCGATATGGCCTGAAGGCGCCGAACAGTTTTACGGCGTCTTCTTCCGCAAGGATTGCTGTTTCTCCAGCCCCGAGCCCGGTGCCTGCCAAACGCCCTGGGCCGCCTCCGCTTCCCGGAAAGCGTACGAAGCCTGCAGTTGATATCTCTCTGGTGGAACGCGCGTTTCAAAATCAGTCAGCCGGGGAGCGCTATGGTGACGGCTCGAATGCGCCGCATGTCGATGGCAACGAAATCACGCGAAACCCTGCTCTGGATTATATTCCGGAAGACGTTGAGGATGCGTTTGATGATGCTTTCGACGATTTGCTCAAAACCCCGACGGAACCTGTTCAGGCGGTGTATAGTGAGATGCCTGAATGGATGAATGCATCCAATAGCGTTGCTCAGAGAGACGGCGCTCATGAGGATACGTCTCTGAATGAGGCCATTCAGAGACGTGCAGCTCAGACGGCTGTTTCTGGACCTCAGAGCGGTATTCCGCTTTCGAAGCCAGGAATCCCGCTTTCGCCTCGCGCACAAGGCATTCCGCTTGCTCAGCGTCCGCAGGCTGTTCCGCTTACGCAGCGCTCGCAGTCCGGCATTCCGCTCACGCAGCGCTCGCAGCCCGGCATTCCGCTCACGCAGCGCTCGCAGCCCGGCATTCCGCTCACGCAGCGCTCGCAGCCCGGCATTCCGCTCACGCAGCGCTCGCAGCCCGGCATTCCGCTTGCACAGCGCCCGCAGGCTGTTCCGCTCACGCAGCGCTCGCAGCCCGGCATTCCGCTCACGCAGCGCTCGCAGCCCGGCATTCCGCTTGCCCAGCCTGCGCCTCCGGTCGCTGAGCCGGCGCCAACTGTCCCTTTGATGGAGGCTGTGGGGATTCCTGATTCTGAACGCCATCGGGTTACGGAGGCGATACAGGAAATAGATTTTTATGCTTCTCTGATGCTGATGGATGATGCGCATAATTTGTTGCAGAAATTGATCGACGAATTTGGGGATGTCGATATCATTCATGAAGCAAAGCTCCGTCTAGGGTGAGTATCATTGAGCTCTTTATAGCCCGGCTGAAAAGCCGGGCTTTTTTGTTCTTTTAGAGAGGCGCGCTCGCTGCCAATAAGAGCTGCAATGGGGGGCATTGCATTTGGGAAGCATAAAAAAGCGCCGCGTATCGGCAGAAAGCCGAAAGCGGCGTTGCGCAGGCGTATGGCGGCAGCCATAGCCGCGCCTGTGAAAATAAGCGCGCCGCGTATCGGCAGAAAGCCGAGAGCGGCGTTGCGCAGGCGTATGGCGACAGCCATAGCTGCGCTTGCAAAAGAATAAAAAAAGGGCGGCTGAGTGCCGCCCTGTGCGTTAATTGGCTTTAGAGAGCTCTATACGGGCTCATTCTCCGCCAGGCTTCTGCTCCTCAGGCTTCTGCTCCTCAGGCTTCTGCTCCTCAGGTTTCTGATCATCTTTCTTATCATCATTGTTTTGGGCTTTGTCGATGCCATAGACCTTGATGTTGTCGAGACGCATCATCTTATAGCCTTCGTCGGTGGCGTTCGTGTCTTCAATGCCCTTGTCGTTGACGATGATCGGCCAGATGTTGTTCTCTGCGACGGGATCGAGTGTGAGTTTGAGCCATTCGCCTTCCTTGGTGGCGTTCTTCTTATCGTTGATCACGATGGTGCGACCGTCGCCAAAGACGCTCAGTTCGATCTTGGTGATTTCGAATGCGTCGGTCTTTGTTGTCAGTGAGAAATGACATTTGTCTTTGCCGCCGACTGCGAGATCTGTGCCGAGCGCGCCTACGACGCCGTCTTCGCCGGCGACGATCTTGAGCTTGGCGCTCTCGCAGCTGAAAACAAATTTGGCCGCAGCAGCATTCTTGGAGTCAGTGTCTGGCTTGATGTCAGCCTTGTCGATTGGTGAAGATTTCTTGGTATCCTTATTCCAATACTGATCGAATGTGCTCCAGGATGCGAGCAGTTCGGGGAGCGAGGTGGGCGTAGGCGCGGGTTTGTCGGTTTCATCCGTGCAGCCCTTGAGCTCTTTGTTCATCAGGCAGACGGGCGAATCGCATTTGCCTTTGCATGCAGTTTTGACCTGGGCTTCGAAGCATTTTGCGCTATCTTCGTCACTCAGCGGGGCTGACTGATCTACTGGCTTTTCGCAAATATTCACATCCCAGCTTTCGACGGCGGAGCCACCGGAGCAGACGACGATCGTGTCGTTGTCTTGGCAAGCTTTGTCTTTGCAATGCGTCAGGCATTCCTCGTTGGTCACGCCGTAGCCATTGTTGATGATTTCGGAGTTGAGGTCACACGTAGGATCGCCGCATGTCGTAAAGGCTTCGCAGTTTTTTTTGCATTCATTGTTGGCAGAAAGGATGATCTGCGTGGCTGTGGCGCCGGCGTATTCGGTATTGAATTTGCCTTCTTCTGTGCAGACAACGACGCCAGCCCCCTGGCAGCCTGTTTTGTCGCAACGGTTGTTTTTGGCCCAGCTTGAAGGATCGCTGAACGAACCGCCCAGACATGCCTGGTTAGTGTGATCTTTGATCTGCGCTCCTTCCTTGGCCTCTTTGAGGACCTTTCGGCAAACGCTGTTTTTGGCCTTGAATTCATCGAGTGATTTGCCGCCACTCAGTTCCATCGTCGGCTTGTCGTTTTCATCTTTATAAGCGATCCATGCGCCGCCGATGGTGTCTTCAGGTTTTTTGCCGTCGGCCTTGGTCTCTCCGAGAGAACCGGTGCCTGTCCAGCTGCCTTTGACGATCTGCTGCGCGACACAGCCAATGCCTGCGGCCGGGGCAACGCAGAGCTTGCCGCGCTGGAATTCGCCAGTGCCATCAAGCGTCAGGTTGAGAGACGCATATTTGCTGACTGCGAAGGAAACGGTCTGGCCGGAAAGCCAATTCAGGCTCAGCTCGCAGAACGTGGAGAGATCGACACTGCCAAGAAGCGGCAACGAGATATTGCCGAGCTTGGAGCAGTCGAGAATATTGGCAAAACTGAGGTTGCCGCTGTCGTCGATTGCGCCGATGAATTTGCCGATGACCTGATAGATGAACTCCCCATAAGTGAGATTGAGCGAGAACTTGGTGATCGCAAGCTGATCGATGCCGTTCGTGAGCTTGGCTTCGGTCCATTTGCCTTCGACGATATTGCCCGGAAGCTCGAGTTTCTTGTCGCCGGTAAACGGAATAAGGGCACCGTTATATTTGGCACTGCCTTTAAACTTGCCGGAGTTGCCGTCTTTCTCGAGGGTGAGGTCGCCAGTGAGTGTCAGGTACTGAACGCTGTCGAACACTTTGCAGAGCTGTTCGGCGATGGCATCCGCGCTGAGGTATTTGTCGAGCAAGGATTTGATGCCCTTTCTGGCCAGCGGCGCGATCTTTTTGCCGATGCTGTTGATGTGCGTGTAATAATAGAACTTGGCACAGGTGCAGTCGCACTTCGTGTAAAGCTTTTTAAGGCAATCTTTGTCTTCTTTGCCTTTATCATCGAAACAATCTTTGTATTTCTGGCCGGAGTTGATCTCGCAGATGCTTTCAAGTTTCGAGACATTGCTGCCATCGGACGGCATACATTTGTTTTTCTTCTGGGAATTTTCGACACATTTAGTTGTATTGGTATTGTCGCCATCAAAGAAAACATAAGTATCGAGCTCCTCCATGACTTTTTTGGCCGGATCGGCATCGAGGAATTCCTCGTATTTCGTCATGATCTTGTCGATGCTCTCTTTGACTTTTGAGCCGTCTTTCATCAGAGGCCCGAGGTCGAAGAGGGATTCGGTCTTGTAGCTTTCAGCAAAGCTGAGCGGGATTTCGGAGAGAAGCACTTTGACATCCATGCGGCGAACTGGCGCGCATTTGCACTTGCCGTCTTTGTCTTTCTGGCTGTTCTTGCATGTCGTCAGTCGTTCCGAGTCGTCGCAGGTATTCGGCGTCGTCGGAGAGCCGAAGCGGTTCATGGCGCTGCAGCCGAACACGAGCGGGGAACTGCCGGAATCACCAACGGCAAACACGATGTACTTGTCTTTGTGGTTATCGAGGATCAGCTCTTTGGGATAATATTTATTATCGCCTGCTTCTGTCACTTTTTCGAGATCGCAGATATGGAGCGAATCTTGGGGCTCTGCTTTCAGGCAGTTTGTTTTTCGCGAAGATTCGTTTGCGACGAGGAAGTTCTCGCTGCAGCTGTGATCATCGGAGGACAGGATGTAATAGCTGACGCCGTTGTAAGCGAGTTTCTGCACGTTCGTGCCGTCGGCTTCGAGCTTGATATGGTTGATTTCCGTGACAGAGGGCGTAGGCGGCATATCCTTGACGACAATCTGAATCGTCTCAGGGATCATATTGCCCTCATCGTTGTGGATATTCGGGTACATGACGCTGAGATTGTACGTCGTCTGCTTCGATCCGGATTTGAAAATGATCGTGGCGATGCCGTTTCTGTCGGTCGGTGATGTCTCGGCATTGAGGGAAGCATCCGCGCCGTCATTGCCTTTGAGTTTCCAGATGAGCTTGTCGCGGACAGGCGTAATTTCATTGCCATTCTTCCAGACGATCTTGGCTTGGTAATTGATCGTTTCGCCAAGTCCCACGTTTTCCTGAGGGGAGAGGAAGATAAGGCTCAGGCAGCCCTGTTTGCCTTGCGGACCGGAGGTGTTGAACGCTTCTTTGCAGCATGCCTCCGCAGAATTCTCATCACAGTTCTTGAATGTGTTGTCGGAGCATGTGGCGCTGCAAGCGCTTCCCTGATGATATTTGGGGTTGGTGCTGTAACCGTTTACAGTATCGAGGTACTCTCCGGCGCAGCTCTTGTAGGTTTTGTCGTTCGCATTGCAGGTTTCTGCTTTGCTGCTCGTGGTGCAGGGCTCGACGCATTTTTCCCCATCGAGCTTGGTGCAGCAGAAATCGCCGTTTTCATTTGTCGTATCGCCATCTGGCAGGTCGACATCGTTGGGGTTGACGCCCGGTATTGTGCCGGTATTGTTCGTGATGGTGATCGTGAAGATGAACGGAATGGGTTTCTTTGTCTCTTCATCGATATAATTGGGATGGAAGACACTGACATAATAGAGCGAATTATATCCGGTGCCCGTATAGAAATAATTGCTTGCAACGCCCTTGGAGTTTGTCACGATCATCGTGTCGTTGAGCGTGGCATTGTTGTTGACGGACTTGCCGCGTGAAATTTTCCAATAAGTTTTGGTGTCGGCAACGAGCGTCTTGTACTGGTTGTCTTTGATGACTTTGACCTTGAGGTCAAGCGTCTTGACGACCGGTGCGCTGAGGATTTGCTCGAACGCGCTGACGTCGTCGGGGAGGACGAGCTTGACATTGCCGAGGTTCGGATCGTAATTCGGCATGCCTCCGGGCGGGATGAGCGCGTCATCTTTATTGGCCTTGTCGCCTTCGGCAGTAGGCACGCTGAAAGAATTGTTCACAGCGATGACGATCGTGGCTGCTTTTGCATCCTTGTTGACCAGCGTGATCATGTAGGTCGCATCATAAGCGGTGCCCGCCCAGAACGTGAACTTGGTGTCTTTATTGGCATCGCTGCTCGTGCTGAAGGTGATCTCCGTGTCGGTGTTGCCTTCGGCATCAAAGGCGCCGTTATTGGAGGGCAGGGAGCCTTTCGTCAGCTTGGCTGTGACATCGAGCGCCTTGAGCTTGCTCGTATCGTTTTTTGAAACGGCGCGCACAAAAATATCCTGTGTCGTGCTGATGCCGATCGAGAGCTTCTTGCAGGAGCCGTATTCATCCTTTTTGTCATATTTGCATCTGAAGATATAGTCACTGCCGCAAACTTCATAAAGGCAGGGATCCGGGGCGACATCGGAAGTGCCGTCGCCATCCACGTCAAAGCCGCCGTTATAGAATTCGCTCGAGCAGGAACATTCTCCGTCCTTCATGGCATCGCATTCGGCTTCCGACACTTTGTTGCCATTCTTGTCCTTGCATGTGACGACTTCGTTGATGACGACATGGATATCATCCGCAATGCCGTCGCCGTCCACATCCGCCTGAACTTTCTTGCCGTCGCAGGTTTTCAGATCCCACGTGCCGTTGTCGTTTTTCTCAAGCTTGCAGTGGAAGGCGGCATTGGGGTCGCAGTCTTTGCCGCTCTGATTTTTGGCAGCATCAGACGTAAAGTCACCGCAGGCTTCGATGATCGATTTGACTGGTTCCGAGTCTTTGTCGATCGGTTCGGGGAACATGCTGGCGAGAATCTGCGCGGCATTGCCGCCGTTGATCGTCTCTTTGCCTGTCTCCGAATCAGTCACGACGACATCGGGATCGGTGAGATCGACTGGGATCTTGATATCATCATTGATGATCACGGCCGGATCGCCCGGCTCTCCGAGCGTGTCGGGAAGCGCGAAGGTGTCGATCTGGTAGGTCAGGGGGTTGGCGACCTTATGGAAGAAATTGAGGAAATAACGGGCATTGTAAGCCATGCTCGTGTTGATTTCAACCCAGAATTCGCCATTTGCATTGGGATGGCCGCATGCCACGGCCTTGCCGGTCGCGCTGTCGCCATCCGCTTTATAAGGCTTCTGTCCGGAGGCGTTCTTTTCGCTGACTTCATCGTTGTCAAAGTAGGATGTGACAAAGCCTGTGTTCGTCGTTGTCGTTTCGACAAAGCTGAAACAGATGGTTTCCTTGGTAAGGTCGCAGGCTGTTTTGGCGTCGTCACCCGTTTCAGCGCCTGATGCGGCGCATTTGCCATCCAGGCGCACGCCGAGTTTTTTGCTGAAATCGGCATAGAGCTGCTGGTCAAGGCTGTCGAGGTTGACCAGGGCGGCTTCCGTCATCTTTGTCTCTGCATCGTTAATCTCGCTTGGCACGGTCAGGTCATTTTCGACATCTTTTGTGCCGAGCGTGCAGTCGCTCATTTTGGGAATCGTCCGGACATTGATCTCTGCAGAAGCTGGATCGCTGGCATCCGCTGCCCAGAAGTTCAGATAATACATCGGGTTCTTTGAGCTGTACATCGAACCTGTCTGTACGCGTACAGTGAACGAGCCCTTCTGAACGCCTTTGGGCTTGGAAATGACGGCCATCGAGTCTGTCGGCGGAAACTCCTCTGCATCATAGAGGTCGCCGGAATCGACGATCAGGCTGCCGTTTGCGCCAGGGGCGCGCTCAAGCGTGATGACGAAGCGAGGCTCTTTCGAGGCGCCCGTCAGCATGCCGTCAAAACTGACCTTGAACTCGACCATCTCGTTGATGTGGGCCGTTTCGGACTCGGGAGCGACGGAAAGCTCAAGTTCTTCAAAAACTCCGGAAGGGCCAAGCTCGGCCTTGCCCGGCTTGGATTTGGGATTGCTCGACAAGCCATCGCTTTCTACACCGAAAACAAAGGCGTCATTAGTGTCTTTTGGCGCATAACTCGCCCCGTTGGCGTCGATCGATTCGCCGCGTCTGGAATGTATCTCCTCTGAGTTCGCACATCCAAACAGGGTTGCAAACCATAGGAATAACAATCCTTTGGTGAGTGTTGATCTTTTCATATAGCCTCTCCTTGCACTCGTGTTAAAAAAGGCAAAAAACAAGTCAGATTCTACGATTTTTGCGCTTTTCTGGCAAGTGAGTTACTATATTTTGTTTACATGTATTTCAAGCCTGAGAGAATTTTGGCTTTTTTGTGGAGGGGGAAGACTCCCCCTGCGCGGCTATTCCTTGCCGGGGCAAGGAATACGCCGCTACCCCCACTCGAATCGGATGCGCGTCGTCGGCTAATATGAGACTGGATCCTCGATGCGATACAGTCGCTTCATGACCTCATTAAAATAGTCCGGAAGATAATGCGCCCACACCTTGATCGCACATTCGTCGAGATGTGCGCTTGGAAATGATGCAAACGCAAAGATATACTGTACGAGGTACTCGATGTTGCGTGCCAGATGACCTGTGTATTCCTCCTTGGAGCGCTGGTTCGTGATGCGCGTCTCATGCATGGAATCACCGATTTCCGATTCCAGCAGGTCTCCGAATGACGAGTATATGATTTCCAGATAGACATCCTGTTCGCCTGTATAGACGAAGTTTTCAAATTCTTTCTGAATGTCGCCGTACCAGAGCCCGCGAGCGCGCATGGCCTTGACAAGTTTTGGATCGATGGGGTCCCGGACGAGGAGCTCTTTGTTGGGGCGCGCCCGTATGACCAGATTGGTGGCGTTGTAGTTTTTTTTGTGATGCGGCTCGATTTCGAAAATATCGGACCGCGTCCTGCTTTCGATGAAATCGTAGAGCTTGTTTTCCTGACCGGGTTCGATGATGACTTTGAGCCCGACGACATCGTTGATCGGCGGGGCAGTGATTCTGGGGAAATTCACGCCGTCCCTGAGGTCATCGACGATGCGCTGCTCTGCGCGTTCAAATTCGTGGATCATTTCCGTCTCGCTCGTCAGCAGCTGAGACCTCTGGATGCCGAATTGCTTCGCGCGCATGTCGGCATAATCTTCCGCGCGTTTCTTGATGGCGTTGAAAATCATGTCCACGATGCGACGTGATGCTTTTTCAGCGAGACGGCGGGCGCGTTTGACGCGTTGTGAGCCGATGAGCCTGTGCTGAGCGCCTTCGCCGGCAAAATACAGTTTCGCGTGGATCGGGGTCTCAATATAGTAGAGCTCTCGATTTTTGAGATAATTCTGCACGAGCTCGTCGATGTGCTCGTTATGGTAATGCGGATAGCTCACGAGCGCATCTTTGAGCTCCGCCTTGGTCTTGATCGAGACCTCGGTCGTCGTCTGCCCTGCAAGTTCTGTGAACAGCTGACGCGACCACAAGCTCAGATAGCGGCTCGCGTAGATGTTGTTGAAATGGATGAGCTTCGTCACATGCTCGGGATCATCCGGGTTGACACGGTTATGAAGCCATCGCCAGAAAAGATCCTCGAGTTCATTCCGATGGATATAGCCGCCAATCGTTATCATATTGCACTTCCTTGATGAGCGAGTCACGCCAGGCTTCTGCTGACTTGAAACACTCTATAATAAATTGGGGCGTTTGACCAGTAAACTGACGCGCATACCATGTGTAAGGTATCTGAATTGTCTCGCTCTGAATGATAATACAGGGGAGATATTTCAGGATAACTTGAAAATGACTTGATTTGTTCGAGTGATTTGTTAATTGATGCAAAGATATTTGGGTTAATTCTTTCGGTCTGCTTTGGCGGATCTGTCCTGTTCTGCGAGTGCAGAGTTTTTTATATGGAGGAGAAATGAGACATTCCAGACAATTCAGCGTGCTTGCGCTGTGTGCCATGGCCGCTCTCGGATTTGGCGTGACATCATGCGATGATGAGGCCGCGTCCGTGACCAGGAGCAAGCTCAATGAGACGTGTAGCCAGGACAAGCCCTGCGAAGAAGGGCTCGTTTGCGGTGACGAAGGCAAATGTGTCGAAGAGGCTGGCCAGGAACCCGAGGATAAGGCCGGGCTCGGGGAGGATTGTGGCGAGGAAAAAGCCTGCGAAGAAGGGCTCGTTTGCGGCGATGAGGGCAAGTGCGTCAACAAAAATGACCAGCCTGCCGAGCCGGATCCCGGCAATATCAATACTGATCCCTGCAAGACAGCCAATTGCCCGGATGGCACGGCTTGTCTGGATGGCCGGTGCTATGACGAGGCATGCATCACCAATGGCAGTCTCAAGACTTGCGATGGCGGACAGATGTGCGTCAAAGGGGAATGTGTCGATGATGGCTGCCAGGACAAGACATGCGATGAAGGTGAAATCTGCTCCAAGGGTATCTGCGAGGATGCGCTGTGCTTGCAAGGTGCGATTATCTGCAATGAAGGTTCGACTTGTGTCAAAGGCAATTGCATTGACAATGCCTGCCTGAGCAAAACTTGTGATACCGGGCTCACCTGCGTCAAAGGGGATTGTGTCTTTCCGGCTTGTGTCGGAAAAGAGGCATGCACGGGCGGCAAGGTCTGCAATGCATCCGGGGAGTGCGTGTATGAAGTCTCCCCTGAGCTTTTGGTACAGGCGGATGACAAAGAAACGGACGAATATGGCGATACTGCATCAGTCAGCCTTTCGCTCAATCACCCGCCTGTTGCAGATGTGACGCTCGAATGCGAGATCGCCTCTGAAAGCCCGGTTCCAGAGGCTGAGGTCAACTGCAGCGGCATCCTGTTTAATGCTGCCAACTATAGCGAGCCCCAGGGCGTTACGGTTATCGGGCTTGCAGACAACAAGATTGATTCTGATCAGAAATTTAAGCTCACGATGACCACGCGGTCTGAAGATCCAGACTTTAACGGGCTTGTCCAGAGCCTTGATATGGTCAACAAAAACGTCGACACAGTCGGTGTAAAGCTCAGCGATACCAATCTTCTGACGACTGAAAATGGCGGTACGGCTGTGTTCAGCGTCTCTCTGATCACCAAGCCGGCTGCGGATGTGACAATCACCATCGCGTCGAGCAATCCTCAATATGGGATAATCGATGGCGCGGAAGAGAATGTCCTCACGGTGACATTTACCCCGGAAGACTGGGAAACTCCGAAAGAGATCACGATCAAAGGCGTCGATGACGATGCGCCTAACGGCGATGAAGGTCATAACTATCAGATCACGTTTACCGTCGCTTCTGAAGATGTCGATTACAACGGGATCGAGGTCAAGCCGATTTCAGTGGTCAACCTCGACAACGATGTCCACGATGTCTTTTTTGACAAGAATGCGATTGAGACGCTTGAAGGCGGTGCCCCTGTCAGCGTCACGGCGCGCTTGGGGCTGGAGCCTGTGGGACAGGTCAAGATCGGCCTCAAAGTCATGAACGGCGAAAACGAAGCCGAGATTGCAGGCGAAAAAGAAATCGTTATCGACAAGTCCAATTACAAGGAAGGCGTTGCGTTTTCAGTTCAAGGTCTCGTGGACAACAAGATTGACGGCGATAAGGATTATCAGGTCAGGGTTCGCATCAATTCAAACGATGACGATGCATACGAGGGCTTGGATGACAAGTTCATACCGGGCAAGAATATCGACACGGACAAGGCGGATCTGCGGCTGAGCTATACGAGCACGCTTGTCACTGAGGCCGGTTCGACGATTGATATCGGAGTGTCTCTGATGTCTATCCCGACGGCCCCTGTGACTGTCCGCGTGAAGTCGACCAATGACGATGAGATGCGGGTCTCTCCGTCTGAATTTGAGTTCACGGCTGAGAATTGGAATGTGCCGCAGACGGTGACCGTGACCGGCCAGGACGATGTCATTGATGACGGCGATCAGATTTCTCAGGCGGTCTTCAGCATCTTTACGGATGATAAGGATTATGCTGCGCTCGAAGATATCAACCTCGATATCACGACGCAGGATAACGATACGGCCGAGATTGTTGTGGTTTCAGCAGGTCGCGACATTCGCGAAGATTCGCGGGAGACTGTCGAATTCAAAGTCGTCCTCGGCGCACAGCCTCAGGATGGAAAGGTCATTGTCCGTGCGACTTCGAGCGATGAGTCGGAACTCAAGCTTCTCGGCAATGATACAGTTTCATTCGACAAAGATAACTGGAATACGCCTCAGTCCTTTGTGCTCCAGGTGCAGGATGATAACTATGCCGATGGCACGCAGGTCGTTCATGTCGATCTCGAGAGCGCATCTTCCGATACGCTTTTCAACGGCCTTCATGCGCAGACTGAAAATTATAACATTCTTGACAACGAATCCGCGAGCGTCACGCTGACGGCAGCCAAAACGCTGTTCAAGCCGGGCGATCAGTACACCACACCCGTGACAGTCGCGCTGAGCGCGCCGCCTATGGAAGATGTCACGGTTACAATCAATACGACGAATGCGACGACGGCCTCTCTCGACAAGACATCGCTCGTCTTTACGACATCGAACTGGAATACGCCGCAGACGATCAATATGACAAACAAAGACCCGCAGGCGGCTTCAGCCGCGAAGACGATCGAGACGCTCTCGGCGGTCACAACCGGCAAAGGGTCATATAACAATCTGAAGAGCAATGAAGTCAAGCTGACGATGTATGCCTTCATCAGCAAGGAATTTTCGTACACGGGGAATGTCCAGCAGATCGACCTCCTGCCCGGCAACTATCGCCTCCAGGTCTGGGGCGCACGCGGTGGCAATGATACCTATGCTGGTGCGAATGGCGGTTATGCCGTTGGCGTGTATAAGAAAAACGACAAGAAGCCGCTCTATGTGTATGTAGGCGGTCAGGGTTCTGCGTGTGCGACGAATGCAGGCGGCGGCTGGAATGGCGGCGGCAATGCAGGCGCGATCGGGTGTTCTGGAGGTGGCGGTGGCGCGACGGATATCCGTACTGTCGGCGGCGCTTGGAATCTGGCGGCATCGCTTGATTCGAGAATCATTGTCGCCGGCGGCGGCGGCGGTGGCGGCAATACGACTTCGACATGTGTCGGCGGTGTCGGTGGCGGCACGAATGGTGGCGGCAGCGGCGTTGAAAAGCAGCAGGGCAAAGGCGGCACGCAGACGGCTGGCTATGCCAAAGGCCAAGGCGGGCATCCCGCTCAGGATGGCGGCGGCGGCGGCGGCGGCTACTGGGGCGGCTACGGCAGTGCGGGCTATGACGACGGCGGTGGCGGTGGTTCCGGCTATGTGTCGCCGATCCTCACGAGCGCATCGACGACTGCGGGCAATGCTGCGTTCCCGAACACGGCAGGTTCTGGCAATGAAACCGGCCACGCGACCAGCGGCTATGCCAAAATCACGCTGATCGACTGATAGGTTTGTATTTCCGGCGCGCGCAGCGCGCCTTTCTGGCCGCTATCCCTCAGGGATATGCGGCTTTTTGCATTTTGCTGAATCTGTCATATCGGTCATGGTGTGGACAATGCGTATCAGATGTGGCAAAAGGGCCGGGGCGTATGGAGTGAAACGAAATAGCCACGGCGCGCGGGCGCATGACCGCGTGCGGTCAAAGCCGGCGCATAAAATTTAAAAAAATGAGATAGAGATGAAGAAAAAAAAGCAGGTCGGACAGTGGTGGATAAAAGGTGCGTTGCTCATCGGCATCTGTCTGAATGGAATGCCGGCATGTTCAAATGTCAAGCCGGCTGTGAGCGCTCAGGACGATGCCGCGTTGCAGATGATGGTCGTGGACAGGTCGCATTTTGAGGTTTCCCATAAGAAACCGTGTTCGCATACGCGCATGTGTCCGGCGCCGCTCGTCTGCGAGAACGGCATGTGTGAGATTCCGCCTTCGATTACCGGGCGTGCGGATGAGCGGACGCCGCAGGTCTCTTTTGAGACGGATAAAGGGAAGTTCAAGATCTGGCTCGAAGTCGTCGATGATGATTACACGATGCAGCGCGGGATGATGATGCGTCGCGGTTGTCAGCCTGGATGGGGCATGCTTTTTGTTTATCCGTCGGAGGGCATGCGTTCATTTTGGATGCACAATACGTATATGTCGCTGGACATGGTGTTTATCCGGAGAGACGGTTCTGTCTCCAATGTCATAGAAAATGCCGAGCCGCTCAACGATGTGCCGAGGTACGAATCGACAGACCGGGTGATGTTCGTGATCGAGCTTCCGGGGGGGAGTGCGGCTGAATATGGCATCAGATCTGGCTCTCGGTTCGATATGTCCGATTTCAGGTAAAGCGTCGGTTCTGCTTTTTTATTAGAATGAATGGAATTTTGTGTGTAAAATTATTATGACATGGCCTGTGAGAGCGGGCTGATTTCTTGTGTCGTGTGATACAGAATAGGTAAGGATAATGGCTGGTAACCTGACATCTTCACTCGAAGATTATCTTGAGACGATTTATCTGCTTCAGGAAGGCAGGAATCAGGATGCGCGCGTGCGCGATATTGCAGCGGCGCGCTCAGTGAAGGCATCATCCGTTTCGCCTGCGCTCAAGCGGCTTTCAGAAATGGGATATCTCAAGTATGAACAGCGTGAGTTGATCCGTCTGACGGACTCGGGGCTTGTCGCGGCGCGGCGCGTCTATGCGCGGCATGTGCTGCTGTTTCAGTTTTTCCACGATATTTTGGGCATGCCAGAGGAAAAGGCGCGCGAGGAGGCTTGCGGACTGGAGCATGCGCTTTCGGACGAGGGCATGGATCGTTTCGTGAGATTTTTTGAGTCCCTGACGATGTGCCAGCATGCGAAGGCTTGCGCCGATGTGCCTGAGAATTGTCAGAACTGCACCAGGCATGGCGGCAATCATGTGCATTTTTCGGAAGTCAGGGACGGAGAAACGGCAGTTGTCTGTCAGATTCAGGCGGACGGGGAGGCGCGGCAGACCATACTTGAAATGGGGATATTGCCAAATGTTTCGCTGCACAGGCGCTTTTCAACGGAAAGCCATGTGTTTGTCGCGATCGGTCAGCATGAACTTGTGCTGACCAAGGAACAGTGCGCGGCTATTTTGGTGATTCGGAACTGAGCGCTGCGTCTGCCGGGGAGCTGTTTCGGGGCATGGGGGGCTGTAAACTCCAGAAGGCTTGCGGCATTTTCATGGAATGAGCAGAGGGCGGCCACTTGCTTTGTGCCAAGCGGCATCTCTGATGGCTGCTTCCCAGAGGCGCCTCATTTTGTCTTTTTTTTAGAGAGGGGCGCTTTCTTTTGGTACAAAAGAAAGCGTTTCCCGGAGGGCTGGAAGCTCAGAAGCTGTCTTCGTCATCGGCTGGAACTGCCGGTTTTTTAGGTTGTTGAGGCGGCGTCTGTGCAGCCTTGATCAGATCGTCGAGACCGATCTCATCGCTGTTCTGCGGCGTATTTTGCGTTTTCTGTTGTTCTGTGGCAGAAGGCGCGGCAGGCGCGAGATCTGGCTGAGCAGGCGCAGGCATTTGCGCGTCTTGTTCAGAATCGGCCTGCGCAGCTTCGGTCTGGACGGTGTTCATCGCGGATTCGTTGGGGGTGAATGAGGCTTTGAGGCGATAGGGCTTGAGGCAGTTGTCGCCGGCGCCAGAGATGAGGAGCGTGTATGTGCCGTTTGGCGCGTCAAACGCGAGATGTATCGGTTTTGAGAGCTGAGTCGAGCGCGTCTGTGAGATCTCAAAGCCATCCTGGTCCTGAAGTTTGAGCTGAAGCTCGGCGATATAGCCCGCATCTATGTCGATGTTGAGCGTTCCGACTGGGCCTTGCACATGTGGGAAACTGGGCAGCGCGATCTTGTAGACATCGATGTCACCAGCGGGGAAGATGTGTCCCGCGAGCTCATGGTCGAGCTCAAGGTGCGTGGCCTGCGCGGGCGACTGGTTCGGCTCGGTCTCGATACTGAGCGCATCTTCGAGATCGGTGGAAAGCTTATAGGCAAGCGGCCATGCGGTGCTGGCTGTTCCTGGCAGGACTTTGAGGAGCAGCGAGCCGTTCTGTGGGGGGGCATCGCAGACGGTCGTGTCCTGAGCGAGAGAGTCCTTCCGGATGCTGCCGTCTTCGGCAATGAGCACGAGCTTTGCCTGGCCTTGCTGCGGGCCGACGAGGCGCGCGCGGCCGATCTTGCCTTCGGGCACCATCACGCGGAAGATATCGACATCGGCGTCATCGAGCAGGGAGAATTCGAGGGATTGAATGTCGCCTTGAAGGATCTGCGCTTTCTCGATGGTGTTGTTCGGTTCGATTTCGTCCGGCATTTTATCGAGCGGGGTTACGGTAAAGGTGTATTTCTGCGGTTCCTGGATGTTTTCGAGGCTCTTGATGCGGACGTAGTAATCCTCTTTTTCGGGGATGAGCAGGTCGGAACGGATGTTCTGCGCGGTCCGGCTGATCTGCGACCAGATGGCTTTGCCCTGGTATTCGATGGCGACTTCGACCGCCGTCTGCGGAAGTTCGAAGGCAAATGAGGCGGGCGAAGTGAGATGTATCCTGAACAGGTCGATATCGCCTGTGGGGAACAGCGAGCCGTTCACGACTGAGGGGGGATAGGGCGAATTACCTTTTTGGAGATAGACGATATCGGGAGATCCGGTTCCGCCGGCGGTTTTCTCGTCGTTGGGTTCCATTTCGAGGTATTCGCCGTATTCAGGGGAGAGCCTTGCGACGGAGACTTTGTAGCTTGCGTTTTGCTCAGGCGAAAGTCGTCCGCGCACGGTCAGGTAAATCCCCTGCGGGGAGAGCATGATGTTCGGCAGGAGCTCGGGGGCTGCCGGACCGGCCGTGTCGTATGAGCGGCTGTCCTTGTCAGTGCCGTTCACGGAAAGGTCCGCGAGGATGTCGAAATCGCTTTCGGGCGTGACCGTGATATCCGCGATCGTGCCATTTTTTGCCTGAATCCTGTAGACGTCGACATCATCTCCGGTGAGCGTTCCGGACCATTGCATCGTGTCTCCTGTCATGGCGACAGCGGATGCCTGAAGCGCCGAATTGTTCGGCTCGATATCCAGGCCGTCCTGTACAGTTTCCTGAATCGACGGCGGCGCCATGTTTTTGAGGCCGGATGGCTTGGGTTCGTCTTTTTTGGAGCTGCAGCCGGCCGCGAGCAGGGCGGCAGCGATCAAGATAACATTCCGGATGCGCATCAGATTCTCCAAAAACAAGCAAAGCGCCCGAAGGCGCCCTGCTGAGAAGTTTTATGATTTATTTCGCCTTATAGCGTTTGACGAGTTCGGAGGTGATATCGAAAGACTGGTTGTAGAACACGATGCCGCCTTCGGTGCGCTCGATGATCATGTCGAGCTTGCGTTCCTTGGCGATATCGGTCGCGATGGTCGTCATCTTTTTCTGGACTTCGCCGAGGAGCTTCTTCTGGAGCTCGAGCATTTCCTGCTCATAAGTCTGCATTTCTTTCTGAAGCTCGAGCATCATCTGCTGATATTGCTGCGCTTTTTCCTGAAGTTTTTCCTGGCTCAGGACGGACGCGCTTTCTTTGATCTCCTGCTGGAAGGCCATGATTTTCTTTTCGGAGGCCTTGAGCTTGGTTTCGCGTGTCTCTTTTTCGGACTTGAGTTTTTTGAGGACGCCGTTTGTTTCGGTCTGTTCGATCGCGCCCATCATATCGACGATGCCGACGGCGATGTCAGCCATGGCGTTTGCCGCAAATCCGAAAGTGAGGCCACAAGCGAGCAGTGAGGAAAGCAGCCATTTTTTCATATTCATATCTCCTGGAATGAAATGGTTCCTGGTACGCCGTGTGAGGTGTACGATAAAGTCGCGCATCAATAAGGGTTAGTTGCAGAAAAATCAAGTATTCTCCGCATCTCATTGCTTAAAATGGGGGTGAGGGCCGTTTTATTTCAAAAAATTTTTGAGTGTAATTGCCGAGCTTGTGCGCGAATCATTTTTTGTGGAGGATTGCCGCTTTCGCCTTTGGCGATACGCGGCATGATTGGCGCGTCCTATCGGCCTGCGGCCAATACGTCCGCGCAGCGGATTTCGTCGCGTATCGCAGATAGCGGCGAAACAAACGCGCCGTATGCCGCAGGCATAGGCGCGTCCATGTTAAAGGGTTGCGGGCGTTCATCCGTTCGGCAAGGCTTGCCGGGCGAGGCGCCTGTTTGTCTATACGACAAAATCGAGGAAATAGGGGAGCTGCACTCTCCACCAGTTCCAGTCGTGATTGACATCGGTGCCCCAGAAATCGCACCAAGCGGGGATAGCTTTGGCCTTGAAGATGCGGTCGAGTTCGCCGGTGTCGTGGATCATCTCGTCTTCCCATGCGCCGCGCCCGCAGCAAGCGATGATCTGGCTATTGCGGTATCTGTCGATGAACCACGGATCGTTGCAGTTGGGGAGATAGAGCAGGGGGGAGTTGAAGTAGACGTTGTCGTCGCAATAGTCGCCGACGAAATAGGAGAGCTGGTAGCAGCCGCTCAGAGCGATGACGGCGTTGAACACGTCGGGATGGCGCAGGAAAAAGTTCATGGCGTGGTATCCGCCGAGGGAGCAGCCGGTCGCGAGGATATCGCCGCGCCCGCTGATATTGTAGATGAACGGCGCGACTTCCTGGATGATGTAAGCATCGTAATCGTTGTGTCGTCTGGCGCGTTCGGCGGGATGCACGCTGGTGTTGAGCCAGGATTCGTTGTCCGCGCTGCCGACGGTGAAGAGGATGATGCGCCCGTCTTCGATGAAGCGCTCGACGGCGCCGACCATTCCGAAATCCTCGAACTCGTAGAAAGATCCGCCGGAGGAGGGGAAGACGAGGACAGGTTTTCCGGCATGTCCGTACACATAGAGCTCCATGTCTTTGCCGAGCGAAGGGCTGAACCAGCGGTGATATTCTTTTTTCATGTGAAATCCTTTGTAGGCAAATAAAAACCGGCCTTTGCAAGGCCGGTCTGTATGTTGGATGTCAGAAAGGGTTATGCGATGTGTTCGGAGAACGTGCTGGAGACGTAGTAAGCGAGAACGCTTCTCAGCACGTATGAGACTTCAAATGCCTTGCTGATTTCGTCGATGGTCTTGACATTGCGCTGTTCGGTGATGCGGTCATCGATGCGCGTCTCGGCTCTCCAGACGGTTCTCATATCGGCAACGATATAGGAAGCGAGGATGTCGCTCGAGAGGAGCATGTCGCGCGTGAAGGTTTCGGCGCATTCGCGGAGCTTGTCGGCGTCGTAGACAGAGATCTGCGCGCTGAGGTTCTTGAGGTCTTCCTCGGTGAGCGCGGCCTTGATTTTGCTGACGAGAGCCTGAGTCTCCTGCGTGACGGGGATGACATCTGCAGCGGCGAGGACGGCTTTTGGAAGGATGTCGCGGATTTCAGCGGGAGCAGAAGCGAGGATGCGGACATCCGGGTGGGCGAGTCCGAGGCCTTTGGCAAGCCAGAACTGAAGCTCGTTGCCGGCAGCTTTCTGGAAGATTTCGGTGCGTATGCAGACGATGAGCGGATCGGCGCTGACGATGACGATGGCTTCAGGAAGCTCGGAAGAGCGCCAGAGGGCGATGTTTTCGAGTCCGAGGCCGGCGCGCATCTGATGGAAGATCTTCCCGTTGGGCGTGAACTCAGTGACTTCGGTTGCACCAGTCGTGACCTGTTCGAGCGATGTGGGTCCGAGCGGCCCGAGTTTCAGGCTGACGGCCTGGAGCGCATCGAGGATGGCGAACTGTTCGTCGGAGAGGACAGGGAGCGCCTTGGCGATCGAATCGAGTGAGATGGACTCAGTCTTTTCGAACTTGTTCTTGAGATCGTTGAGGGTTTCCTTTGTCTGAGCGTCGAGCTGTAGCAACGCGCGCAGCGGCGACATGATTGCCCATGCCTGGAGCTCTCGTCCTGCCTGGAGATGTGACTGCGCGAGTTTGAGCGCGTAGTTGTAGCAGCCCGAGCAATAGGTGATTGCTTTTTCCATCAGCATGCGAGTTTTTTCTTCGTCATCCTGCGGCATCGCGAGCAATTTCTCGATAATCTCTGCTGAAGGCGCTGTTTCGAGGAGGCGGTAGAGGATCGAGGATGCCTTCTTTGGTTCGTTGAGCTGTTTGGAATAGAGATCCGCGAGTCGGACGAGGATGGCATTTTCCTGATCTTTTGGGAGATCGCTCTCGAGGCGACCGTCGAGGAGTTCAGCGAGCTGTTTCCATTCCTGAGTGGCGACGAGCATTCTTTCGAGGCCGTCGAACGCGCGCGAGAGGCCGGGCTGATAGGAGAGGGCCATATCGTAAGCTTCCGTTGCGCTTTCCGTGGAGATTGACTCGGAGAGTTCGCCGCGTGTGCACCAGAGGCTTGCGAGGACGGCAGGATCGACAGTTGTCTTTGTGAGCGTATCGACGAGCTCGAGAGCTTCCTGATAGCGGCCGGCGCGTTTGTAGACTTCGAGGCTGCGTTCGACGAGGTCAACATTGGATGCGCCGTTGTTGAGAGCGCCTTCATAGTAGATGCCGGCTTCATCGGCATCATTGAAGCAGTCGCTCCAGATTTTGCCCATGTCGTAGTAGGTGTTTCCTCTGCGTTTGGTCTGATCCGGCGTGACGAGGAGGCTCTGCTGCAGGCTTGCGAGAGCGAGCAGGGGCTGATTCAGTTCGGCGTAGCTCTTTGCGATTGCCATGAGTGCATCGTAGTGGAGCGGCGCGATCTTGATTGTTTCGCGAAGGTCGTCGAGAGCATGTGCGTAATCCTTGCGGTTGTTGGAGAGCAGGCCGCGTTTGAACAGGACTTCGCTCTTAGTCTCTTTATCCAGAGCATTGTTTGTCTTGAGAATCGTGTCGTAAATGCCGTAAGCCTTGTCGAGGTTTCCGCAATCCTGTTCGAAATCGCCGATAGCCATTGCCACAGGGGCGAAGCTCGGAGCGATCGCATAGGCTCTGCGGAGCAGAGTTTCGGATTTTGCGTCGTTGCCGCATGCCTGAGCGACCTGAGCGACATCGAACATCAGCTTGGCGATCTTCGGCGCCTGATCGGGCGTCGGGAGCGTGGTGCGCTCGACTGCGCCGAAAGCGCCGAGGGAGGCTTCATAAGCCTCTTTGAGGTTGTTGCATTTTTCCTCGATAGAAGCGAGCCTCTGCCAGGCTTCGATATTGTCGTGATCGACAGCGATGGCTTTCCATGCCCAGATGCGGGCGGCATCATTGGAATCTGCCTTGCAGGAGAGCTCGACGAGTTTCTTGGAACGGTCTGACCATGAGAGCTCGCGTTCATTCTCGAGCGGGAGCAGGGCGCTTGTCGAGCGCCAGTTTTTGAGGCGGCGCCCAAGACTTCTGAGGCTGTCTGAGGCTTCGACGTTGTTGGCATCGAGGATGCGGGCATTTCTGTAGAATGTTCCGACCTGTGCGGTGCGGTCTTTGTCGTCGCAGACTTCAGCCATGTGGCAGTAGAAGATGGCGCCCCAGACCGGATCGACGAGTTTCAGGACGCTTTCGAGCGCATTGAGATAAAGGTCGATGTCGCCTTTTTTGAGCGCCATGCTTGCGAGCCCGAAGTAGGCATTCTTTTCGGGCGTGCCGGTCTTGTTGATGTTGCGGTATGTCTCGATGGCGGCATCTGTCTGGTCGAGTGCAAGCGCCTGAATGCGAGCGAGTTCGAAGAGATGGGTTTTGTTGACCGATTTGCTGTTGGGATTTCCGGCCAGCTCACGGATGGTGTCGGCGTATTTGTTCCAATCGCCTGCAGCTCTCAGGCTTGCGCAATAGCGGTCGATGATTTCGTCGTTATCCGGTTCGAGTTTCTGGAGTTTTTCAACAATCCTGGCGCTCAGCGCGGCATCGTGCAGTTTTTCATCGACGATTTCGAGTGCAGCATTGTAGATGTCGGAGGCTTCCAGCTCGTCATCATCCACGATGCTGTCAGCGCGTTCGAGCATGATCTGTACAAGATTTGGCCAGAGCTTGAGCGCTGTGTAGGCATCTTTGAGCGGCGCATAGCCGATGCCGCAGGCACCTGTCTCTTTGTAGAGTTTTTCGAGTGTTTCGCATGCAGCATCAGGCTGTGAGAGCTGATCGCGCTGCAGGCCGGCGATCTGGAGCAGTATTTCCGGACGCTTGTCTTCGCTGGAGAGCTTGAGTTCGAGCTTGAGACGTCTGAGTTCGACCTCAGGGCCGATATCGGCATCCGTGAGGGCAGCCAGGCCGTTGCGTGCATCCTCGTTTGTCTCGTCGATCTGCAGGATTTCTGCATAGCCGTCGAAAGCGCTTTCGAGGTCAGAGAGATGATTGTTGGAGATGTCGACGACGCGAAGCCAGAGGGCGATTTTCTGTTCGGGCGTGCAGCCGCCGGCAGAGATGCGCTGCTGGATTTCCGAGCGGAGCTGAGCCCATTCTTCGCGTGCTTCGTGCCAGGCGATGAGTGATTCGAGTGATTCGATGCAGCTTGGCTCGATGTGAAGGATAGTGCGTTCGACATCGACACTGCGCTCGAGGTCGTTTAATGGCCCTTTGTAGAAGTCAGCGAGTTTTCTGTAGAGCGAGAGGCTTGTATCGATTTCTCCGGATGCGTGCGCTCTGGAGGCAGCGAGCCTGAGCGTCTGAGCATATCTGCCTGCGAGTCTGGGATCTTCCGACCATGCGGCGAGTTTTTCGAGCGAATCGAGATTTGAGGGTTCAGCAGTGAGCACTGAAGCGTGGAGGGCGAAAGCGCCTGCGATGCTGCCGAGTTTTGTCTCGTAGATGTCTGCGACTGCGGTCAGTGATGTGGAATCTGCAGAGAATGCGCGTTTTGCGCTTTCGAGCATCGTCACGCAGAGCGGAGCATTTTCGGGGATGTCGGTCTCGGCGATGAGTTTGGCTTCGAGTTCTGCGGATGGCATGAGGCGATAGCCGATGAAGAGCTCTGTAAGCGCTTCATAGCCGTGTGCGAGAACATTTTTCTGGATGTTGAAGCATTTGTCGGCGATTTCGGCGCGAAGCGACTTGTCTTCCGTGGCATCCCAGATTTCGCCATAGATGCCGAGGAGCTGTTCGCTGAGGCCTTTTTCGAGCGCGAGGCGTTCGATATTCTCGAGAAGCTCGGCATTGGCGGGATCCATCGCGAGCAGGCGCTGATATTCTTCGAGTGCGCGAGCGGGATCGTCAAGGCGTGTGAGGAGGATATCGATGCGTTTCTGAATCGCGGAGCGGCGAATTTCGGGGGCGAACTGAGCGGAAGTCAGGCAGCCGAGGACAGCGACGACTTCTTCCCAGCGGTTTGTCTGCGGCGCGAGTTTTTCGAGTTCTTCCGCGAGCGCGACGGCTTTCTGGTCATCGAGCGCTGAAGCGAACAGGATTGTGAACGCGAGCGTGTAGTCGCTGAAGTCTTCGGTATGGATGCGCGCGATGTCGCTCAGGAGCCTGTCACGTTCTTCGACGGTATCAGCTTCGAAAGCGCGGCGTGTCCATGCGGCGCACAAATCCTTGCTGTGGTTCTGTGAGCGGCAGAGCGAGACGAAGTCGTTCTCGATGGAGTGGTCTCCGAGCTGCAGGATTCTGCGCATGAGCTGGATGCGTTGCACGACGTTTGTCTTGGGGATGAAGCGCAGCGTCTGCTTGAGGACATTGCAGCGCTTGTCTGTGTCATCGGTGAGCGTGGCTGCGATTTCGAGCGCAGCGATGACGATGCCGCGTTCGGATTCGTTGCAGAGCGATTCGAGCGCCGAGAGCGCTGTTTCGTTCGTCGGATCCCAGCAGAGGACGCGGAGATAGGCAGATACTGCCTGTGCGTGAGGCGCGCAGTCAACACTGGCGTCGGCGATACGCATTGCAAGCGATATGCGCTCATCGCGGTTTTCGATTGTGCGGAGCGCCTGTTCCCAGGCTCCGATCATTTCTGATTCGCGGTGGAGCTTTTCGAGCACTTCGGAGAGGTTTTCAAGGGCGTTGCGATTATCTGGGTCGCAGTCGAGGACGATTTCCCAAGCGGCAGCGGTATGCGCAGAGGCCGGGCTGTGCTGCATGAGGTATTTGCCCTTGCTTTCCGCGAGCGGGAGGACATTTTCGGGATCTGCGACGCGGATCTGCTGTGTCAGGCTGCTGTCGAGCGATTCGAAGTCGCCCTGTTTTGCGTAAACGCGGGAGAGCTCTTCGCTGACATCTGGGTCGCGTGGATCGATGGCTTGGACTTTTTTCCAGCAGTCTTCTGCGCGTTCATAATTTTCGAGCTTGTCGAGGTAGAGCGTGCCGAGTTTTGAGAGCAGCTCGCGGCGTGCGGCCGGACGGCTCGTGAGCGCGAGCAGTGCTTCCATTGAGGTGGCAACGCCCTGATCATCGTCAAGCGCCTCATAGAGGGAGATAATCTTCTTGTGCGTGTCGACATCGCTGTTGTCGAGCTCGACGAGTTTCTTGAGCAGCGAGATGGCGACTTCATTGTCGAAGAGCCGTGTTTCGGCGACATCAGCAGCTTTTCTGTAATTGTCGATGGCGGCAGCAGTATTATCGGCGCTCAGTGCGGCTTCTGCGCGTTCTTTGTAGAAATTGCAGAGCTGGTCATTGAGGTCGCCCTGGAGGAAGTACTGTTCTTTGGCGTGGAGTGCATCTCTGTCGTTGGGGAGCTCGAGAAGGATGGCGTCATAGGCTTCGACCGCGAGTTCATATTCGCCTTTGTTCCAGAGGACTTCCGCCGCAGCGCGATGGATGTCGAGTTCGACTTTCTTGTCGAGGCCGGGCATGCGGCTGAGCTTAGCGAGTTTGTCGACGTCCCCATTGAGGCGGCAGACGCTGATTTCCTGGAGGAGAAGAAGCGGATCGTTCGGTCTGTCTTTGAGGAGGACTTTGAGCGTTTCGGAAGCGCGTTCCGCATCGCTGAGGCCGGAGATGTAGATCTCGATGACTTCGCGCAGGCCCAGTCTCTGGATATGTCCCCAGTCGGCGCATTTCGTGCGGATGAATTCGGCAAGTTTCTGCCAGCAGGCATGTTCGCGATATGCGGCCATCAGCGAGCTCTGGACTTCGTCGCTGTGTTCCCCGAGATTCCAGAGGTGTTCCCAGTCGCGGATGACGAGTTTCGAGTCGGAGAGTTCTTGTTCTGCGATATCGACCGCTTTCTGGGTGTAGAGCAGGCGGTCTTCGCTTTCCCAGATGGCATCGACGACCTTGCTGTACATGTCGTGAATGGCGCGGAAATCACCGGTAGCGCGCAGCGCGTTGTCCATATAGGTGAGTGCGCTTTCGTTTGAGGGGTCTTCGCGGAGGAGCTGCGCGAATGTTTCCCGTTCTTTTTCTTTGTTGTCGAGCTTGTCGCCATAGATGCCTGCCATTTCCTTAAGGATGGAGCTTCTGACTTCAGGCAGGTCGGCCCAGGGGGCATACTGGAGGACGTTCTGCATCATCTGGACGAGTTCGTTCCAGCTTTGCGTGCGGAGGAGGGATCGGGATTCCCTTCTATATGCAGCATTATCCCTGAGGCTTGCTTCGTTTCTGAGTTCGGGCGGTATTGGCTTGATGACGAATGCCGGGCCTTTTTCAGCGGGTGCATCCTCTGGAAGGCTGTCTTCGTCTTCGTATTCAGGCTCGGGTTCGGGGATGACTGCGGGCGCCTGTACTGGAGGCGTTGTCAGGAGCAGCGGCTCGGCATTTTCCGAGGGCGGGATATCGTCGATAGAGACTGCATCATCGATTTCATCCTTGTCTTTTGCTGTTTCTGGCTGTTCATCGATGACGGGGTCAGGTGTTTCTGGCTGTTCATCGATGACGGGTTCAGGCGTTTCTGCATCTTCTTCTGCTTTTTCGAGTTCCGGTTCGATGGCAGGTTCAGGTTCGTGCTGAGCTTCGATGTCTTCATGGTTTTCAGCGACGGGTTCAGGAGCAGCGGTGTGTTCCTCGACGGGTTCAGGCTGATCGGGTGCTTCGTCAAGAGCTTCTGGCTGAGCGGTGTGTTCCTCGACGGGTTCAGGCTGAGCGGCTGTTTCGTCAAGAGCTTCTGGCGCTTGCGTCTCTCCATGGGCATCTTCGACGGCGGGCTGAGGCTCGCTGGGCAGCGGCATATCGATATCCGGAGCCGAAGGCTCGGCGATCGGAGCTTCAGGTTCTGCGGCTGTTTCGACA
Source organism: Pseudomonadota bacterium (assembly GCA_017464085.1). Lineage (GTDB taxonomy): Bacteria > Myxococcota_A > Bradymonadia > UBA4248 > UBA4248 > UBA4248. The sequence continues at coordinate 56,757 of JAFUEE010000104.1, forward strand.
AGTGGCTGAACGATTTCTGGCGCGACATCGGCTTTGGGCATCTCGCTGGCCGGAACATGTGCCGCACGGATAGCCGGCATGCCATGAATCGGGGCACGTCCGGCCGGCGCGCCATGAATTGCAGGGGCGGCAGGGGCGGCAGGCGCGGCAGGCGCGGCTGCATCGGCGCCAGAGTGGATGGGCGGGCGGACGGACGGTCTTGGCGGCATGGCACCTGGGCGTTGTCCTCTCGCGGCGTTTACAGTGGGGGCTCTCCCGGGGGCAGGCGCAGGCGCTGCCGGGGCTGCCGGGGCGGGCGTTGCAGGCGCTGCGGGCGCGTTGCCTCGAGCTACAGCCTGCATGCCAGTCTGGGAAAATCTGCCCTGATTGATATTGGCGCGGCCCGGTGTGATGGCTGGAAAACGGCCCGAAGGGGGACGCGGATTGCCACGGTCCGGCATTCCCGGTCGATGGTTATCGTTTACGCCGTTGTTCTGAGGGTCTCTTTCGTCCGTCATTTCTGCTCTCCTGAGAATAGAATTGAATGAGGCCGTTTAGGGCCAAAAGAAAGACGGCGTATTGTATTACTTTTTTACAGTTTGCTCAATTGATTTAAGGATAATGCGCGATATTGGCTGATTTTTGGGCATGGGATATTTCCCAAGGCTGTGCGGCCGGCGTATCGCTTTGCGATAGCCGGCCGTTGCGTCGCGTGCCGAAGGCAGCGACGCGCCAGAAATGCGAATTTTTGTGATTACGATGTCCAGCGGGAGAGTGGAAACTCATGCGGAAATTTGATCATTGTGAAGTGATGCTTTGTGGACGGCGCGGATGGCAGCGAAAAAAGAGTGGCCGTGGTTCGCGGTTTGGGCTTGATTTTTGTGAAGGCGTGATAATTTTCGTGCGCCGCCATCCGTATGATGTTGCGGATGATGCTTTTTATGAGACGAAAAACTGATAATCTGTTATGAATAATAGTTCGGACAGACATTGGCGCTGAGCCGGTTCTGGCTGCCAACAACGATACTGGATATTTGCGCCGACGGCGCGCCAATATTCACCCGTGCATACAGGAGACAATCATGGGATTTTTTGACAAGCTTCTTGGACGTGATTCCGCGTGGTACCTCGAACGATCAGACAAGAGCGTGGAAGACGGCAATTTTGGCGATGCGATGCATAATATCCGCAAAGCCCGCGAGCTCGTGCAGACTGACAAGGAACGTGAGGATGTCGATGCGAAAGAGTCGGCGCTCAAGACGCGTATCTATAAAAATGCCTATGAGCAGGCGAAAAAGTATCTGAAGGGCGGCCAGAAAGAGGCGGCCCAGAATGCGATTGATCGCGCGGCTCGTTTCGTTCAGACGGATGAAGAGCGCGACGCGCTCAATCAGCTTGTCGACGAGAGCCACGATCAGAAGGAGGGGGAGAAGATCGTCGAAGCCCGTGTCGAGGGGGAAGAAGCAGTGGATTCGCTCAATGCGGATGACAAATGGAATCTGTATGTCCGCTCGCTTCCTTTTGCGAAGGCCCAGCGTTTTGACGAGCTCGGGGACGATTTCAAGAAAGCCTGGATTGCGCTTCAGGAGGGCAATTTTGACGAGGCCGTCAGCGGCATGAAGGAAGTCTATCAGGCGCATCCAGAAGATGCGCTCGTGATGTGTGAATATGGCCGTGCGCATTTTGGAAAGGGTAATTTTGGAGAGGCCGACGAGCTTCTCGAAAAGTCGGACAGCAAGGAGGCCTCGATCGACACGAAACTGCTCCGCGTGGAGGTTTTGTGGGCGATGAAGCGGTATGCGGATGCCGAGACAGTCCTTCAGGCGGCGCATGATATGGATCCGGAGAATATCCAGGTTCTCGCGCGCATCGCGCAGCACGGGCTGATTTCTAAGGATTATGAATCGGGCATCGCGGCAGTTGAGGCATTGCTCGATTCGATACCTAACGATATTTCAGTGCAGCGCCTTGCTGGCCGGCTGTATATGGAAAGCGGGGACGAGGAGAGGGCGCTCGAGTGCTATGAGACCGTCAACCGTCTGTACTGGCAGGTGAATCCCCAGACGAAAAAGATTACATTTGATCAGAATTCAGCAGCCGCGGCAGCATCGATCTACTTCAAGCGCGGTGAGCGTCTTGAGCGCGCCGTGGAGCTTCTTGAGGCGATTCGCGCGAATTCGGAAGGGGAGACGCATATCGCGATCTGCGAGCAGCTTGCGGCTGTTTATGACAAGATGGGGAAAAAGAGCAAATGCGACGAGGTCCTCTCGGAATCCCTTCGCTTTATGGACGATCTTCTCGACCGTGTGCGCGGTCCTGAACGCGCGATGCTTCAGCTTCAGTATTCCGAGACGTGCGACCGTCTTGGGGACAAGGAAAAAGAAACGGAGATGCTGGAAGCTGCGCGCAAGTTTTTCGTGGCCGATGCGGAAAAAGGGCAGGTCGTCGCTGAATTTTATGTCGATCTGATTGACAAGAAGCTGTCCGGGACGCCGTTCCCGAAATCCTCAGAGATGCAGGAGCGGATGATTGAGTTTGCAAGGGCCAAAGGGCTAGAGGTCCGCGCGCGCAATGCAGGCAGCCAGGCGGCGTCATCCGGGGAGGTCGTTTCTCATGCAGCGGGGCAGTCTGTTTCGGGGACTGATGGACACGAGATGACAGAAGAAGAAAAAACGGCATATCGCCAGGAAATCGCGCGGGCAGAAGACCTGATCAAGCGCATGGCAGCAGCGGGCGGTTCGTCCTCCAGATCGATCGTGGCTCAGCCGGCACAGTCGGAGGCTTCCGAGAGCGAAGATGCCGGTGCTGAGGCTGAGGACAGCGAGGCGTCATCCTCTGTCATCTCCGGAGAGCCGGGGAGCGCAGCGCCTTCGTCAGCATCTGATGATCCGAACGATATCCTCAGGCGCATGGCAGCAATGGCCGGCAGTGCCTCTACGACGCTTGTGTATGGCAGCGGGGAGGATGATTCCGAGGGGGATGAGGAGGCTTGACCATGAGTGCGATGGATTATGCCGGTCGGCGTGAACGCCTTGCCAAAGCGCTGCTTCCGAAGTCTGCAGCTATTTTGATGAATCCAGAACCGGCGCACAAGACGGGTGACCAGGATTATGCCTATCGCGCTGATTCCAACATGCTCTATTTCAGCGGGATGGACGAGCCAGGTGCTGTCGCTGTGATATTGAGCGCGGATCAGCAGAAGCGCATGGTTATGTTCGTGCTTCCGCGTGATCCGGAGCGCGAGCGCTGGGTTGGGCCGCGCTATGGCTGCGAGGGCGCAGTGTCCCGGTTTGGTGCGGATGAGGCGTTCGATATCGCGACGCTGAAGGACAAGCTCAAGGAGCTTCTGTTCTCTCTCGACAATGTCTACTTTGATTTTTCGCAGTCAGCTTCGCTTTCGCCGTTGCTTTTCAGCGTCGTGGAGATGCTGCGGCATCGCGGGCGCCATGCTTCGGAAGGCCCCAGGTCATTCGTCGATCTCCGAGATATTGCTGGGGAGATGCGCCGCATCAAAGATGCGGCCGAGATCGAGGCGATGAAGCGTGCAGCAGCTGTGAGCGTGGAAGGGTTTAAGGATGTCTGCAGGATGCTCAGGCCCGGTATAGGCGAATGGGAAGTCGAAGCGACGCTTCAGCACGGTTTTCGCGCGCGCGGTGCAATCGGAGAGAGCTTCGGCTCGATCTGCGCAGGCGGCGCGCATGCGACGACGTTGCACTATGAAGCCAATCGCGACAGGCTTGCGGATGGTGACCTGATACTGATCGATGCTGGTGCTGAGGTCGATTATTATGCCGGCGATATTTCACGCACCTATCCTGTGAACGGCCGCTTTACGGAAGCGCAGCGGGAAATCTATGAGCTCGTGCTCAAGGCTCAGAAAGAAGGAATCAAGATGTGCGTTGTCGGCAACCACATGAAGAGCCCGCATGAACGTGTGCGGGAAGTGTTTGCGGAAGGGCTTCACGCGCTCGGCATCATTGCTGAGCCGCCGAAGGAGATCTTGGAAAAGAATCTGGACTTTGCATACTATTTCCACGGCACCAGCCATTATCTCGGCATGGATACGCATGATGTGGGCATTGCCTACGGCCGTGGCGATGATGCGCCGGCTATGCTGCAGCCCGGGGTGGTGATCACCGTCGAGCCGGGGCTTTATTTTACGGTGGATGATGTGCGCGTGCCTGAAAAATATCGTGGCATTGGTGTCCGCATTGAGGATGACGTGCTCATTACGGAAAATGGGCCAGTGGTGCTCACGGCTGATCTTCCCAAAGAAATCGCGGATATCGAAAAATAATAAAAAGGCGCCGAAAGGCGCTTTTTTATTGACTGAAGCTATCCGACATAATGAAAGATATAGACTCCGAGGTTTTGCTTCTGAGCCTGGCGCAGGATTGAGAGGAAGGCGCCGAAAGCGTTCAGGTCGTGGTATTCGAGCCTGGATGCTCGATGGAGCTGTTTTGTGATCGCATTGCCGTCTGCAAGCGTGTCGTAGGCTGCCTGATAGGCTTTGTCGAAGCGGAATCTCTGGCGGAATTCTTTGGTGAGCGCTTCGGGCAATTTTTCATTTGGCGCGAATGCGCATAGAAACTCGTCGTAAAACTTGTGATGCTGTGAGAAGAGCAGATCCCTGAACAGAGCGTCTTTGAGCGCGCCCTCTGCAACGTCAGCGAGCAGTGATGTGCTCGCTTCATTTGCAAGCGCGAAGTCATGGCTGACTTGGATATCCGAATCGCTGGCCATGTGCTGGAGGCGGAAAATCCGTTCTGAATTGAAACCGATGTAGGGAAAACTGATGCCGTAAGCAAAGTCGTAGAGATCTTTTGCAGGCAGTGTCTCACGGACAAGTGGCGTGTGTATGTCGAGGTTTGGGTTGAGGACAGAGCGTATGCCGTTCAGAAATTCAGTCTGTTTGAATGATCTTGCCTGCGGAAGGGGCGGCTGGGAATCGGGCAGAAGAAGATCGAAGATGGCGTTGGATTCGCGAATGAGCGTGAGAAAAGCCTGTGTGCGCCAGTAGTCGCAGAGGGCTGAGTTTTCGAGCATTTCCCACGATTTTGTGTTCGGGCTCCGGATGCTTTCGAGGTAGTAGAGATAGCGCTGGCAGATATCATCAATTTTTCTGTAACCGTCGTAGGCATCCCGCATGGCGATCGAGGTCACGATGCTTTCGATGAGCTGCCGCAAGGGTTCATCATCTCTGCGGTGGTCGAAACTGATGAAAGCCGGGCGCAGCAGTTCTTCAAACAGGTGGATACGAATTGTCCCGACAACGGTTCGCATCTGCATGTGCTGTGGTTGCACAGTGATGGCCGGAGGCTGTGACGGCGCGTCTTGTTTTGGGGGCACGGGGACTTTGGAAGACGAAGAAGATTTCGACGCTTTTGGCTGTAATCCTTTGGTTTTATTGGAATTTTTTGCCATATATAGTCCCGGTTATGAAAAGGCCATTTGGGGCTGAAAGATTGGATATTTGTACGGTTTTTCAGATGTTTGCACAGCCTGGCTGCGCTTGTACAGCATGTTTGTCACACACATGCGCTTACCGGAATTTTCTTCTGTGATCAAAGCAAGCGCATGGTTTCGACAATAGTCTGTGCAGAGCTTCGGGCATGCATCAGAAATGCCCGGCCATGTCATGAACACGGTCGGGCATTGTATCAGTCGAGCCTCATGTTGTCGATAAGCCTGACGGCACCGACTTTGACCGCGAGCAGCATGATTGCGTGTTCGGGGACGGTATCCGTAAAGATATCGAGTGAATCCGGATCAGCGATGGAGATATACTGGATTGCCGTATCCTTTTGTGCCTGAATGATGTCCTGCGCGGCCTGAGTGAGCTCGCGGACCGATCTGGCGCCATTTTGGAAGCGTTCGCGTGCGGCTTTGAGTCCCTGTGACAGCGAAAGCGCCTGTTTCCTCTGATCTGGCGTGAGCCTGACATTGCGCGAACTCATCGCGAGACCGTCAGCTTCCCTGACGAGCGGCATGCCGATGATCTTGGTGGGGCAGCCGAGATCCTGAGCCATTCGTCTGAGGATCGTGAGCTGCTGGTAGTCTTTTTCGCCAAAGAAAGCATAGTCGGCGCGGCTGAGCCAGAGAAGCTTCGTGACGACAGTGGCGACCCCCCGGAAGTGGCCAGGGCGTGTGGCGCCGCAAAGTATATTGCCCATTTTGCTGACTTCGACCCATGTGGAGTCCTGGCCGTTCGGATAGAGCGTTTCCACAGTCGGGATGAACAGCACGTCAGCGCCGCAGGACTGGCATTTTTCGAGATCTGCCTGCTCGTCACGCGGATAGGTCGCATAATCTTCGGTGGGGCCGAACTGCGTCGGATTGACGAAATCACTGACAATGACGACATCGGCTTTCTGGCGCGCGGCGCGGATCAGGGAGAGATGGCCTTCATGAAGGTATCCCATGGTGGGAACAAGGCCGATGGTTTTGCCAGATTTCTGGGCTTGGTGCGCGAATTCTGAGAGTTTCTGGGCATCTCGGATGATTTGTGTCTGTACAGTCATGGTGTCGGCCCTCCTCAGTGATAGGATTCTTTGTCGCTCGGATAGGTGCCGTCTTTGACGCATGAGACGTATGATTTGAAGGCATCGATGACCATATCTCCGAGATTTCCGAACTGACGGACGAATTTTGCTTTTTTGCCGAGAGAAAGCCCGAGCATATCTTGTAGGACGAGGACTTGGCCAGCCGTGTCCGGACCGGCGCCGATGCCGATGACGGGAACAGAGAGGGCTTTCTGGACTCTCTCGGCGAGGGATCTGGGCACGCATTCGAGGACGATCGAAAATGCGCCGGCTTTTTCGAGTGCCAAAGCGTCATTGAAGAGCGTTTCCGCATCTTTGTCGGCTTTTCCCTGGACGTGGTAGCCAGAGAGCGTATTGACAGACTGCGGTGTCAGGCCGAGATGCCCCATGACGGGGACGCCGGCATCTACGAGTCTTTTGACAAGCGGAACACATCGCATGCCGCCTTCAAGCTTGACGGCATGGCAGCCGGATTCTTTGAGAATGCGAATGCCCGCGCGAACGCCGTCATCGTCAGATGCCTGATAGCTTCCGAAAGGCATGTCGGTGACAACGAAAGGGGTGGTGCATCCGCGCATGACGCACTGCGCGTGGTAAATCACGTCATCAAGCGTGACCGCGAGCGTGCTGCCGCGCCCCTGCATGACGTTGCCAAGGCTGTCGCCGATGAGGATCATGTCGATGCCTGCCGCTTCGACAAGTCGCGCGAACGTTGCATCATACGTGGTGATCATGGTGATTTTTTCGCCAGATTCTTTTTTTCTATACAGATCAGCAATGGTGAGTGACATGAACAAAACTCCCTATTTTATAAGAAAAGCCCTCTGAATCGCATTGTCTTCGGCGATGCAGAGGGCGAGATAGGCTCATGACTTGAGGTTAAGCAGATGGCCGCTTCGCTGCTGTTTGGTGCGCAGATAGCGGTCATTGAATTCATTTGGTTCGATGATGATGGGTTCTCTTCCGGAGACGACGATATTGTAGGAGCGCAGGCCGTCGATTTTTCGCGGGTTGTTCGTATAGAGATCGATCGATTTGACGCCGAGGGCGCGGATCATGGCGGCAGCGACATCATAGGAGCGGAGGTCGTCGTCAAAACCGAGATGGATGTTTGCATCGACGGTATCAAGCCCCTGTTCCTGGAGATGGTATGCGGCAATCTTGTTCGCGAGTCCGATGCCTCGCCCTTCTTGGCGCATATAGAGGATAAGCGCCTTCGGAAGTTGCGCGAAATGGCGCTGGGCCGCTTCGAGCTGCTGGCGGCAGTCGCATCTCAGGGAGTGGAAGACATCGCCCGTCAGGCATTCGGAATGCAGCCGGGTAGGGACATTTTCCTGATCACGAAGATCGCCGCGAACAATCGCGACATCGTCGATACGCTCTGCGCCTCGGCTGAATGCCACAATCGTAAACGAGCCGAACTGCGTGGGGAGTTCGGCCTGTGCAAATATTTCAAGCGATATTTCGCCCATTTTGTAATCCTTTGGTAAAGATGCAGAGATAAGTAAAGATACTTACCGGGGGCGAAACTTCTAACGACTTTTCTGGTTTTATCAAGTATTTTTGCGCAAAAGGCTCAATAAACGCTGTCTGGGTCGATGGGCGGATTTTCAAACAGGGTGTATTGCCCGAGCCATTTGAGCTCAACGGTCCCCGTCTTTCCGCTTCTCTGCTTGGCGATGATGATTTCCGAGATGCCGGGTTTCTGTGACTGTTTGTTGTAATAGTCGTCTCTATAGATGAAGTTGATGACGTCGGCGTCCTGCTCGATGGCGCCGGATTCACGGAGGTCCTGGAGCATCGGTCGTTTGTCGTTTCTTGCTTCGACGCCTCGGTTGAGCTGTGCGAGCGCGATGATCGGGAGCTTGAGCTCTTTGGAAAGCCCTTTCAGCGAGCGGCTGATTTCAGAAATCTCCTGCTCACGAGAGGGCGTGTAAGTGCTTCCGGTCATGAGTTGAAGGTAGTCGATGACGATCAGGCCGAGATCATGTTCTGTTTTGAGCCTGCGCGCTTTGGCAGCGAGTTTTGTGATCGAGATGGCCGGCGTTTCGTCGACAAAAATCGGCGCGTGCATGAGTTCCTCCATGCTTCGTACAAGCCGTGCCCATTCCTGATCTGTCATTTTTCCGGTGCGTATGGATTCTCCGGTGACCCTTGCGCGCGAGGAGAGCAGTCGGTTGCCGAGCTCTTCCTTTGTCATTTCAAGTGAGAAGAAGGCAGATGGGACGCGCTTGTCGACAGCCGCATTGGCGAGGAAATTGAGTGCCAGAGCCGTTTTGCCCATAGCGGGGCGTGCGGCGAGAATGGTCAGCGTGCCGGGCTTGAACCCGGCTGTCATCGCATCGTAATCTCTGAAGCCGGAGCTGACGCCGGGCAGCTGGTCTTTGTTTTCGTGCAGAGTCTCGAGCAGCTGGAACGTCGACTCCATGACTTCTTTTGCGGTGTAGTAGGAGCGGTTTGCGTCGGCGATCGTGAGCTGAAAGACTTTCTGGTTGAGGTCGTTGATGAAATCAGTGACGGAATCCATCGGGAGCTGGGCTTGAACACGGGCTTTGTCCGAGATCTGTATGACTGTTCTGAGCAGCGCGGTATCCTTGATGAGCCTTGCGTATCTGATCACGTTCTGTGCAGAAGGCAGGCGCTGGACAAGATTTGTTAGGTAGCCGATGCCGCCTGCGTCGTCGAGTAGCTTCAGGTTTTGCAGCTGCCCGTACAGCGTCGCAAGATCGACAGGCTTGTTTGCCTCATGCAGTGTCTTGATGGCGATGAAAATCTGTCGGTTGAGCTCGTTGTAGAAGTCATCCGGTGTGATTGTTTCGTTGACGGTGTCGATGGTCGAGCTGTCGAGCAGCATGCTGCCGAGTACGGAAAGCTCCGCCTCGGAATTTTGGGGGATTTTGAGGGCGTTGTCTGGCTTGTTTTCAGGTTTCTGGGGTCTTTGGGATGGCATAATCGAGACCTGTATGCATGGTATTTCAATGCTGCTTGTGGGCAAATGGGGATGCCCAGGGAGTGAGGGTCTGTATCGAGGGCGTTTGAGGACGCTGGGCATTTTGGCTTGGGTGGGGGAAGACTCCCCCTTCGCGGCTATTTGCTTTGCAAATACGCCGCTACCCCCTCGATTTTGTAGTGATTTGCGGGGCGTATAACAAGCTTCTGTGGTTGTGGCAAGCCGGAAGTGGGAGTTGCCGTGAGCCTCAGGTCTTGTCAAGTGCGCGCAGGAGCATGTCCATGGCTTCGACTGCCGGCAGAAGGGCTTCTTCGTCGAGGAAGAAGTCCTCTGCATGCGAGGGCGGGATGGCGTCTCTGTCTTTCGGGCGTATTCCCATCATGGCAAAGAAGGACGGGATTCTTTCTGAAAAATAGGAAAAGTCTTCGCTAGCGAGGTTCATTTTGACCTCGATGCCGACATCTTTCCAGCAATTTCGGGCGATTGTCGTGAGATCGTGGTCATTGATGACGGGGAGGGCGCCGTAAAATCGCTCGACGGTTGTATGTGTGCCGAACTGCAGGTCTATGGCTGCCGCGCAGTTCCTGATGAGATCGGCCATCTGGTCAAGATTTTTGCGCGAGGGGGCGCGTATGATGCCTTCGAGGTCGGCGCTCGGGGCGATGACGTTGAAGGCATGCCCGGCAGTGAGCTGGCAGAACGATATGACTTCCATGTCGATTTTCCGCTGTCTTGCCTTTGCGAGATAGACGGCCTGCACGAGCGCGGCTGCCGCGAGCATGGCGTCGTGCCCGCGTTCTGGATATGCGGCGTGGCTGGCATCGCCTTGGATGTGAATGACGAAGCGTCCGCTCGCGGCCCATAAACAGCCGTCACAGATGCCCATGAGGCCGGTCTGGAGCGTGGGGTCTGTGTGGAGCGCGACCATTCGCGAGATGTTGAATGTTTCGAGGAAACCTGTCTGGCACATAGCGTCTGCGCCTGTCGGCTTTTCGCCGGGCGCGCCTTCTTCGTTGGGCTGGAAGACGAAGGCGACGGTGTGCGAGAGTGGGGCGCTTGCGATCTTTTCTGCCACGCCGAGCGCGACGGTCATGTGGCCGTCATGGCCGCAGGCGTGCATGCAGCCGTTCGTGGACGCGAAAGGCAGGCCTGTCTTTTCCGAGATCGGGAGCGCGTCCATGTCTGCGCGGTAACCGATGGCTGGCAGTTCCGGATCTTTGCCTTTTGCGAGCGCGACGATGCCGGTCTCCGCAATGCCTCGATGGACTTCAAGGCCGAGTGCGCAGAGGTGTTCCGCGAGGAAATCCGATGTCCAGTGTTCCTGAAAACCGAGTTCTGGATGCTGGTGGAGCGTTCGTCGGATGTGAACGAGTTTTTCTTTCATAGATGTGCCATTTGTTGTAACTAGGCGGAATGCACGGATTGCATTTCGGAGAAGGATCTGGAGGGTCGAAACGGTGTGGCGGCGGCGTATCGCTTGCGATAGCCGGCGCGGCGAAGCCGTATCGCCGTCAGGCGATAGGCGAGTCAAAATAGATGGAATAATTCCGATTGGGCAAATGTTTTAACGACAGAAATTCTGATATGCCATATAGGGGTATATTAGAAGACATGTAGTTATTTTTCTTGCATCGTAGGTCTGTTTGAGTAAAAATGCCCAGGGGGACTAGAGCATAGGAGGCATTATTTTTATGCGAAATACGAAAATATTGAAGGCAGGCATCCTCTTGGCGCTTTCGCTGGGACTTTTTATGTCCGGATGCCAAAAAGAAGAAGAGTCGTCCGGCGCAATGAGCGAGACTGTGCTCGATGTTGCGGTTGAGACGACGACAGTGACGACGACGAGCTTTACGCGCAAGCGCGCTTATGTGGGCAATGTGTCTGCGGCCAAGCAGGTGAAGGTGATTCCGCTTGCGACAGAGCGCATTCTTGAGTTTCCGTGGGAAAATGGTGATTTTGTCGAGAAAGATGCCGTGATCGCGCTGATCAGGAATGAGGTCAACAAAAAGGGCCTTGAGGCGTTCAACGCGCAGATTCGCAGCGTGGATGCGCAGCTGAAGGCGGCGCAACGCGAGCTCGCGCGTGTGAAGAGCATGTATGAGTCGAACATCGTGAGCCGCCAGCAGTATGACCAGGCTAGCGATGGCGTGACGACGCTTCAGGCGACGAAACAGCAGCTGCTTGCGACACAGGAACAGACGAAGCTGAGCTTGAACTATGCAAAGGTGATTGCGCCGATATCGGGCGTGATCAGCAACAAGAGCGCGGAAGTGGGCGATATCGCTTCATCGGCGATGCCGCTTTGCATCCTCAATGACATGGAGACGCTCAAGGTGACGCTCAACGTGAACGAAGAGGATACGCCCTATCTTAAGCTTGGCAAAGAAGTCAGCCTCCGCTTTGACGCGTATCCCGGGCAGGAATTCACGGCGCACATCACGCGCATCATGCCGTATGTGAATGCTTCCTCGCGCACGAACACGGTCGAGGCTGAGTTTAAGAATGAGCGCGTGGCATCTACGAATCAGTATAAATTCAAGCCAGGCATGTATTCACGCGCGGAACTGAGCCTTGAGACGACGAACGATGCGATCGTGATCCCGCCCAAGGCTGCGATTTTGGATCCCGAGCTTTTGGCGCAGCAGAAGCTGGGACAGACGCTCCGCAGGGTCTATGTCCTTCAGCCCGACATGACGGCAAAGGCCGTCGATATCGAAGTCGGCGAATATAGCGGGAATGTGCTTGAGGTCTTGAAAGGCCTGAAAAATGGCGACAAGCTGATTGTTCGCGGCCAGCATGCGCTCAAAGACGGCGACAGGGTCCACGAGGTCAATTCTGGAAATACGGCGGTGGCCAATGTTCAGCCTTCGGCTGCTGAGCCTGTTCCGGCACCGGCGGCGGAGAATATTCCGGCACCTCAGGATACACCGGCAGCTGCGGCAGTCGTGGAACCGGCGAAGGCTCCTGTTGAGGGTTCGTGAGATCACGTCCGGGCGCAGCAGGCCCTTTGACTGACTCGGGGCAGTCCATCAAAGGGTGGGCAGACCCGAGGGCCGAGGCATTCAGATGAGGCGCGCAGAAATTGAGTTTGCGCGCCTTTTTAGATTTTTGCGCAAGCCGGGCGCGGTGTTCCTTCCGTATTAATATTGAATAAGTGCGCTTGTCTGTGGACGGTGCGCTTTAATCCATATAGAGGCCATAATGAGTATACCTGGGTATTCCGTAAAGAACCGCGTCACGATGACGATGTTGTTCATCTTCGTCATCCTGCTCGGTATTTTGTCGTTTAACAGGCTCCAGCTTGATCTGTATCCGGATATGGATATTCCTTATATCATTGCGATGACGACATACGTCGGAGCCAGCCCTGCCGATATCGAGACGCTGATCTCTCGCCCGATTGAGGAGACGGCCGTTTCCGTGACCGGCGTTAAAAATGTCATGTCGACCTCCAAGCAGAACGTCAGCATGGTCACGCTGGAGTTCGACTGGGGCTATGATATGAAACAGGCCGAGATCGATACCCGAAACAAGCTCGACCTGGTGAAAGGCACCCTGCCGGATGCAGTGGATGCCGTGTACGTCATCGCGATGGACCCGTCGATGCAGCCGATCGTCATGTTCAACCTGACGGGCGATCTGCCGGCATCGGAAATCCGTCATATCGCTGATAAGCGCATCAAGCCAAGGCTTGAGCGCGTCGAAGGCATCTCTTCGGTAGATATCGGCGGCGGGGAGCTTCGCCAGATTCATGTCCGCCTCAACCCGCAGAAACTTGAGGCTTATAACATCTCTGCGACGGCTGTTTATGGCGTGATCGCGGCGGAGAACTCGCAGTCCGTCGGCGGCTATATCGAGGCGTCCGGGCGCGACCTGAGCATCCAGACGGCTGGCAAGTTCAAGTCCGTCGAGGAAATCGGGGAAGCGCTGATCAGCGCCGGTGCGGATGAAAAGGGCAATATGATCCCGATCCGTCTGCGCGATGTCGCGGAGATCGAAGATTCAGTCGAAGAGTCACGGCGCTTTACAGAATCGAACGGCAAGACATCCGTGCTGATGCTTGTCAGCAAGCAGTCCGGCGCGAATACGGTCGATGCCGCGAACGGCGTGCTCGAGGCGCTGCCCGTGATCATGAAGGATGAGCCTGAACTGGATTATAAGCTCATCAACAACCAGGCGGAGTTCATCCAGAAATCGATTTCAAACCTCGAAGAGACATGTGTGCTCGCGGTCGTGATCGTGTTCTTCGTGCTGTTGGCATTCTTCCGCAGTGTCACGACATCGCTGATCGTTGCGACGGCAATCCCAGTTTCTTTGCTCGGCACATTCGCGTTCATGGCGGGCCTTGGCATGACGCTCAACGTCATTTCGCTCGCCGGTCTTTCTCTGGCAGTCGGTATGCTCGTCGACAACGCGATCGTCACGCTCGAAAATATCTTCAGGCATCACGAAGAGGGCGACACGGCATTCCAGTCGTGCGTTCGCGGTGCGCGCGAGATCATGATGGCCATCACGGCCTCGACGCTGACGACGATTGCCGTGTTCTTGCCCATCCTGTTCGTGCCGGGAATCGCGGGCATGATGTTCCGCGACATGTCCCTGACAATCTGCGGCGCGCTCGTCATCTCCCTGCTCGTGGCAGTGACGTTCGTCCCGATGCTCGCTTATTACATGCTCAGCAGCCCCAGATTTGCCAAATCTGTGCAGAAAAATTCCAAACAGGAAGTCGATAATCTTGAGGAACTCGATGAAGCAGAAGCAGGCACCTTCATGAACCGCCTCCGCAAGGGATACGAGAATTTCCTTCGCTCTGCAATCAGGCATCGCTGGGGTGTCCTGGTATTTGTCGTAGGGCTGTTTGCCGTTTCGTGCTGGGGATTTACAAAAATCCCGATGGAATTCATGCCCAACTCGGACGACTCCTTCATGTCCGTGAAGATTCAGACCGAAATGGGGACGGACGCGCGTTCGACGTATGAAGTCGCCAAGGATGTCGCCAAGATTATCGAGCAGGTCGTTCCTGCCGATGAGCGCAAGATGATCAGCATCGACTCCGGTGCATCAGACTCCGGTATGAGCTCAATTTTCTCGAACGGCGTCAACTCTGCGACGATCCGCGTCAAGCTCGTCGATCCGAAATTCCGCGATCGCGGCGTCAATGAGATCATGGACAAGACGCGTGCGGCGCTCAAAGACGTGCCCGGTCTGACCTATCAGGTCGCAGGCCGTGGCGGCCCTGGCGGCGGCAATGGCGGCGATATTGATATCGAAGTCTATCTCGATGATATCCAGGTCACGCGAGAAATCACTAACCGAATCAAGCGCTATGCGCTCACCCGTCCGGATATCGCCGAAGTCAAGCTCTCTGTCGATGAGCAGAAACCGCAGATCCAGATCGACTATGACCGCGAAAAGATGTCCGAGCTCGGCCTGACGACAAATACCGTCTCGACGCTTGTGACTATCTTCTTCCGCGGGCTTGAAGCCAGCCAGTACCTCGAAGACGGCGATGAATATGATATCGTCGTGCGCTATGACCGCTCCTTCCGCAATGATATTCACGAAGTCGAGAATATGCCGATTCAGACGCAGTCCGGCGGTGTTGTCCCCCTGAGCACGGTCGCGCATGTCTATGAAAACCTCGCTCCGACGCAGATTGACCGCAAAAATCAGCAGCGATATCAGAAAGTCAGCCTGACGCTCGCGAACACTTATGTGGATGAGAATGGCAAGGTTCAGAAGAAAGACCTCAAAAAGACGATCGATGAGATGGAAGCCTATCTGCACGAGCAGATGGAAATCGACAAGAACAAGCCGGATGGGGAGAAGATTGAGTGGTTCTACAGCATTTCCGGTACGGCCGAGAACTTTATGGACTCCTTCAAATATCTGATTGTCGCGCTCGGCATCTCGATTATTCTGGTCTTCATGGTCATGGCCTCGCAGTTTGAGAGCTATCGCGAGCCGTTCATCGTGCTCTTTACGATCCCGCTTGCAGTCATCGGCGTCGTCGGTATCTTTGCGATTACTGGGCGTACCATCGATATGGCAGGCCTGATCGGTCTGATCATGCTGGCCGGCATCGTCGTCAACAACGGTATCGTTTTGGTCGATGCGGCTAACCAGAACCGCGACCGGGGCATGGACAAGGTCACGGCAGTCGTCAACGCTGGCCGCACGCGTATGCGCCCGGTCTTGATGACGGCGCTCACGACGATCCTTTCGATGATCCCGCTCGCGGCGCAGATCGGCGAAGGTTCCGAAATCTGGTCCGGCATGGGCACGTCCGTCATCGGCGGCTTGACGCTCTCGACCTTCTTCACGCTCTTCTTCGTGCCCGTGATGTACACGTTCCTCGCTTCGAAGAACCGCGAGATCCAGGAATTTGAAGTTGAAGATGACCGCTCTCTGGCTGAGATTCATCAGGCTGAGGCCAGAGCACGTCAGAAAGCCGAAGCTGAAAAAGCTGCTGAGGCGCAGGAACTGGCTGACAGCAGAAAACCGGTTGGAGACAATGCTTAATTAAATGCGTTCCGGCATGAAATAGAAGCCAGATGACTTTGCGTTCCATGCCGGAGAAGCTTATTGACCTTCGAGCTCAATGGAGTTCAAGATATATGAATATCAGACATAAGAAGCTTTTGATCGGTTCTGTGGTGCTGGCCGCAGGCATGGCAGCCACGACGTCTTATGCTCAGGATGCAGCGCCTGGTGCTTCGGGAACCAAAGAACTGACATGGCAGGATATCAACGCCAATGATTCCAGGGATTTTTATGATCCATCGGTCATTGATCCGAGCGTAGGCGCTCAGACGGATAAGAATGCTCAGGCTGCGCGCAGCACGCTTGAGGCGACGCACGATGCCGATCTTCCGGAGCGTCCGCATGTCCAGCAGGGATTGCCCGGGGAGAATTTTTTGGCGGCTCAGGTCGAGCAGATTTCCGAGCTCAGCGAGATCAAGCCGGGGCCGGCAATGACGCTCAAAGAAGCACTGCTGATGGCCGATGAAAAGAACATCGACCTTGCGAGCGCGCGCGTACAGCTCGATACGGCGCGTGCTCAGCTCAAGCAGGCGTGGGCGATGCTCTTGCCGAACATCTCCGCCTCTCTCTCGTGGGCGCATCTCGGCACGCCGGTTGATGGCACGGCTTCGACGCGTTCCGCCGTCTCGAGCGTCGGACAGACGTTTTCCAAAATCGGGGAGCAGATGGGCGGCTCGACAGATCCGACAGCAGCCCTGATGTCCGGCGCGATCAAGCAGCTCGGCGATGGCATGGTCACCGCTTCCGAGCAGATCCCGAGCGCGATGGTTCAGGATTCGCTCGCTTTTGGCGTCACTGTCGGTCTCTCGATCGTCAATGTCGCCGGATGGTTCCAGCTCCGCATGCTCGATGAAGCGACCAGCATCACCGAACTCGGCATCGAGAATGGACGTCAGCAGCTCCTCGCAGGCGTTGCACAGGCTTATATGGCGGCTTTGCTCTGCGGGGAAGTCGTCAAGGTCCAGCGCGTCCAGCTCAAATCCGCACTCGATCAGCTCTCGCTGGCTCAGGGCCGCTATGATCGCGGCGCCGATGTCAAGCTCTCCGTCATTCAGGCTCAGTTTGCCGTCGAAAAACAGCGCCAGTCCTTGATTGATGCCATCTGGTCTTATGAAACGGCTCGCGATGCGCTCGCGAATCTCCTCAATACGGACGGCCTGCCCGTGCCTCAGCCCACGCATCTCAAAGGCGTCGGCATCACGAGTGATGAAGAGCTCGAAAATGAAGCACTCGCGGCCAACAGGACACTTAAAATCAACCGCATGACTCAGGATGTCAACCGCCTCAACCTCAACGCGGCCATTGCCGGCTTCTTCCCGACTGTTTCAGGCTTCTGGAAATATGATTACACCTGGAGCGATGTCTGGATGAACGGCAAGAATGACTGGTCTGGGTCCGGCTCCTGGACGATGGGCGTCTCGATTTCCATCCCTCTTTTCGATTATTCAAAATTCGGTGTGCTCGACGAGCGGAAAGCGTCGATGCTTTCTACCGATCTCGCAATCCAGTCTACCGAAAATTCGACGCGCATGGCCGTTCGCAAAGCCAAACGCGAATATTATTCGGCACTGTTCAGCGTCGATAATGCCAAGCGCCAGGTCGAGCTCGCGCGCGAAGCCCTCCAGCTCAATGAAGCGGCTTACAAAAACGGCGCATCGACTTTCATCGATGTCAGCAATGCGCGCAACAATGTCGCATCCGCTTCGATCGCATACATCACATCCGGCATTCAGTCCGAGCTCTCTCTGATCTCCCTGATCTCGACACTCGGACGCGATATCATGGAAGTCGTGTACTAGAAGAGCCTTCAATCAGGCTTGAAGCGCTGCAGTCCGATGGGCTGTGGCGCTTTTTTTTGCGCGCCGCTATCCGCGTGAACGCGGATACGCGCCGCCTTTCGGCCTATTGCCGCTTTGCGGC
Organism: Pseudomonadota bacterium; assembly: GCA_017464085.1. Taxonomy (GTDB): domain Bacteria; phylum Myxococcota_A; class Bradymonadia; order UBA4248; family UBA4248; genus UBA4248. Next base: position 74,691 of record JAFUEE010000104.1, read on the forward strand.
AATACGGCGCGTTATTTCATATCAACTGCGGGAAGCAATCGCACGATGCGACAAATCAGCACTGCGGGAAGCAATCGCGCGCAACGAAAGATGATGCAGGATGGCTTGAGGCAGTCGCGTCAGGAAATGCTCAGACGCAGAGCTGCGGCAGCGCATCGGCGCATGTTTTGCCGCAGGCTTCGCGAGAACTGGTCAGTGGCAGTTGTTCGGGGTGATGCCAGGCATCGGCAGGGTATAGGTGCCATAACCAGGAATAGAGCAAGTCTTTGACAGCCAGTTGCCATTGGAACAGTTGGCTTTGAGCGCATTGAGCATCGCCGTGCCATTGGTCGTGGGCGTGTTGTTGCTCAGTGTGAATAGCGAAGACGTGCTTGTGTAGTTCTTATCTGTGGCCGTTTGATATGTCTGATTATAGACGAAGTTGGGGGCAGTTTGACTGAACGTTTGTGAGCCGTAGCAGACAGCAGCAGTATTTTGCGAGTTCGTAAAGACAGAGGCTATCCAGTTGCAGTTGAGGGTTGAACCAGACGAATGGGAAGCGTCGGAGGTGCCGACCAAGCCGCTCTTTGTGTCACCCGACAGGCGTGCTACAGCAAAGCTGTTCTGGATGGATATTGACTGCGTGTTTGTAGCGATATAGCCGACGAGACCCCCGGCAGGATAGCCCGATATGTTCCCGAAGGCGCCAGATTTGATTATGGATGTGCCGGTTTTTTGTTCACCGATGAGACCGCCGGATGCGCCCCCGCAGGTGATATTGCTGTTATAATAGGACGCCTGGATGCTTCCGCCTGTGAATGAGCCTGCCAGACCGCCGCAAGTGCCCATCGCTGAGAGGATACATGTGGCATAGGAACGCGTAATTACTAAGCCACTGCTTATGCCGATGAGACCGCCATAATAGTTTCTTGATGCACCGTTCACATTGCCTGAGGCGTGTGAATCGCTGATGGAGCCGCCTCCACCCTGACCGATGAGGCCGCCGGCGATTCCGCTTGCAGCTACTGTTTTGCTGGATGCGCTGCTGTTCGTGACGCTTGTTCCTGACAGCATCCCGATGATGCCGCCTGATATCTGCGCAGTAGCCGTAACGGATGCGCTTGAGGTGACGTTTGAAACGCTTCCGTTCTCTATCATGCCGATCATGCCGCCGACTTTGTTTTTCCCAGAAACTGTGCCGCTGACGGTGATGTTGGAAAATTCTGCATGAGTGGCCTTTCCTGCCAGACCGCCGACAGTATCGTAACTGGATGAAATGCTGACTGAGAGTTTCAGGTCTTGGAATTTCGCCTTGTTTGAGCTTTCGGCCTTGATTAATCCAAAGATACCGCAATACTCGGCATTGCATTTCAGTGTGCCCGATAGCGTTTTGTCATTGCCGAGAATTGTTCCCGAAAAAGGATGAGCGCCTGTACCTGTGCCGACCCAGCTATTCTGGGTGCCGAGATCGATGTTGCGCGTCAGCGCAAAGGTGGCGTTATCATTGTCGGAAGGCCAGTTTTTGCCTTCATTGATCGCATTGCGGAAGCTCAAAAAATCTTCGGCCGAAGAGATGCATGCGGCTTTGACATTGTTGATTGTCGTATATCCGCCCGGGCATTTGCATGTCTTATTCTGGCAAGTTTCGCCATGAGCGCAGGCATTGCCGTGGCTGCCGCAGTGGCTATCGCTGTCTGGTTCGCAGGTGTTGTTGTAGAGATGATAGCTGGCTTTGCACGCAGTGGCTCTGCATTGCTTGTCTGTGCACGTGCCGTTTGCCCATCCGGTGATGAGCGCCGCGCAGGCGTTGTCATGACTGCCGCAGTTGGCCTGGGAGTCCGGTTCGCAGGTGTTGTTATATAGATGTGCGCTGGCGTTGCATGAATTAATCTTGCATTGGCCAGATGAATCACAGGTGCTGCTCGAAACATTGGAAAGCGCGCTGCAGTCTGTGCACGAGATGCCGCAGTGATTTGTTTCATTAATGCACTGGTTGTTGTATAGGCAGCTGTTGTTGCAGGTCGATTTGACACAAGTGCCGGCTTGGCAGAACTCATCCTTTGCTGCGCATGTGTGACCGCAGCTGCCGCAATTGTTCGAGTCTGTATTAAAATTGGATGTGGGGATACAGTTCGGAAGGTCGGGCGTGCCGCAATTGGTATATCCAGCTTCGCACTGGAATTGGCATTTGCCCTTCAAACATGTGTTGGAGGTCGCATGGCTTTGCGGATGGTTGGCGCAGACATAGCCGCATGAGCCGCAGTTCTGAGCATCTGCGGCATACAGGTTCACGCACGCATTTGCGCAGAGCGTTTCCGATGAGTTTGGGCAGGAAGTCTGTATGCATTGACCGTTCAGGCAATTCTGACCTGAGGCACATGTCTTATAATTCTGGCACTGGGCATCTGCGCCGCAGAAGGTGTTGTCCGATTGCGGGTCGATGCAGACTGCGGTGTAAGAGTCGCGCATGCATCGGATCATGCTGGAATCGCAGTCATCTTTGCATTCCCCGTTCGAGCAGAGTTGCCCAGGCGCGCATGGAGATGGCGGATCGCCGCATGCGGATGGCGAATCCTGTTCGCAGGTTTTGCCGGACAGGTGATATCCCGCAGCGCACGACAGAGGTACGCAGGTCATGTCCGTGCAGGTGCCAAACGCCCAGCCTTGAATGATATTTTTGCACTGGAGATTATGTTCGCCGCAATTGTCGATGCTGTCCGGTTCGCATTGATTTTGATAGAGGTGCTGCCCTGCGTCGCATTCGGTGCGGGGCACACATTTGCCGTCTTTGATTTCATAGATGCTTTCGCATTTCGTGACCACGCATTCGGTCTTGAAGCATTCGTTTTCGCGGCATACGCCGCCGGAACATTCGGAATCGCTCTGGCATTCCTTATGGCTGTTGACCAGCTCGCATCCGCCGGAAATCCATCCCGCGCGTTCGGTGCAGATGTTGCCGTGGCTGCCGCAGTTGTTCAGGTCATCGGGTTCGCATTGACCGTTATAGTAGTGCATGCCGATGTCGCAGCCGATCCTTGCCTCGCATTTGCCATTGAAGAGGTCGTATCCTTTGGCGCTGTCGCAGGCTGTTGCGGAGCACAGGCTGTTGCGGCATTCCCCGTCAATCCAGCCGCTGATCATATTCTGGCAAACGTTGCCGTGGCTGCCGCAGTTATAGATGTCGTCTTCTTCGCAGATGCCTTTGTATAGATGCTGGTCAGGGCTACATTCTGTCAGTGCATTGCATTTTCCTGCATTGACCGTGTACCCTTCTTGGCAGCTGTCTGCATGACATTTGCCAGACCGGCATGAGCCTGTTTCCCAGCCCGGGATTTCGTGCGCGCAGCTGTAATCATGTTGTCCGCAGTTTTCAAGATCGTCCGGCTCGCAGTGCCCGTTGTAGATATGTTCGTCCTGTTCGCATTGGATGGCAGTGCAGTAAAATAGGCCACTGTCGTCTTGCGCGCAAACCGGCACATCAGACGGGCACATGCCTGTACTGAAGTTTTTCTCGTAATTTTGGCTGTCGCAAGATTCGGCTGTGCAATCTTGAGACTTGATATAGCTGAGTTTGCCGGCCTGGTCTTTGGGCGGGCATGGGTCGCCATAGCGCTCGATATCGTCCAGGGCGCAGCTGTTGAGGATAACTATGCTCGATATATAAAACAGAATTCTTTTATGCATACAAAACTCCGATAAGCCCCCCCGAATGGCGGAGAATAGTCAGCTTTTGTGTTCATATCAATGGGAAAACAGGCGCTTGGCGCGCCGCTATCCGCGTGAACGCGGATACGCGCCGCCTTTCGGCCTATTGCCGATTTGCGGCAATACGGCCTTCATGAAGGAGTCCGATGAGGAGTGCTAAATCGCATGTCCTCATCAGATTGCTGTTATTGGTACATGATAAGGCTTGGTGCTATGATCAAAAAATGCTTCTATGTGCCTTCAAGTGTCTAGATGCGCAGAGTATTGAGCAGTCAGGCGGAAAAGCATGAGAATACCAAAATGGCAAAAAATCCCCGGAACTCCCGGGGATTCTGATCATTACTATGGGTCAGTGACAGTTGGCAGGGCTGAGATCTGGTGGGATTGATAGGGTATAAGTGGCCGGGCCTGCCAGACCGTTGCTGAGCGTGCAGGACTGTGCTGTCCATTTGCTGGAGCATTCGTTCTTGAGTACATTCAGGATATGTGAGCCTTCCCACATGAGTGTGTGGTTAGAGAGAGGGCTTATGTTTGCATACTCTCTGTTGGTGGCTGAGGAATACGTTGCCTCGTAAACAAAATTTGGTCCGTTTTGCTTGAATGTTTTTTCACCATTGAGCACGGCACCTTTGGCGTTAGATTGCCCTTTAAAGACAGCGCCGATCCAGTTGCAATCCAGAATAGATGCGCCATCGGCCGGCGCGTTGGAGCTGCCAATCATGCCGCCTGTGGTGGTTCCAGTCAGATCGACTGCTGTAATGTTGTTCTGAAGCTTCAGTGTTTTGGCTTCTTTGTCGACAGTGCCGATCAGGCCGCCAGATGTGCTGCCTGAGACAATCCCGAATGCGCCGGAATTATAGATTGTCGTTTCTGAATAGGCTCTGCCAACGAGGCCTCCGTTAGAACCGCTGCCGTCGACAGTGCCGTCATGATAGGAAGACTTGATGGTAACTCTTGATGTAGAACCTGCGATGCCACCGCTTGCACTGTCTGAGCCAACCAAGCCTGTCGAATAACAATTGGTTATTGAGCCTTCTGATGCAAAGCCGGAAATTCCACCTGCTTGGAAGCCTGTAATTGTTCCTGTAGAGTATGAGTTTGTGATGCTTACACCGTTAGAACTTTTTCCCGCAATTCCGCCTGCCTGGCTTCCGTTGGCTGTCACAGCTCCTGAGGTGTTGCAGTGTGTAATATTGGTACCTTGAACTTCTCCGACAATGCCGCCAGCGCTTTGGTCAGATGCGGTAACACTGCTACTGGATGAGCATGTATCTATCTCTCCTGGTGCAAAATATCCAACAATGCCGCCGACATAGGATTTGCCATTGATTACGCCTGTCGATGTGAGATTATGGAGATTGGTATAAGTTGCATGACCGATAATTCCACCGACATAATTACTGCTGGAATTGACTGTAACCGTACTGCGTATCCCTAGGATATTTGTAGATGATGTATCTTTTCCTGCTGCATAACCGAAGATACCGCATTTGTCACTACTGCAATTGAGAGAGCCAGAGATTGTCGCGTTGCTGAGACCGTAGAAATTTCCAATAAATGGATTGCTGCTTGTACCGACGCCTATCCAGTTGTTTTGAGTTCCTAGGCTGATACTTCGCGTGAGCGCATAAGATTTATTTGTATTGTCGGATGGCCAGGTTTTGCCGCTATTGATTGCATTTCGGAAGCTCAAAAAATCTTCGACAGAAGAGATGCATGCGGCTTTGCCGCCATTGACTGTCGTATATCCGCCCGGGCATTTGCATGTCTTATTCTGGCAAGTTTCGCCATTTTGGCATTTATTTCCATGGCTGCCGCAGTTTGTGCTGCTGTCGAGTTCGCAGGCATAGCTATAGATGTGGTAATTGCTTGCGCATGAGGTCGCCTTGCATTGATGGTTGGTGCAAGTGCCGCCTGCCCAGCCGGAAATATTTGAACATTTATTATTATGGCTGCCGCAGTGATTGAGTGAATCTTCTTCACATGTATTGTTATAGAGATGATAGTTTCCCGTACACGCGTTTGCCTTGCAAGTCTTATCTGTACATGTCCCGCTCGACCAGGCTGGAATTTTTTCTGAACATGTATAGCCGTGGCTGCCGCAGTTCGTGATGGTATCCAGTTCACATGTATTGTTATAGATGTGGTATCCGGACTTGCACGATGTGATGATACAGACGCCATTGTTGCAGGTGCCCGAGGCTGCGTTACCAGCGGTATTGCAGTTTGTGCAGTCATTTCCGCAGTGTTCGCTCGTATTGCTGCAAGACTGTTGCTGATAGAAGCAGATGTTGTTCTCGCAGCTGGAGAGTTTGCATGTGCCGTTCTGGCAGCTTTCGTGATTGCCGCATGATTTGCATGCCTGTCCGTCTGTGCCGCATGTGGACATGCTGGATGTGCCGTCGACGCATTGCGTGCCGTTGAGGCAGAAACCGCTCTTGCACTGAGTGGCGGTGCATGCGCCATTTTGGCATGAGCCTTGTGCCCAGCCTGTGAGTGTCGTGCAACTGACTTCGTTTGCGCCGCAGGCGTCTACGGTATCTGCCACACAGGTTCCGTTCTTGATATGATAATCTGGCTTGCACGCGGTCGCCACGCACTGGCCGCTTTTGCAGTAGCCGCTTGTGGCGTTATCGTGCGTCAGGCAGTTGACGGTTGCATCGTCGTTGACTGGAGCGCATGCGGTCTCTGTATTTGCCACGCATGCGCCGTTATTGAGGTGGAAGTTTTCCCTGCATGACTGGATTTTGCAGGTGCCGTTATCACAGATGCCGGAGGCGGCATCATTTGCGGTGTTGCAGTTCAGGCAGCCTGTGCCGCATTTTGTATCTGTGTTAATGCATTCGCCATCGTTTAGACAGCTGTTATTGCATGTGGATTTGAGGCAGTGGTTGTCCTTGCAGTATTCGTCATTGGGGTCGCACTTGATATCGCAGCCGCCGCAATTATGGGAATCCGCAGCAAAACTCGATATGCTCAAGCAGCGCATCATGTCGGAAGTGCCGCAGTTCGTATATCCGGAAGCGCACTCATATCGGCACTGGCCTTCAAAACACCCCAGTGAGACAGCATTTTCTGGTGTATGCTCGTTACAATTATAGTTGCAATCGCCGCAGTTGGCCGCATCGTCTGCATGGATGGCGATACATTGCGGCTGTCCTTCGATTTCACAGAGCGTCTTTCCATCTTCAGGACATGAGGTCTGTATGCATGAACCCTCTTTGCAGGTCTGGCCTGTCTGACAGCTGATATAGCTCGTGCAGGAACTGTCGGCACCGCAGTAGGTGCTGTTTGTCAATGGGTCAGCGCAGCTGACGATGTCTTCTAGGCTCACGCATCGGATGTAGCCTGAATCACAGTTGTCCTTGCATGTGCCGTTTGAACAGAGCTGGCCGGGGGCACATGCCGTTGGCGGTTCACCGCATGCCAGAGGCGTATCGTCTTTGCACCTGCCTTCAGACAGATGGTAACCTGGCTTGCATCGCTCGACAACACATCGGCCGGCTTCGCATTTGCCTGTTTCCCAGCCTTCGACAGCTATGCGGCATTGATTATTGTGGTCTCCGCAGTTGTCGGTGTCATCATCCTCACAGAAATTTTTATATTGATGCTGATTTGGGGGGCATGTGGTGCGTGAAATACATCTGCCATTTTCGAGTTCATAAATATTTTCGCATTCGCTGGCGATGCATTCCGTGGCGTGACATTCATTTTCAATGCAAATACCGCCATCACAGTCAGAATCGTTCGTGCATTCCTTATGGCTGTTGATATTTTCGCATGCGCCTGATTTCCATCCGCTCATCTGTGAACACTTGATGCCGTGCCCGCCGCAGTTATTGATATCGTTATCTTCGCATGAGCCATTGTAATAATGCTGGGTTGGAGGGCAGTTTGTGAGTGTAAAACAGCTGCCGTCTTGAAACTTTTAGCCATCTTTGCATGCGCTCACGACACAGGAGCCTTCTTCACAAGTGCCTTCAGCCCAGCCGCGAATGAGCTGTGTGCAGTCATTCTTAAGTTTTCCGCAGTTCTGGAGATTATTTGGCTGGCATTTGCCCTTGTCGATATATTCGTCTTTGCCACAGGCGATGGTGGTGCAGTAATTCAGTCCGTTTTCATCCTTTGCGCACTTGGAGTATTGGAGCGGGCAGCGTTTGCTTTCAAAATTCTGGGTAAAGTCGTCAAAACTGCATGATTCTGCATTGCAGTTGGGATCGAGAATGTAGTCGAGCGCGCCGCTTTCGCCCTCTGGCGGGCACTGGTCTCCGTATTGTTTGATATCGTCCAGCGCACAACCGCTGAAACAAAGCATGAGCAAAACGAATGATAACTTATTTTTTGACATAAAAACTCCTAAGAAAAAACACCTGAACCAAAAATATAGCCACTTTGTGAAACGATATCAATGTGCAGGGGGGGCATCAGAAGTGCCGGCGTCTTGCAGACTCGTTCTGGATAGACAAAAAAATCCCCGGAATTCACCGGGGATTTTGCTCACTTACAGGGGGTCAGTGACAGTTGGCTGGGACGATGCCTGAGGGCAGTGGCAGGGTATAAGTGCCGCTGCCAAGACCTGTCGAGATCGAACAGCTGCGAGCAGTCCATGATCCGCTCGAACAGGCGTTGTTCAGCACATTGAGCATGGCGGTGCCCCCGACCATGGGGGTCTGCCCGCTGAGTGTGAACTGGGACGCAAAGCTTTTGTTATTGGCCAGCTGATACAGCGACTGGAACACGAAATTGGGACCGTTTGCCTTGAAGCCTGAGCCGTTGACGACTGCCGCTGTATATGGCTGGCCGCCGAAAACAGAGCCGATCCAGTTGCAGGTGATATCTGATGAATTGACAGTTGTGGTTCCGCCGATAAGGCCTGAGTTTTGGCCGCCTGCAAGCGTGACAATGGCATAGCAATAATTGATATTAAAGCCTGAAATCCCGTTGGGGGCTATTCCCACGAGACCGCCGACGACAGGGCCGCTGACTTTTCCGAAGGCACCTGAGTTTCTGACTGAAAATTCAGATCCGGTTTGTCCGATCAGACCGCCAGATGTGTTTCCGCAACTGATATTGCCATTATAATAGGAAGAGGTCATTGTGCCGCCGCCTGAAATGATGCCGACAAGACCGCCACAGATGCCGTTGCCGGATACATTGCTTGTCGAATAGGAGGTCGTGAAGGTTGAACCGGCTATCGTGCCGGCCAGACCGCCATAGCTTCCGCTATGATTGCCGCAGACTGTGCCGGAAGCGCGGGAATTCGTGAGTGAGGTTCCGCCCAGTGAGCCTGCGATTCCGCCGGCAATGCCATACTGCGCTGAGACTGTGCCTGAGTAGCTGCAGTTGGTGATGGCTGTTCCGCCTGTCGATCCAACAATGCCGCCTGCTGTCGATTGGGAGGCATTTATGGTGCTTGAGGATGTGCAGCTGGATATGTTGCCAGGGCCTGTGCTGCCGACGATTCCGCCGACATAGCTTGTTCCGGAAACTGAACCGGATGTCGTATTATTCGTCAGGGTGATGTATCCTGCAGTTCCGGCAATGCCGCCGACATAGGATGTTCCAGAAACTGAGCCGCTGCCCGTGTTATTGGCAAGCGTCGTGTATGTGGCATACCCTGCGATTCCGCCGACATAGCTCGCGGATGATGATACATTGACGGCAGCGCGCAGGTCTTTGATCGTGGCCGGGGTCGGCTGTGTGCCGACATTGCCGAACGGCGCGCAGTAATTGGCAGAGCAGCTCAAGGTGCCGGAGAGCGTCTTGTTGTTGCCAAAGAAAGTGCCTGTGAATGGATGCGAACTCGTGCCCACGCCGATCCAGTTGCCCTGATTGCCGAGGTTGAGGTCGCGCGTGAGGACATAGTATCTGCCCGTGTTGCCATTGGGCCAGACATTGCCGGCATTGATATAGGTCCGGAACTGGATGAAGTCGTCGAGTGACGAGATGCATGCCGCGCTCACGGTGGCGTTGTTATAGGCGACGCTCATATAGCCGTTGACGCAGCGGCAGGACTTGTTCTGGCAAGTTTCCCCGGAGGGGCAGGCATTGCCGTGCGTGCCGCAGTTCGTGCTGCTGTCTGCTTCGCAGGTGCCGTTGTAGAGATGGTAATTGCCTGTGCACGAAGAGGGGACGCATGTGCCGTTTGTGCATGAGCCGCCGTTCCAGCCAGGGACGGATGTCTGGCAGTTCGTGCAGTTGGGGCCGCAGTCTGTCACTGTGTTCGGGTGGCAGGTGCCATTCTTGAGGTGGAAACCGCTCTGGCAGCTTGCTGCCACGCAGGTCTTGTTGGAGCATGTGCCATTTGCCCATCCGGTGACATGGCTGCTGCATGCATAGTTATGCGAGCCGCAGTGGCCGACGCTGTCGGCTTCGCAGCTGCCGTTATAGAGATGATAGCCGTTGCTGCATGAAGTGACGACACAAGTCTTGTTGTTGCAGATGCCATTTGCCCATCCGGTGACATGGCTGCTGCAGGCATAGTTGTGTTCGCCGCAGTGGCTGACGCTGTCGGGTTCGCAAGCGCCGTTGTAGAGGTGATATCCGGACTGGCAGCTTGTGACAACGCATGTGTTGTTCGTGCAAGTGCCGCTGGCCCAGCCCGGAATATGTTCGCTGCAGACATAGCCGACAGAACCGCAGTTCGAGATATCGCTCGAAGAGCAAGTGCCATTGGTCGGATAATATCCGCTCTGGCAGGCTGTGGCTCTGCATGTGTTGTTCGTGCAGGTGCCGGATTTCCAGCCGGGTATTTTGCTCGCGCAAGCGTAATTTTTCGCGCCGCAGTTGTTCAGATCGCTGGCATAGCAGCTGCCGCTGTACAGATAATAATTATTTGCGCACGAAGCGGGGATGCATGTACCGCCAGAGCAGGTGCCGCTGCCCCAGCCAGTGACAGTGCTGCATTTGTTGCCATGTGCGCCGCAGTTGTCCGTGCTGTCAGCCTCGCAGGCGTTTTGATAGACATGGTTTCCGGAGACGCAGCTGCTCACAACGCAAGAGCCATTTGTGCAAGTGCCGGAGCTCCATTTGCTGACATGTTCCGAGCAGACAAAGCCGTGAGCGCCGCAGTGGCTTGTCGAATTCTGTTCGCATCCCTGGTTGTAAACGTGATAGGCAGAGAGGCAGCTCTGGGCGACGCATTTGGCTTGGGTGCAAGTGCCTGAGCTCCAGCCTGTGACTTTGTTCGCGCATGCATAGCCGTGTGACCCGCAGTGAGAGAGGGAATCCGGCTCGCAAGTGCCATTATACGTATGATAGCCGCTGGTGCAGCTGTTTGCATAGCAGCCTGCGTTGACGCAGAGGCCGTCTGCCCAGCCCTGAACTGTCGAGCTGCATTTCTTGCCGACTGCGCCGCAGTTGTCCACGGAGTCGATCTGGCAGCCTGTGCCATTGAGGTGATACGATGTCGCGCAGCTTGATGCCACGCACTTGGCATTTGTGCATGTGCCTGAGCTCCAGCCCGTGACTTTTTCGGAACATGCGTAGCCGTGGCTTCCGCAGTTCGCCACAGAATCCGGTTCGCATGTGCCGTTGTAAAGATGATAGCCAGTCTTGCAGGCAGTGATCGTGCATGCGCCGGTCGCTGCGTTGCAAGTTCCAGAACTTGCATTGCCGGCCGTATTGCAGTTCGTGCATGCCTTTCCGCAATGTTCGTTCGTATTGCTGCAAGACGTGGACTGATAGAAGCAGATATTGTCATCGCACTTGGAAAGCTTGCAGGTTCCGCTCTGGCAGGAGTCATTCTTGCCGCAGCTCTTGCAGGCCTGCCCATTTGTACCGCATGTCGACATGCTCGTGCTGCCGTCGACACAAGTCGTTCCGTTCAGGCAAAAACCGCTCTTGCACAGCGTGGCCTTGCATGTGCCGTCGGTGCATGTGCCCTGGCTCCAGCCGGTCAGTGTCTTGCAGTCAAGAGCCGATTTGCCGCAGGCGTCAACGCTGTCTGCGACACAGCTTCCTTTGCTGAGATGATAACCGCTCTTGCAGTCATCGGCGACGCATTTGCCCTCTATCGTGCAATGGCCGTTCGTGGCGTTGCTGAATGTCGTGCAGTTGACGACGGCGCCTGAATCTGCGGGCGCACAAGCGATCGCCGTGTTGAGCTCGCAGGTGTTGTTCTTGAGGTGAAAGCCTTGCTTGCAGCTTTTGATCTGGCAGCTGCCGGCATTGCAAGTGCCGGATGCGGCGTTGTTGGCCGTGTTGCAGTTAAGGCAGGACACGCCGCATTGCGTATCTGTGTTGATGCAGTTGCCTTCGTTCAGGCAGCTGTTCTTGCACGACGACTTGATACATTTGCTGTCTTTGCAGAGCTCATCCTCGCTGGCGCAATGTTTGTTGCAGCCGCCGCAGTTATTCGGATCTGTCGCGAAATTGATTGTCGGAATGCAGTTCGGGGTGGCCGGAGAGCCACAGTTCGTATGACCGGCTTCGCATTCATATTGGCAGATGCCCGAAAGGCAGGTATTGGAGTGCGCGTTAGACTGCGGATGGTCTGCGCAGGCATAATTGCATGTGCCGCAGTTGAGCGGATCGGAGGACTTGATGTCTATGCACTGCGGCTGGCCCTGGATCGTGCAGAGCGTTTTGGCTGCATCCGGACAGGAGGTCTGCACGCAGGTGCCGTCCATGCAGGTCTGGCCTTCTTCGCAGGTGATATAGCTCGAACATGTGCTGTCAGCGCCGCAGAAAGCGTTGCTCGTCTTCGGATCGGCACAGGAGGCGACCGATTCTGGATTGACGCAGCGAATCTTTCCGGCATCGCAGTTGTCTTTGCATTCTCCATTGGAGCAGAGCTGTCCGTCCAGGCATGCGATGGGCGGGTTTCCGCATGCCGATGGCGTGTCTGCAATGCACAGCCCGTTCTCAAGGTGATACCCGGATATGCACTGATCGGGAATGCACTGGCGCTCCACGCAGCTGCCTGACGCCCAGCCCTCTATGACCGTTCGGCATTTGAGGTTGTGCTCCCCGCAATTATCCGTGTCGTCGTCCTCGCAGATGTTCTGGTAGATGTGCTTGCCTGCTTCGCAGGATGTGCGCGGGGTGCATTTGCCGTTCTTTACTTCATAAATCGCTTCGCATTCGGTCGCGACGCATTCTGTCATAAAGCATTCGTTTTCCAGGCAGTATCCGCCGGAACATTGGGAATCATCATAACATTCCACATAACTGTTCACGTCTTCGCAGATGCCGGAAATCCATCCGATATTGCTTTTTTCGCAGACATTGCCATGGGCGCCGCAGTTATAGATATCATCTTCTTCACAGATGCCTTTGAACAGATGCTCTCCGATGTCGCAGCCCAGACGCGCGATGCACGATCCGTCTGATACCATGTAGCCGCTTTCATCGCATTCTGTGGCGTAACATTGACCTTCGATGCAGTCTCCGTTTCTCCAGCCGCTGATCGTTTTTTCGCATACGTTGCCGTGCGCGCCGCAGTTATAGATGTCATCATCTTCGCATATCCCTTGAAAATAATGCTGAAACACCCCACATTCGGTGCGCGGGATACACGTCCGCCCTGAAAGTATATAGCCTTCCTCCTCATTGCACTGGCTCGCTTCACACTTGCCGCCATTGCACGCCCCACTCACCCAGCCGTTGACCTCCACCGCACAAGAATAACCGGTCTTGCCGCAGTTCTCCATGTCATCCGGCTCGCAAACGCCTTTGTTCAGATGCTCCCCAGGGCTGCATTCGATCAGGGCCTCGCATTTGCCGTCGCTGAGCAAATAGCCATCCGTGCAGCCGCTTGCGACGCAGCGTCCCTCCTGGCAGCTTCCGCCGCCCCAGCCTGGCACTTCCGCGCACGCATAATCATGCTGGCCGCAGTTTGAATTGGAATCAGGCTCGCACTGGCCGTTATAGATATGCTCGTTCGTTTCGCAATGTATCTTGCTGCAGTAATACGTGCCTTCGCTGTCGACGGCGCATTCCGGTATTTCAGACGGGCACATCCGAGTTTCAAAATTGACTTTATAGTTGCCGAGTTCGCAGCTGTCTTGCGTGCATGAGCGATTCTGGATGTAACCGAGTTCGCCTTCTTCTCCGGCTGGCGGACAGGCTTTGCCGTGTGGACGGATCTCGTCAAGCGTGCATCCGCTGGCAAGCGACAGAACGATGAATAACGTGAGCTTTTTTTTCATATCTTTCTCCCGTGGCTTTCACCAATGATTGACACAAAAACCAGTAAAATACTGGATGTTTGGTAACAAATCAATCACTCCGTATCGGCAATTCCAGTGCTCTGAAAAAAATGGCCGGGCGTATGCCGTCAGGCATAGTCCGGCCGATCCGCGCGTATCGAGGCTCTGCCGAGAAAGCGCGGCTGCTCGATGAGAATCTTATGGGAACGCTCGCTATCGCCTTGCGGCGATACGCTTGCGGGCGCTCGCTATCGCCCTGCGGCGATACGCTCGCGCTTATATCAGATTGACGAACAGCGATACCGCGAGCACCGTGATGATTCCCGCGACAACGATCGCAAGGCTGCTCATCGCGCCTTCGATTTCTCCCATGCTCATCGCGCGCGTCGTCCCCGAGGCATGAGAAGCTGTGCCGATTGCAAGGCCGCGCGCCACGGGATCTGTCAGGCGGAATAGCTTGCAGGCGGTTTCTGCAAACGTGTTGCCGAGAACGCCGGTCACGCAGATCGACACGATCGTAAGTGTCACGATACCGCCGTTCATTTCAGAGACTTTCATTCCGATCGGTGTCGTGATCGACTTGGGAAGGAGCGTCACGTAAAGCTCATGATTCAGGCCGAGAAGAAGACTCAGAAGAAATATGCTCAGAAGGCTCGCGAGGACGCCGCACGTGATCGACACGACAATCGCTAGGATATGCTTTTTCAGGAGCGTGATCTGGTGATAGAGCGGTATGGCGAGACAGACTGTTGCAGGTGTGAGGAAGTACGTCAGGTATTTCGCGCTCTGATTGTATGTCTCATAGTCGATATCAAAGATCAGAAGGACCGCGATGGTGACTACGATGGATACGAACGGCGCGTTGAATATGCTCAGCTTGAAACGGCGTTTCAGAAACAGGCCGAGCTGGAACGCGAGTATCGTGAGAAGCAGCCCGAAATAGGCAAACTGGAGAATGAAATCTCTCATCACACCGGGTGAGCGCCTCCGTGGATGTCCGAATGGTGGAACCACTTGCGCGGGTTGAACGAGAGATGCTGCTCATGATGAAGAATGGCCTGGGCGACATGACCTGTGACGAACATCACGATAAATGTCGTCAGCACGACGATGAGAAGGAGCTTCGGCCATACGTCGCCGAGCACGTTCCATGTCGTGATCAGGCCGACTGCGGGCGGCGTGAACATCAGAGGCATGATCTCTATCATGAAACGGCTCACATCTTCGACCTGCTCAAGCTTGATGATCTTGAGGCAGAGCGCGGCAAACATCAGGGCAAGGCCGTACAGGCACCCGGGAATGGGAAACGGCAGGAGCCAGGCGCACAGTTCGCCGAGAAATGATACAAAGAGAATGATCGCAAGCTGTTTCAGATATTTCATGTGGTCACATGTAAGATAAAGGGCAGTCTGCTGCCGGGCGTCAAATACGCTTATTGTGGAAATAATCAAGTCGGAGACATAAAAAAAACCGCCCGAAGGCGGTTTTATGTGGATCATTTCATGAACGGTATCATTTCTTGAATGGATACATCAGGGAGAACATGACGGAGTAGCGGCTTACGGGGATGTTCTCTTTTTCATAATAGAACTTGTAAGTCGGGGATTCCGTCATGCCTTCCGAGAAGGCGTAGCTTCCCTGAAGCATGATGCCCAGGTTGTGCGGCAGGCCGACGGTGACCTGTGGCTGGAAGATGGCATAGAGCGGTGTCGCATACGTATTGCGGCTTTTCCAGCCGGAATTTGATTTTGTGGTGGGTGTGCCGCCCACGAGGAAAAATGCGAGGTCCGCAGCGAGGTAGTCGTTCATATAGGTCGCGCCCAGCTTGAAGCGGTGCATCGCGTCGTCCGGAACAATCTGGTCGACTTCGATTTTGGATGAATCGGCATTCGCATCAGAGGTATTCTGATCGGCGATATCAGAATAAGTCCGGTAGCTGTAGAGGAAGTTGTAGTGCGTGTAAAGGTTCCAGTTAGGTCCGATTGAGGTGTCGAGGCTGAGCTCGAAGCCAAAGATGTTCGCGCCTTCGCCTTCTTTCTGGTTGGGCACGAAACGTCCTGCTTCACCGAGTGCCGGGAGGCTATAGTTTGAATCATATTGCATGATGATGAGGTTGTTCATCAGCGTCGCGAACGTGTCGAGGCGGATTTTCATGAAATATGTCGGCGTGAAGAGGAAGGAGAGCTCGACGTTGTGCAGCGTTTCCGGCTTGAGGTCGGGGGTGCCGCGATAGTCGAAAGTGTCAATGTACAGCTGATAGAGTGAAGGCTCTTTGAACGAATAACCGTAGGAGAGACGCATCGTCATCCAGTCTGTCCATTTGCCGAGAAATGCAAAACGCCAGGAAGGGGCATAATCCGGCGACTTGTCGCCGGAGGCGTAGATGCGGTATGCGTCAAAGCGGGCGCCGGCAGTCAGGATGATGCGGTCGTTCCAGAAACGCTGCTCGTCCTGGAGGAAAATCGATGGTGTGAGCTGTCCCAAGGTCGTGGCATCGATATTTTTGTCGATGTCCGCATCTTTGGACGATATGCTTCCCTGGCCGTTCATGAATTCCGGGGTTGTGATGTGCTGGTATTCCAGAACCAGACCGGCGATGAGCTCGTTGGCTTCATAGATACGCCACTGCACCTGAGCGAGCCCGTAGAGCTTGTGCTGCATCGTATCAAAATTGACCTTGTCTTGATAGCCCTTGAAATCGCACTTGGAGGGCTGATCGCAGTAATCTTTTTCTACCTCTTCCGCATTATGGTAATTGCGATAATGTTGGTTGTCATAGTGATTGAGGCGGTAAGCGAGCACGGAGAGGAAAGAGACGCTGTCTCCAAAGTTGTCTTCATAGATGAAGTCTGTGAAGAATTCTCGCCGGTTGAAGCGGTAGAGATAGCGGTCATTGGCGGTGTATGCGTTGCCTTCCGGAAGTTCATCGCGTGAGACGATTCCGCCGGCGAGGTTTTTATCGTATGCGAGCGTGCTCGTGTCGATATTGGGGACGATTTCAGTGCCATCGGCACCGGCATATATGTCTGTAAACCCGAGGTTCCACTTAAAAGACTTATAGTTGAGCTTGAAGTCGATGTTGTACCAGTGCTTGTCGGAGTTATTGTCGATGCTTGCGGCGCGCATATCTGTTGCGCCGCCATTGGCGGAGATGTTGTCGGCAGCCTGCGACATCGCATAGGTGTTGTACACGTAATCGCCGATCAGTCCTGGCCCTTGCGTGGTGTTTCCAGACACATGGCCCAGAACGCCAAAGTCGCCGCTTTCGCTTGTGTATGCTGCAATGGCAGATGCTTTGAACGTCAGGTTATTCTGTATCGAAAGGCGGTATTCGCCGTATTTGTCGATGTCATTTGGGTCTTTCGTGAAGATGTTGATGACCCCCTGGAATGCGCCTGAACCGTAGAGCGCCGAGCCCGGGCCGAGGACGACTTCTATACGCTTGATCATTTCGACAGGGTATGTCTCATCGAGCCAGATGCCTGAGTCGCGCACATCGTTCATCGGCACGCCGTTCTGCAGCCAGAGGATTCGCGAGTTGTTGTCTTCTGTGCCGACGAGGCCGCGGATCATGACGGACTTGAACTGCGATTTCGTCGTGAGCGTCTGGACACCGGGCACATGGCGAAGAATTTCGGGCAGCGAGCGCCAGCCGTGTGCTGCGATCTCGCGGTCGGTGATGACGTGAATCGTCGAAGGCGCTTCACTGATCAGCTGGCGTTTCTTGGCTGCCGAAAACACGACGTCGTTCGCGTTCAGCTCCCAGCTCGCTTCATGCCGCCAGTCATCGATGCGTTTCTTGCTGTCTTTGCTGTAGGCATCGAGGGGATGGTCTGGATCAAGGCCGGGCGGAATGAGGTTTGGACCGATCTGCGCGAATGCTGCGCTTGGCATCAGCAGGAACGCTCCCAGTATCGTTGACATGATGAAATTGATGCGTGATCTCATTGGTTTTCCAGAGGGGTGATGCGTGAAATGAGATGGAAATCGGTTCATGGATCATTCCTGTGATGTATAGTCGCATTCAAGCTCTTCTGAGAGGATATCATCGTACTTCATCGAGTCATAGAGCAATTCCTGGGTCGCGACACATATATTGTGCGGATAGTCGTAAGCGAAACCGAACTCTCCGACAAAATTGTTTTTGTCCTTGTCGTCTGTGGCTGTATTCGGGATATAATATATGCGCTTGAGCAAGTTATGGTTCAGAATGTCGTTTGTATCCAGGGGAGAGGTTGCATCGATATGGCAGAGCGATGGCTGCCCCGAAACGTTGCCAGAAGAAAGGGCTTTCGTAAAAGCTGCTTTGATGGACAATTCGGTATTTTTTGTGAGTTTAAGTGTCTGATAACCGCTTTGCTTGGGGAAACTATCTCCGCCGGTGACCATGAAGGAGCTCAATGCAACCGCAATCGATGATTCTGGATTGTCCACTGACTTGCCTGAATATGGGTATGCGCTGAACTGGATGGACCGAACTTCTTTGAGGCTACAGGTGTCTATCCTGTTGTCAGCGTATTTGATGTTGGTATAGCGACCGAAAATACAGTCATTCTTATCTTTGGAGTTTAATGCTTTTGCACCAAGAATGCAGTCATCATTTTGGACTGTTTCAGTTTTATCCTTGCTGGTGTTTAAGTAAATGAGCGTATGTAGTTTATTTGATAAATTATATTTCCATAATTCCTTGATATATTTCTTTTTCGTGTCTTTTTTGATTCCGTATGAAAATTTAATTCCAGCGATTGCCGGAAATGCACCGGTAACATTGGAATTGAGGCTGAATTCAAGAAGATCGACGAGTTTCTGAGGCGTGATTTGCATGGTGACGATCGAATTGTTATATGGCAGCATGGTATTGATAAACTCGCTGTCAATCAATGAAAAGTCAGATGATTCGCGCGTCGTTCCAGCATTGATAAATAATGCATCCAGCTTGTCAACTGGGTTATAGAGATAAGAGGCGGACTGGATATGTCTCAGGAGCGTATCCGTGACGAAGTTTGTCAGGAAAGTGCTGTATTTCCTGATTTCATTGTCCTTATTCTCACCTTTGATGGTATAGGGAAATGTGCAGATCTGGTCAAATGTATAACTGTCATGATTCTCAATATAAGCCCATTGCGTGACGTTGTATATGCAAGTCCAAAGGTCCTGAACGGATTGCAGATCCATGGAGGCCACTTTGGAATCATCAAACATATCTTTGACGCAGGTGTAAGATGATGGCGACTTGGCTTTGTCGTTTGTTAAAGAAGCTTTTAAATAATCTTTATATTTTTCATAAAAATCTTTACAGGATTCAGGCATTTGTTTTGATATCTTGTCGCATTTGGAAGAATCATATTCCTTTTTGTCGAATGTCTTGCTGAAGACCGGCATGATCCGATATTCAGTCATTTCTGAACGATAGGCGCTTGCCATATCTGTGTTTTGTCCGAAATCCCGTTTTGTCTTGCTCACCTTGAAAGTTGCGCGAGCCGTTGAATATGCCTTGGGATGCAGCTCGGTGAACCATATCGGATGCTTGGTGCTGGATGGCGATGCGGGCTTCAGGCCATCTGTGATGGAAAAACTCTTGATATTTGAATCCAGATAGGAAAGTTCCTGCTCATATTCTTTTATATTGCTTGCAATGCTGGTGTTGTAACTTGGCAGACGGTTATTTTTTGAAAAGATCGAGTAGGTATTATCTGTCTCAGTTGCTGGGATACATCCATTGATGTTATATTCATAATATTGATCATTTGTTGTGTTTGCTTTGCAGACCTCTGACTCGCTGTTTCCCGGAACCATGCCTGTCAGAAAAGGGTCGCTTGTCGCTTCGCCAAAGACGAGCAGAATATTGTCGTATATCTCCTGGCGGATCTTCCTGCGCACGCTTGCGGCATCTTCCCCTTCCGAAATCATATCTTTTGTCACAAGAATATGGCTGCGGCAGGGATAGTTTTCAATATTTTCTGGAACACGGTTGCTGAGTTTTGCATCTTCAATAGATGACATGAAATCTTCATCCAGGGAGAAGATACCGTTGAAAAATTCAAGTATGCCTGTGCGGTCTGTAAACACATGCGATAAAATAATGAAAGCTCGGGCGTTTTTATTATATGCTTCTTCCATTGCCTGAAGCATCGGGCAGTAATCGGTGATAGAGATTGTTCCGAATCTGCCTCGTGAAATGATCTCCATGCCATTGCTGTCGAATGCCGCTACGACTGCGACATGCAGGTTTTCGCCTTTGCCGTTGGCCGGCGGAACATCGATAATCGTATAAGGCGTTGTGCCTTCGATATTATTTGGAAGATTGTAAAAATTAGATATGATGTAGGAATAACCTGCTTTCTCAATCAGATTCTGAATGTCCGGGAGCATAAAATCAAACGTATGATTGCCAAACGTCTCCGCCTTCATGCCGAGTTTGTTGAGTATATGGATGGCAGGATAGTCATTGAATGCGCTCGACAGCTGCTGAGACACGCCGAAATTGTCTCCGCTGCCGATCACGATGCGCTCTTTTGAATCACGAGATGAAGCCTTGTCCATATAATCCCAAACGCTGTCAATCTCTGTGGCACCCGAGCGATAGGTGTCACAGGCATAATCTCCGTTCAGATGCGACAGATCTGGCTGATCTGGACTTGGTTCTGGTTCTGGCTCAGGCTCAGGCTCAGGCTCCGGAGTGGGCTCAGGCTCCGGTTCAGGCTCAGGCTCAGGCTCCGGAGTGGGCTCAGGCTCAGGCTCCGGTTCAGGCTCAGGCTCCGGAGTGGGCTCAGGCTCAGGCTCCGGAGTGGGCTCCGGTTCCGGCTCCGGAGTGGGGTCAGGCTCAGGCTCCTGAATGCTGGCGCTGTTCAGCTTGACGCATTCATAATATATGGAAGCATGTGCCTCGTCTATTTCGTCAGGAACTGCGCCGTAGGGATAAAAATATAACGTGTAATCGTTTTCAGATGTTTTTTTGAAAAACAGAATCTTGTTGAGGGATTGGCCGTCCTTGTCTTTGACAATGATTTTCTGAGAATTGGACGGGTCACTCTCTGCTTGGATGCCTTCAAAAATGAGTGTCTCTTTTTGAGGTATGATTCTGCCAGCCCATTCTGAAAGCATATAAACATCAAATATGTATTCCTCCCCGTTGGTTGCAGTATAATTATTCTTTCGCGTCGTTTCTTCAGGTCCCTGACAGGCGCTGGCACTGATGGCCGCACAGAGAGCGGCACAGATTATCAGGGAATATCTGTGTGGATGACGGCCTGTTTTGCTTGTCATGTACAACCTCCAAAAACAGTTCATGACGCGGGGGGATGTATTGCATGCCGTATCCGGGGCTTTTCAGCTCCGGATGGTTCTGGCTGTTCCAGTCAGGCGAAGTGGTTATTTCAGAAGATCGGAGAGCTGCTGAACGATCGCCTGAAGCTTGTCTTTCTGGATTTCATTGTCTGAAGCGAGCATCGCGAGCTGGTCATTGTTTTGGTTGAGCTCTTCGATATGTGCCCGGAGCTCTGCATTCTGTGTGCGAAGCTGCTCGATTTCGGCTTCGGCTTTCTGCAATTTTGCATTCAGATTGTCTATTTCCTGGTGATTAATCTGTGCTGCTGCGGCTGGCTCATGATGAATCTCCACCTTCTTTTCAAACGTTGAAATCGCTTCGACTGTTGCTTTGGGCTTGCTGATTGCGGAAATGGGGGGAAGCCCGGGCTTGTCGCTTTTTGTGCCGATGCCTGCGGGTTTTGCGGGCGGCAGTCGCACTGGTTTGGGAAGCCCCGCTGGCGAGGCAGCGAGTTTCGGAGAGGAGAGTTTCTGGGGAACAGGCGGGATGGCATGCGAGCTGACTGGAGAGATGCTCTTGTTTGCTGAGGAGGAGGCGGAAAGCGGCGCGATGTTTTGGGGGACAACAGGCGGTATGTCCGGTTTGGGCTCCGGCTTCTTGATTTCTGCGGGTTCTTCCGGGGTAAGCGAGAACGGTTCGTCGTCCAGGAATGGATCGACAGGATCTTCAAGCTGGTCAGCATCGATATCGGCGAAAAGGCTCATGTCATCAAGCGCGAGAGACTTGATCATTTCACCGCCATTTTCATTGGTATCATTGTCTTCTTGGGCGGTTGCAAGGTTAAAGATATTGTCAAGCTCATCCGCTTCAGCTGGCGCTTCCGCTTCTGCCGCTGAATCTGATGGCGCATCATCATGGGCGGCCTGGAGCGTGTCCAGATCCAGATGAATCGTTTCGCCCTCGTATTCCTGTGGCGCGTCTTCATCGTGCAGGCTGATTTCTTCGACAGGGAGCTCTTCTGCCGAAATCTGCGCCTCATCTGGGCTGTCCTGGAGATTGATATCCTGCACGAATGCATCCTCAAGCGCGGCATTGCCGTCCTGAGCGTATTCGCCGTCAGTCATGGCTTGGCTGTCCTGAGCGTATTCGCCGTCAGTCATGGCTTGGCTGTCCTGAGTGTATTCGCCGTCAGTCATGGCTTGGCTGTCCTGCACGTATTCGCCGTCAGTCATGGCTTGGCTGTCCTGAGCGTATTCGCCGTCAGTCATGGCATTGCCGTCCTGAGCGTATTCGCCGTCAGTCATGGCTTGGCTGTCCTGCGCGTATTCGCCGTCAGTCTCGGCATAGCCGTCCTGAACAGGATAGCCGTTCTCGTCATAGTACACGCCGTCCTGAACAGGATAGCCGTTCTCGTCATAGTACACGCCGTCCTGGGGGGCATTGGGATCATACCCCTGGGCGGCATAGGCATCGATCTCGTCAAAAATCGTCTGCATCTCCTGAAGCATGGCAGGGATATCGAGCGGTTTGAGGTAATAGCCGTCAGCATGGACGGGCAGCGTGAGATGGCGTTCAAATTCAGCGGTCGATTCAGCGCTGCTCATCATGAAAATGGGGATATTGACAGTGTTCGGATTCCGCTTGAGCGTGCCGCAAGTCACAAAACCGTTCTGATCTGGCAGCTCGACAGCGATGATGATAAATGACGCCTCTTCGGCATAGGTCAGTCCTTCTTGCGCTGTTGTGACGGCAATCGGCTCATAGCCTGCTGCGATCATTTCCTGGGAGAGGGTTTCGAGCAGGGCTTCATCGGAGTCCATAATTAATATTTTTCTCATGCAATCATTTCCCTTTTTGTAGACAAAAATCACGGCAATACCGCAAATTATATCATAAACCAGATTTGGGCTGTTCTCAAGGCATTTCCCCACGGGGCTTCAGGCGCATCATTTGCGCATGCGATGCATTGCGCGCGTCATCCTGTATGTTCAGGCCGGGGGCGGCGCATGCTGGCGCTTCCGGGCGTCCGGGTTTGTCAGAAGGGCGCGGCGTATGGCCGTCAGGCCATAGCACGCGCGTGCGTGCCGTATGGCGACGCCATAGGCACGCCTCGCTTAAAGGATCACAGGGCGGTCATGTTCGGCTGAGATAGCTCAGGAAGAGCTTTGCATGATGACAGAGCGCGGGGTGAAGTTCGGGAAGCGAGGTCAGGATCTCGACCTTGGTGCGGGGCAGGGTCGGGATGCAGCGGAGCGCATGGCTGACATTGAGGGCGGGGTTTGCGGCAAGCGCGAAGCGGATCTCAGGGCGGTTGGACCAGGCGGAGCGAAGGATGGGCTCGAGCAGGGCGTTGAGGGTCGGGCGCCTTGAGGACATGAAAAGGACATCGCGCTCTTGAATGGAGGGGTTTGCGCAGAGAATTTCGATGACCTGCGGCCAAGGGGAGTAGAGCAGGGCTTCGTGATGCCCGCGATGGTGTGTGCGCGCCATGGCTTTCTGTACGCCGAGCGGCTGGCTGATCAGCGTCTGCGCGTTCTGGGATTCCGCATTTGGCTCCCCGGCTCTTGAGGGCGGATAATCTGTGAAATAGGCGCGCGTGAACGCGGTGATATCGTCGTTGTCCGTCTCGCAGCAGTAAAAGCTCCGGCAGCGCTCACGAAAATAACTGTTTTCCTGCAGGCGTGCGAAGACGCGGACTGCGGCGATCAGTTCGCTGAGCTGGTCGGGGGATTCTGCCGATGCTCGGATAAGTCCGGAGAGATGGTCGAAACCGATCTGTTCGGGCTGGTTCAGGAAGATGTTCTGAAGGCGCGCTTCCAGGATCGATGGATCAGTCAGGGCCATGGCTCATCCTTCGTCTGAGCCGGGCGGCGGTTTGATCGCGATGTTGAGTTTGCGAATGATATATTCGGCTGTCTTGCGGTGGATATCGGCCAGGCGTGCGGCTTTAGAGATGTTGCCGTGCGTCACGTCGAGGAGCTTTGTCCAGTAGGCTGTCTCGAACTTGTCAATGACGAGCTGTTTGGCCTCTTTGAACGGCATCTGCTGGCTGATGATCTGTTCGACATAGGAATCGGGTGGCGCGGTTTTGTTCTCATTTGGAGCGCGGTCCTGATTTGTGCTGAGGAAACGAGTCTCCACGCGGTCGTTCGTGGAAAGCAGGCTGGCGCGCTCGATGAAATTTTTGAGCTCCCGGACATTTCCCGGCCACTGATACTGGCGGAGCTTCTGCATTGTCGAGAACGATATGTTCGGCGCGGGGCGTCCGAACTTGGCGGATGCGTCCGCGAGGAAATGCTCGACGAGGAGCGGGAGGTCTTCGGGGCGTTTCCGGAGCGGCGGCATGTCGATTTTGATGACGGCCAGGCGGTAGTAGAGATCTTCGCGGAAATTGCCGTTCTCGACTTCATGCGCGAGCGAGCGGTTGGTCGCGGCCACCACTCTGACATCCACCGGATAGGTCGTTTCGCCGCCGACGGGGCGGACCATGCGATTTTCGAGCACGCGCAGCAGTTTGGGCTGGAGGTCGAGCGAAAGCTCCCCGATCTCGTCGAGGAAGATCGTGCCGCCGTTAGCCTGCAGAAACGCGCCCTTGCGGTCGGAGACTGCGCCGGTAAAAGCGCCTTTGACGTGACCGAAAAGCTCTGATTCGATCAGGTCTTTGGAAACAGCGGAGCAGTCGAAGATGACAAACGGCTTGTGTCGGCGGTCTGAATGCTCGTGTATGGCGCTGGCTACGAGTTCCTTGCCGCTTCCGGATTCGCCTTCGATGAGGACAGTCGCGGGCGTGGGCGCGACGCGCTCGAGCAGGCCGAAGATTTCGCGCATCGCGACCGAATGGCCGAGAAGGCGGCCGAAATGCTCCGATTTGCTGATCGCGACTTCGAATGTCTCGCTCTGAAGGTCGAAAGTGATCTCGACTGCGCCGCACCGGAATGTCGTGTGGTTTGTCAGATAGATGTCGTTGACCCGGATGTCTCCGATAAATGTGCCGTTCTTGCTGCCAAGATCGACGAGACGGCAGCCCGTCTCATCCAGCTCGATTTTCGCGTGCTGTCTGGAGATGGACGGCTCTGCAAGGCAGAAATCGCTGTCCGGGTGAGCGCCGATGAAAATGAGCCGCTTCTGAAAGACCGTTTTGAGAGAGTCGAAAGGGGTGCTCAGCGTGTATTTCTTGAGTTTGAGCGCCTGCGGGGCACCGCTGAGAATCGTTTGGGTATTGTCTGTCATGTCGCAGATAGGGGGGCTCAGGCGGGACTTTGAAGCGGCGCTCTGTGAATGGGCATAAACTGCATATCAGGCGGAAGGCGTCTCGTAAAAGACGATGCTTTTGCCGTCGGGAAGAAGCACGAGCCTGGCGCTGAACTCGCGTATCGACATCGCCAAGGCGTTCTGGTTCATATACCAGTAGTTCAGTGCTTTGCGCTTGGCGTCGCTTCGCGTGCGGCCAGTAAAGGTAATGGGCTCTTTACGCGTTTGGTTCTTGTCCAGATTCCCCATTTTCACTGCCTCCTTTATGCAATCAGATCAAGTTGCCCCATGACGAGATAAAGATAGATGACTTGGTGGACCGGATAATCCGCGGCATACGCCGCGAGCAGTCCCGGAAGGGTATCGCCCTTTTTCACGCTTTCGGCAACCTCTATCGCCTGCGGCGGTAAAAAAGCACGATCGAAACCGGGGGCATTATCCTTTAATTTTAAAAAATATGAAAGACAGGAATGCGTCACTTCGAGCACGAAAGCGACAGGCATGTGTCGAAAAATGCCTTCCGAGAGGATTTCCTGCGCGTTGAGCCGGTCCGGCGCCGGGTGAAATTTCTGCCTGCGCGGCGCGTCGCCAGCCTGCCAGGCAAAGGATGCCTCCGGCCAGGTGAAGAGCTCGAGCACGAGAAATCTCAGCCATTCCGCAAGGCAGTCTGCCGGGTCGGGCAGGCTGTTTAAAAAGGCCGCGCGCGACAGGCCGGGCTCTGGATATTCTGCAAAGTCGTTGCGGATGCACCAGGAGCGGATATCGAAATAGCCGAGCGGGTCGCGCACGAGGATGTCGTAAAGCGCTCCATGCTCAAAGCAGAGGCTCAGTGCGATTCCTGGGCGTTTGAGATGGAGCATGCCCGTCTGGCCGCCGGCTGTGAGCCTGTGCCAGAGGCGCGCGAACTGTGTCTGTTAAAGAAAACCGCTGTCTCCGGGGCGGAAAAACTGGACCTGAAGGCTGCTTGCATATTCGTCGTCGCCCGTGTCCGGAAGCGAGAGGGCATCGTCCAGCTGTTCGACATAGTGCTCGAGCGTGACCGACGGCGGGCTGGAATAGGTCTTCTTCATCCAGCGGAACTCGGCATGCCGGGCCGTGTTTTCCGGCTTGCTGCATGTCGCGCGAGCCTGGGAAATGTTCCAGAGGGAGGCGAAAAGCTCGGTTTCGGAAATCGGCGTGTGGAGGATGTCCCAGAAACCTGACAGGCGCCTGAGTTCCGAGCTCAGCGCCCAGCCGCATGTGCGGTCGAGGCAGGCAATCCACATCGTTTCCGAATATCGTTCCGGCAGATCGATGCAGGGCTTGCCGTCCAGGAAAAGGTCGCATACGACGATATCCATCGCTTTCGATTCCAGAAGTTCCTCCAGGCTCGCGCGGTCGGGGCAGACAAACACTTCGTACCCGAAAGCGTGGAGGATGGCGTGTGCATTTTCACATGGAAGCTGTGAGGCGATGGCGGCAAGCATGGCTGTTCCTGAATTCTGGCGTGTCTGATGGCTTTGATGGGCAATCTCGGGGGCGTGCTAGCTCTCCTGAGCGGCGGAAATCGTTCTCGGTTCCGGGGGGTCCGGAAGGCCTGCGCGGCGCAGCAGCGCGATTTTGTTTTCCCTGTCCGTGCATTTCCAGAGCGCTTCGAGCTCGCTTCTGGGTGCCCAGTCTGGTGCGCGTTCCTGCATCGGCAGTTCGTATCCGAGGATGCTTGGCGGTGCATATCGTGTCAGAAAATCGAGCTGTTTGCACAGAAAATCCGTAGATTTTTTTAATCCGATCTCGTCTTTTCCAAACGTTTCGAGCGTGTAAGCGACGAGCGTGCTGAGCATATCAAGGCGCTGTTCGGCATCCAGCTCTATGGCATGTCCTTCCTTGATTTCCTTGAAGATCCAGGGCTTCATGATCGCGCCGCGCGCGAGCGCGAAACCCGAGCAGTGCGTTTCCGGCATTTTTTTGAGCACATCCGTGCCGTTAGCGAGATCGCCGCATCCGATGACCGGGATATCTGCATTTTGCGCGATCTGTTCGATGAGCGCCCAGTCGCAGCTGCCGCGGTATTGTGCGGCCTTCGTGCGGCCATGAATGAAGATGGCATTGAAGCCGGCTTTTTGTGCGATGTCTGCGACTTCCTGCGCCACATTGTCGTCTTCGTCAAAGCCCTTTCGGATCTTTATGGACACGGGGATGCTGACGGCCTGGCGGATCGCGTCGAGCTGCAGGACGAGGGCCTCGGGCCTCCTGAGGAGCACCGCGCCGCCGCCGTGGGACACGACGGACTGATGCGGGCAGGCACAGTTGAAATCGACGAAATCCGCGCCGTATTTTTCGGCAAGACGCGCAGCTTTGGCAAGATGGTTCGGGTTTCCGCCCACAATCTGGGCGCCGAATATGCGGTCGTGCGGACCGCGTTTGATCAGCGCGAGATCTTGTTTTCCGCCGTTGACGACATATTTCGCGATTGCCATCTCCCCAATCGTCGCGTCCGCGCCATAGCCTGTCACCAGGCGTCGGAACGGCCGGTTTGCGATGTTCGTCACTGAACCCATAAAAAATCTGGCACCGACAAATGGAGGTTCTTTCATATTCTGGATATCCGTCCGTTTTTGGAAAATGCGCCGCCTATCCGCGCTGCGGATACGTCGGCGCGAAAAGCCTATCCGCGTAGCGGATACGGCCTTTTCGATTTTTTTATATCTCGCGCCTGTCGAGCAGGGAGCGTCCAAGCGTGGCCTTGTCCGCATATTCGAGTTGCGCGCCCATGGGAAGGCCCGAGGCGATTCGCGTGACTTTTATGCCGAGCGGCTCGATCAGGCGCTTGAGATAGGCTGCGGTCGCTTCGCCTTCGATCGAGGGGTTTGTCGCCAGAATGACTTCCGTGAACGTGTTGTCGCCCAGGCGGGCGATCAGCTCTCGGATCTTGAGGTCGCTTGGTGAAATTCCGTCAAGTGGGGAAATGGCGCCGTGAAGCACGTGAAAACGCCCGTGAAATTCGTGTGTCGCCTCGATTGCCACGAGATCCTGCGGCGATTCGACGACGCACAGCAGCTGTTCGTCTTTGACCGGATGCGCGCAGCGCTCGCAAGGGCTGCATTCGCAGAGATTTTGGCAGATTTCGCAAAAGCGAATGCGCTCTCGCGCGGAGGTGATCGCCGTGGCAAGCTTTGAGGCGGTCTCCGCAGGCTGGCGGATGAGGTAAAATGCAAGGCGTGTTGCGGATTTGCGCCCAATGCCGGGAAGCATTGAGAACGCGTCGATCAGGTCCTGAAGGGATTGGGTATGTGCAGACATGAATTGTGATCTCTTATGATCTGGGGGCATCCGGCGCTTCTTCAAGCGCGCATTTTTCGGCTGCCGCAAGGACATCCTGGAAGCGCGGTGTCCGTTTGAACATCACGACCTGGATGCCTGTATTTTCGAGCTGGCCTTCACTGAGCTTGAGCTTGTCGCTGATGACCAGAATTAAGTTTTTAGGTGCCGTCTTGAGCAGCTTCAGGCGTCGGTTCAGGTAGTCCGCTCTCCAGAAGCCGAGCACCTCCACATGAGCCACGCGCGCGGATTCTGACTGGCGTACAGAAAAGTCAGGGATCCAGACGCCCTGGCTGTCGAACTGAAGCAGTGGGTAAGCATGTGTGACCTGCCATCCCTTTCCGGCTTCCTCTATGCGTTTTTCGAGCATTTGTGCTTCTTCGGGCAGGCGGTGCGGAAAACGCATGACCGGGGCGGCAAAATCATCCGGTTTGAGCTGCCATTGGTATTTTTGGCCGTCAATCTCGAGCTCGGAAGTGGCATGCCAGGCCGAAAATGCATAGAGGCTCGGCAGGAATGATGCCAGGGATGCGGCGTACTTCTGTGGCTGCGGGAGTACGGCTGTCGGTCCGTCGACTGAGAACTGCCATACCGTTTCGGTGATTGCCTGTGCCTCAAACAAGAGATTGAAAAAACGCAGGCTTTGGAAAAGCTTTCGCAGCGCCGGGCGGTCTGTGCCGACTTCGACAGTGAATGTCAGTTTCTTGGCATACAAGAGGAGGGACTTGGCAAGCGTCAGATTGTATTCCGCGATCAGGTCTTCAGCTTCGATCGGTTCGAATGCGGTGATCTTGCGCTCGCGCTTGAGGTCTGAATAGAGCGCGTTTTCAATTGCCTGGACTTCTATCCCGAGCTCGGAGGCTGTATTTGCCAGAATTTCTTCTCTCCAGGTCAGCTTGCGGAACTCTTCGGCACGGATCTCGGCGGCCCGGGTGAACAGCTTTTCGCGAAGCGCGATCGGGTCGATCGGAAGATCCGCTTCGAATGTGAGCCTGGCTTCGAGAATGTGTATCAGCCCTTTGATGAGCCTGTGTCTTTGGCTCGAAAGGCAGATCGGCTCAAGGCTGTCCTGAAGCATGCCATAAGTATCGTCGACACCAAATTCAAAGCAGTCCAGAAGCTGTTCCGCGAGCTGCACGACTGCCGGCGTTGCTTTGATATATTGTGGGGCGGCATGTGGGCCGTCGATGCTGAATCTCTGTAGATCCTTGGGAAGTAGTGGCATGTTTCAGTTCATGACCGGATTTTGAGGGGGAAGGGGGGTGATGGCGTGTCTATAGCGAGCACTGATAATCGCGTGAGGCTTTGTAATAGGCATTATCCGGGGAGAGTTTTACGAGACGTTCGTAAGACTTGCATGCCTTGTCCGGTGCCTGGAGCTGGACTTCATACATCTTTGCCATGTTCAGAAGTGCGGCTTCTGTAAGGTTGCAGCGTGACGTGTCGGCTTTTTCGTAAGCTGCTATGGACGCTTCATATTTGAGGTTCAGGTAGAGCGCGTCCCCATGAATGATGATGGCATCGCAGTTTTGGGGCGCGAGTTTTGCGGCAGCTGAGGCATTTTCGAGCGCGCGCTCCGAATCGAGAAATCGAATTGCGACAGAGGCTTTGAGGATATGCGGTTCCGGTGCGTCAGGAAACGTTTCGATCGCTGTTTTGAGCAGCTTGTTTGCATCGTCAAATCTGTTCTGGTGTATGGAGATCTTGGCTTTGAGCAGCAAGGTGTCCAGGTCTTTGGCGCGGATTTCTGAGGCGGCATCTGCATAGAGCTGGGCTTCATCGAAATTCTTTTCAGACATCGCGAGCATGGCCAAAGCCCTGAGCGCTTCCAGGCTGTCATCCGAACCAGGGGCGAGATCGATGATTTCATGCGCGGCGGCCTTGATATCATTTGCGTTGCCTGTCTGGATGGTGCTTCTGAGTTTTTTGAGCTCCGGAGAAAGCTCTGGCTCTGGGGGGGCTGGAGGCTGTTCAGCTTTGGGCGCCTCTGGCGCAGAAATCGGGGCCGGCTGTTCATTCGCAGCGGTCCTGGGCTGTTCTGCTGGGGCCGATGCGCATCCGAGAAAAACAAGGCTCAGAAACAGGCTCGCAAGATAACAGTCAGGCGCGTTTGTCTTCGTTGTCTTCGTCATCTTCGTCATCTTCGTCATCTTCGTCATATTCCTCATCGTCATCCTCGTCCTCTTCATCCCAGTTTTCGCTCTCATCATCTTCGTCTTCGTATTTGGGAAGCTCGTAGGCGTGTGACGGCGGCGTTTTTCGATTGTCCTCTGCCGCTTCTTCCTGATCATCGTTAAGCGTCATTTGAGCTGTCGGTGTGCGTGAGGTATTGGGGTGTGCGAGCGACTGCACGAGAGAAGCGAGCTGTCGTTCTGAAAGCGGTTTGCCGGACATTTGATGCCAATATACTTTGGCCTTGACCTGCTGAATGAAAGCATCCTCGGAAATCGGGCATGGCGCGACAAAGGATGCGTTGTCGCGGTTGAAAACAATCAGGCATGTATAGCCGTCACATTCGATGAATGCGAGCCGCTGATCTGCGGAAATCCTGATCATATCTCGGATTTTCAGGCCCATGCCGGATGCTCGCTTTCTTGCTCGGAACGCGGGCAGCGCGTAAATGAGGCACGCGAGGAGCAGAAAGACGGAGCCGAGTATCAGCGTGATATAGCCGATTGTCGTGAATGTCGTATTATCTGGCTCGGGTGCTTTTTTAGCGCGCACGGCCCCATTGAAGGGTTCGTTGACGACAGCCTGTTCGGGGACAATCAGATTTTTAGCCTGTGGCTGAGCGATGACAGGTGCTGCGACGCGCGTGTTCTCCTCTTCATCAGGAAGATCTTTGAGCGGATCGCTTTCCTGTAAAACGTCTGTATCCTCCTCCAGCGGCTCTGGGACGCCTGCGAGCGTGTCGGTGCCGGGGTGGTCTTCAAATTCGGCATCGGGGCTTGGTTTTCCCGCGAGCGCTTCATCTTCGGGCAGGATCGGGTCTGCTGGGGCAGCGAGCTCGATGCCCTCTGAGGGCTGGGCCTGGCCGCGCATGGGGACGTGCTCGACATCGACCTCCCCTTCTTCATCCTCATTGAACTGAGCGCGAAAATCGACTTTCTGGTCTTGAGGGAGCGGCTGCGGCGCTTCCGGCTGTACGGCGGGCTTGGCGACGAGCCTTGAGGTGTACTCGTCATTTGCGTCATCCCATGTCGCTTCATAGACATGCGGGCCGCGCTGATATCTGAGCATCAGGAGCTTTCGGCCGTTTTGGGCTTTAAATACATATCTGTCGCCGGCGCGTGAGAGGCGGAAGTCGAACAGTTTGCCGATGCTCTGCATGGCCTGGCGAATCGAGTTCGGGTCAAGCTTTTCTCGCTTGAGCGCGTTTGCGAGCAGTTCTCCGCGCCCGAGTTCGCCGGCTTTTTCTCCAGCGCCTGCAATCATGCGCGAATCGGTTTCACTCGCAGCAGGTTGCGCCATTGCCTGCTCGCAGAATAATCCGCCGCTGCAGAGCATGAGGACGATCATGACAGCTCTGAGACTGTGACCTAAGATGTGTGGGCGTCGCCGTGTCTGTGTCGTTTCCATATCCAAAAATACCCGTGTGAATGCCCGACAGGCAGGTCTGCTCCCTGTCGCGGGGACATTCATATCACGGATTGCGCATAGCGACATGGATTTTCTGAACGCCGGTCGATCCTTGGCATATCGTGTGTGATTTTGCCCACGGCAGGGGGGATTCAGAAGGCCATCATTTGCCGTAGACGAGCAAGAGGCGTTCTGTCTGGAATGTGACGTACATCTTGTTCGGAGAAGGCAGTTCGTCCACGACGCCGATTCCGAATTTTGCGTGTTCGATGCGGTCGCCGAGCTGAAAATCATTCTCGTGGATGTTGTACTTGCGAATCTCGCGCGTCATGTTGGCATTGACTTTGGGCTCCAGAATCAGGGGTTCTGTGCTCTTGGCGGCCTTGGCCCTGCCGCCGGCTGAAGTACGTCTGGTCTTGGACGCGACAGATTCCGGAACTGATGCCGCGATCATGGTTTTGGTGCTCTTCCTGACCGTCATGCGGTCTGAGGCGACCGGTTTGTATTTGTGATAGCCCATGCATGACTTGCACTGGACTTGGGCGATTTTGCCGTCTGCGACGGCCACGATGACGTGCCAGGTTTCGCCGCATTTGCTGCATACGGCTTCTATATCCTTTGCTACGGCGCTGTCGTCAAATTCTGGTAACATTTTGCTTTCCTTGTCTGATTGTGTGTCGTTGTGCCTTTTTCATCCTGAATGGGCAAAAAAAGCGGCGCGCTATTAGTCGCAAAACATTTACGATTTCAAGTGTTTTTGAAAGGAAAGCTGCGTTTATGTGTTGATGTCTGGTTCACGGGCTTTATAGGCGGTAGTCGGAGGGGGGCTGTGAGATTTGCCTCCCCGCAAAAAAGTCTTCTGAAAGAGGGCTGCAAAATATCGCTGTATCTACAGGCGTTGAACAAGTCATTTGGGGTTAGAGTTTTCGCGCCAAACGCCAAAGTGGCGAATTTGCGTTTGAAGTTTTTGCGCCAAACGCAAAAGTGGCGAATAACTGTTTGAAGTTTTTGCGTCCAAACGCAAAAGTGGCGAATAACTGTTTGAAGTTTTCGCGTCCAACGCCAAAGTGGCGAATAACTGTTTGAAGTTTTTGCGTCCAAACGCAAAAGTGGCGAATAACTGTTTGAAGTTTTTGCGCCAAACGAGAAAGTTGAGCCATTTGGGTTTAGAGTTTGTGTTCCAAACGAGAAAGTTGAGCCATTTGGGTTTAGAGTTTGTGTTCCAAACGAGAAAGTTGAGGCATCTGGGTTTAGAGTTTGTGCTCCAAACGGGAAAGTTGAGCCATTTTGGTTTAGAGTTTGTGTTCCAAACGGGAAAGTTGAGCCATTTGGGTTTAGAGTTTGTGTTCCGAACGAGAAAGTTGAGCCATTTGGGTTTAGGAAAGTCTGATTAATTGGCCCCTAACCCCCGGCCCCTTTCCCCGATGGGGCAAGGGGAGCGGATTTGCGCGATATCATGATTGAAGATTATGCAATTGTTCAGAGTTTCCTTTAGAGTTTGTGTTCCGAACGGGAAAGTTGAGCCATTTGGGTTTAGAGTTTGTGTTCCAAACGGGAAAACATAGGCACGTCTTATCAGAGACGTTCATGGAATGTGCGCCCCATGCGCGGCGTATGCAAAGCATAGCCGCGCAGCAAGCCGTATGCGCCATCGGCGCATAGGCGCGCGCCCAACATGGTAAAAACGCGTGTGATGCGGAGAATATCGGAGGTCGAGGCTTGACGATGAGAAATGAATTTGTCAGAAACGAATTCGCGTTTGATTTGTTTTAGGAGGCAGATATGAAGCGTAGATTTGGATTGGCTGTTGCGATCGCAGGTATGATGGCCTGGGGATGCGGCAGTGATGTGCTTTCGTCGGAAAAGCCGGTGAAGCCTGTGGAGCCAAGTATTGGCGATCCGTGCGAAGACGAGAGCGAGTGTCCGGATGGGGCTGTTTGTCGCGACGGCGTGTGCGCGGAGGAAGA
Organism: Pseudomonadota bacterium; assembly: GCA_017464085.1. Classification (GTDB taxonomy): domain Bacteria; phylum Myxococcota_A; class Bradymonadia; order UBA4248; family UBA4248; genus UBA4248. The sequence goes on from JAFUEE010000104.1 coordinate 108,887, forward strand.
GGCGTGCACGGATTGTGAGGAGCCGCCGCTTTGCGGAGGAAAGGTGTGCGCTGACAAACAGTTGTGCGTGAGCGATACATGCGTGGATCTTTGCGGCAACAAGGTGTGTGGCGAGGACGAGGTCTGTCACGAGGATGTGTGCACGAAAACATGTGGTGGCGTGCTGTGCGAGTCGGATGAACGCTGTGAAATCAATCGCTGCGTGAGAGATGGCGACTGCGGCGGCATCGAGTGCCCGGCGGGGATGGTGTGCAATAACGATATCTGCCGCGAGCCTGGGAATTGCAACGGCGCAGCCTGTGAGCCGGCTGAAATATGCATGGATGGTCTTTGCCGGCCGAAGGGCGACTGTGGCGGTGTGGCGTGTAACGAGGATGAGGTCTGTCGCGATGATGCGTGCCGTCAGGCCGGCCCGTGCGGCGGCATTGCCTGTGCCAAAGGGGAGGTCTGCTTTTTCGGGATGTGCATGCCCGAAGGCGACTGCGGTGGCATTGCATGTTCCGAAACGCAGTACTGCTATCAGGATATATGTCATGAAAAGATCGAATGCGGCGGGGTGCTCTGTGATGGCGATTACGAATGCGTCGAAGGGGAGTGCAAGCCAGCAGCATGGTGCTTGAACGGCGGTGTGCGTTGCGCGGAAGCGTGCTGTGAGGAAGGGGAGATCTGCGGAACAAGCAAGATCTGCTGCGACCGCAAGGATGCCTGCGGGCAGAACTGCTGTGCCGACAATGAAGTGTGCGAGCACGAGGCTTGTCATATCATCTGTTCCGAGGATGTCGTCCGGTGTGCGGATGAAAGCGGTCATGAGATGTGCTGTCAGCCCGGGGAGATCTGTGTTTCTAACAAGTGCTTTACGCCGTCTGTCTCGTGCGTGGACAGTTATATGTGCGAGAATGGGCAGTTCTGCGATGCGGTCATGAAACAGTGCCTGCCTCAGCCGACGGGCGAAGTTTGCGAGGCAAAGCCGACCGGCGGGGATGTCATCCCGACGCTCGTGTGGCATTGGGGGCAGGGCGATCTCACGCCCGGCGCGAATGAGTTTCCCGCACATGTTCAGGTCATGTCGTCGCCGATGGTCGCCGATGTCGATGGCGACGGAGTTTCGGAAGTCATTTTCAATTCATTCAGCACGGGCAATCCGATGGGGCTTGCGCATTATAACGGCAACGGCATCCTTCGCATCCTGGACGGCAAGACGGGCAAGCTCAAGGCGTTTAGCAAGGGTGCGCCTTACACGGATGGCGGCAGCCAGGTCGCCGTGGGCGATATCATTCCCAGCAATCCCGGGCTGGAGATATTGACATGCTCGACGTATGGGAAGCTCCTGAAGCTCGCGGTGTTCAGCAACAAAGGGGAGCTGATCTGGCAGAGCAAGACGGGGAATTATAATGAATGCGGCCAGTCCGGGCCGGGCATTGCGGATTTCAACGGCGACGGGCTTCCGGAAGTCTATGGGCGTTATAACGTGCTCAATGGGCAGACGGGGGAGCTGATCGCGCGCGTGTCTTATCCGGGATGCCCCGATAACGGGCACCAGCACGTGATGTGCGACTATCCCGTTGCGGCAGATATTGACGAGGATGGGGAGCTTGAGCTTGTCGGCGGCACGGCTGCATACAAGGTCGATTTCCAGAACAAGGTGCTCAAGCCTGTCTTCGACCGGACCGATCTGACGGTCGGCTATCCGGCAATCGGCGACCTCGATCTGGACGGGCACCCGGAGATTGCGATCGTCCAGTCGACCGCGAATACTGTGATGGTGCTTAAACAGGACGGCTCGAATTTCTGGCAGGCGCCAGTGAAGCTTTCGGCGCAGTCCGGCGGACCTCCGACTATCGCCAACCTCGATAGTACGCCGGAACCCGAGATCACGTTTGCCGGCAAATACGCCTATGTCGCGCTCAAGAACAATGGCGAGGTCAAATGGTCGCGCGAGACGCACGATTATTCATCGGCAAAGACCGGATCGTCCGTGTTTGACTTCGACGGCGACGGCACGGCGGATGTCGTGTATGCCGACGAGTATTTCCTCCGCGTCTATGACGGCAAATCGGGCGACACGGTGTACTGCAAGTGCAATACATCGGGCACGCACTGGGAATATCCGGTCATTGCGGATGTCGATAACGACGATCATGCCGAAATCATCGTGTCCTCGAACAGCTCGATGGTCGGAAACTGCCCGACTTCGCTTTCCAAAGCAGAAGGCTGGGACGAGTGCGTCGATAAGATCATGAAGTCGCCGAATGCGTCCGACCGCGCGGCGACACATGGCGTGCGCGTGTTTTCAAGCCCCAACAAGGACTGGGTCAATACGCGCAAAATATATAATCAGCACGCATACAGCATCACGAATGTTTCCGATGACGGCACGATTCCCAGAAAGCCCAAAAATAACTGGTCCACGCAGAACCTGAACAATTTCCGCCTGAATGTTCAGCCTGGCGCGACCTATCTGCCCGATCTTGAGATCAGGAACGTTTCTTCGCCTTATGAGTGCATGTCCACGATTCCTGTGTACTTTGAAGTGCACAATGTCGGCTGGGCGACGGCAGATGCGGGCATTCCTGTTTATATCTGGGCATCCTCGACGCCGGATGGGGAATATACGCTTGCCGGGTCGGTCAAGACGACTTCGCAGATCCGCGCGACGACTGGCACGTATCTGCAGTTCGATTATCAGAAGCGTGAGACGGATGGGCTTCAGATTTATCTGCGTCTGACATTTGGAGAGGATGCTCCGAACGAGTGCCGCAGCGACAATAATTCGACGGAATATGTGATTCAGTGCCCTGTGAACTGAGTTCGCTTGAGTTTCTTGTGCCGGGCTATCGGGCTTTGCCCGATACGCCCGGTTTTCACGGCCTATGCGCTTTGCGCATACAGCCGCGTTTTTTTTGCAGTGCGCGCATCACTAAAAAAAAATCGACATGCGCGGTGTTACAATTTTTTTTCGATGGCACCATTACGCACGAAAGCACGAAGCTTTCTTTGCAAAAAGGAGCCATCTATGACAAAGCGAACACGAAGACACACACAGGACAAAGACAGCGCAATCAACGCTTTTATGTCTAAGCCTGAGATCTTTGCAGATTTGTTCAATGCTTATCTGTATGAAGGAGAACAGGTCATTCAGCCTGAGGCATTGGTACCCGCAGACCGGTTGCTCAGCGAAGTGATTGGGAATGCCAGAGGCCAAGCAAAGCTCACGCGGTATAGGGATGTATTTATGGCATATCGCGATAAGAATGCCTCCTACATTCTGCTGGGCATCGAAAATCAGTCGGCAATTCACTATGCCATGCCGCTCAGAAATATGATTTATGATGCCCTTTCGTTGCTCGCAAGGGTGCGTCAGAAAAGCGCAAGGCATCTCGCGCTCAAAGATCTCAAGCGACCGGATGAGTTTTTGTCCAGATTTGCAAAGACCGATCATATCGATCCGGTCTTTACGCTTACCGTATATTATGGGCATGTCCCTTGGGATGGGCCGTTTTCCTTGCACGATATGATCCGTTTTCCGGACGAGAAGCTCAAGCGTTTCATTCCTGACTACTTTATCAATCTTGTGGTTCCTGCTAAACTGGGCGATGAGATGCTTGCACGGCTCAATACAGAGCTCAGCGAGGTCTTTTGGTGTATTCGTTTGGCTGGGAATAAGGAGGCATTTGATGCATACATCATCAATCATTCCAAATTCAAAGAAATGTCATACGAAGCAGTTCAGATGATTAACGCATGTACACACGCAAATATACCGGTCAAGCAAGATGGAGAGAAAGTAAATATGTGCCAAGCGATTATTGATTTAAAACAGGAAGCCTATGACAACGGCTTCCAGAAAGGCGAAGAGAGCGGCTTCCAGAAAGGCGAAGAGAGCGGCTTCCAGAAAGGCGAAGAGAGCGGCTTCCAGAAAGGCGAAGAGAGTGGAATCTTGCAAAGCTCTTCTCGAATTGCCATAAATATGTATCGTAGCAAATATGATATGCAAGAAATCGTTCGATTGACTGGACTTACCTCGGAAGCTATTGAAAAACTCGTGAAAGCACACTCTGAGGAGAGAAGGTAATATGTGCGTCGCTTTCTCCGATGGGGAAAGCGACGTGAAGCGAGCTAAAATCTCATGTTTAGCCCAATGCCCTGATAATCGGGGGTGACGATCAGGTCGGGTGACCATCGGATGGCTTGGGCATCCGCGTTCGCTTTTCTATAGGGGGCAAATTTGACAGCATCGTAAATGATGAGGATGAGCCCTGTGAGGAGGAGCGGAGCGCCTACGCCCAGTAAACTGTGTGCAGACATGATGATGTTTTCATCTGCTGACTCATCTTCTATGCCTCCTGATCCCGCTATTGTTGCGACCGCATTCCAATATTCAATGTTATATAATAATATAGCTGAGCTTACGAGTATGGTTCCGGATATTGAAAGCCCGATACCTGCGGTTTTATAGTCATCAGATTCCTTTTGCCATGCACAATGAATTGGATCTAAGTCGGGGTTGCAGTTATTGGCTTTATAGCGAGAATGCAGAATATTATCATCTTTTGGGCTTTCATCATTTTCAATTTTATCAATTTTAGGAAAATAATTGAATGCGAGGTCATTCATGCGCATTTGCGTCTGGAAAGTGCCATCGATGTGATTGGCAATCAATTCTCCAGATGGCGCTTCGTGGATTTCTTGCGCCATGGCTGGCGTTGAGAGCATGAGCAAAAATGCGGGAACAAGAAAGCGTCTGAATAACATTTTAACGAACCTATCTAAGAAAGCCGTGTAAAAAGAAAAATGCACAACAAGGCGTCTTATGTATAGCAAAGGGCATTTGTATGTTCAATATGTGTGGGGGATTTAGAGCGTCAGACATTCTCCCGCTTTGCACACCTGCGATATCTGGCCGTCGCATATTTTCCAGCATTCGCCATATATCGTTTCGCGGCCATTTTCCTGAAGCAGATAGCTGCCATCGGGAAATGCGTAAAAGCAATGGCCTGTGCTGTCTTCAGCGGTGATATCCTCGATGAGCCTGCGGCCATCGAGGGTGAAATGCCTGACTTTTTGATAGTGCGGCAATATATTTGTTTGCGTGAGTCCCAGACCTGGGAGGAAGCGTCTGTAATTGGGATCGATGCTTTCGCCAGGTTCTTCAGGTTGCGCATAGACGCTTTGTGCGCAGTTCATGCTGCCTGCGCTGATGCCCATGATGACACCGTGAAAAGATTTGAGCTGTCCGGCAATCGCGAGTTCATTGAGCCAGCGGTTTTGCGTGGGCACATGACCGCCGCCCAGGATGATGAAATCGCTTTGGTCGATGAGCGTGCGTGCTTCGGCTGCGTTGCGCCGGTCCAGGCATGCGAGCGATTTGAAAATCAGGCCGCAGCTTTCGAGCGAGGCGTACATGGAGGACGCGCAGTAATCGCTGAAACCTGGGTCATCGGGGGCTGCAGTGATGAACAGCACTCTGGCATGAGAGGGAATTGTCCGCTTGAGGTTTTTGACGAAATGATTTTGGGGATCGATATGGCTGTCGCCATCCTGGCATGGGCTGCTTGTGAGAAAGAGAATCATGATATTCCTGGCTGAATGAAATGTGTTGCCGGATGTTATTTGGGCAATCTTTGGACGCCGCCGAGCTTGTCGGCCCATTTTTCTGGAAAGTGGTCGAAGTATTCGTGGCTGATTTTGGGGGAGTATTTGGCCAGTGTGCAGAGAAGGGCGGAGGGGATACCGACGATGATTAGATAGAGCGGGCCAAGCATAAGCGATTGTTTCTGATGGCCGCGCTCGTGTTGGATCGATCGCTCGTTGTTCTCGCATTTGTGCAGAAAGATATAGCTTCCGAGACTTACGCCGCCTGCCCAGAATTTATCGAGCACATAGATGCCGTTATTTTTCTGTATGTCGATATGTCTGACTTTGCAGAGCGCGATGAGGCCGAGCCCGAGAAGATTTTGAGGAAGCTGCCACAGATAGAGCAGAAAGCGTATGATGGGCATGACTGGTTTTGGTGAAAAAGAAGGCTGTGTTCGATATCTGTGGATATGAAATACAAGGCAGTAGGCAATAGAAAGTAGGCAGCAGTGAGCATCATCAAGTCTATAGCTTTCATGCGGAGAGACTATCGTTGCTCGATTGCCGATCATACGTGGCAAGTTTTTCCATATACACGCTTGACAGAGCTAAAAAGAAAAGCCGCGCGAGATGCGCGGCTTGAGTATATCAAAAAAATCGAGCAGTTCGAGAGTGGCTTTGAAAATCAGAAGCGGATATCGAGACCGAAGCCCTGATATTCGTGCGTCGCGACGATGCTGGGACGCCACTGGAATTTGTTGCCGGCAATCGAGCCATTTTTGTAGGGCGCGAATTTGACGGCTTCCGCGATGAGGACGCCGCAACCGGCTAGGAATGCGAGTGAGCCAACGGCCATGAGGGAGTATCCTGTGATTGCGCTCCACACGACACCGCCCGCATTCCCATCGACAGCGCTGCCAGTGATGCCGACAACATAGATGACGAAGCCGACGACTTCGAGGCCAAGACCGCCACCGAAGAGGCCCCAACCGACTTTCTTGTACAAGGAGGATTCTGCTTGCCAGTCATAGGTGCTTTCCTCAACATAATATTCATCCCCGCCTACCTTGTTATAGGCATAGGTGTTGAAGGCGAGATCGGTCATGTGCATCTGCGGCTGAATGGTGTAATCGAACTGATTGCTCACCTCAAATTCAATTGCGGATGGCGTTTCTTCGACTTCCTGGGCCATTGCCGGAGCGGAGAGAAGGGCAAGACCTAACGTGGCTGTTGCGAGAAGGGACTTTTTGGACATGGTGATCTCCTTGTGTGATGCAGGGACAAAGAACACATGCTCAGCATTGCGCTGACGCTGTTAATCAAATTTTTGAATGCGAGACGTTGAAGAACAAAAACAACTCTCTAGGCGCTACTATTCCGTAACTATAACTTTTTATTCAGACACTCAAGGAAAAAATCATGAAACAGTACGCGTGTCCAAAAAAATGGCGCCGCGTATCGGGGAGCCGATAGCGGCGCGCGGCCGCGTATGCTGCTGGCATAGCGGCCGGTCTGAAAAATGTGTCAAAGTATCGGCGTATCAGTCGCCCAGAATGTAGTAGTCATCGCGCGCTTCGTCGATCGGTTCGTCGCCGGGCGTAAAATCGATGCGCCCATCGCCGTCGATATCAAAGGTCTGAGCGAGCTTGACGATGTTGAGCGAACGCGCGGAGGCATCAAAAATGTCGTGATAGACGCCTTTTTGGCGATAGAGGTCTTCGTGCTTGCCATGTTCGACAATCTGGCCCTGCTTCATGGCATAGATGATATCTGCATCGATAATCTGCGAAATGCTGTGCGAGATGATGACGACCGTGCGGTTTTTCTTGATGGCGTCGATGCTGTTTTTGATCTGTTCGGTGGCGATGGCGTCGAGTGAGGCTGTCGGTTCGTCGAGGAAAAGTATCGGGGGATTCTTGAGGAAAATACGTGCGATCGCGATGCGCTGCTGCTGGCCGCCAGAGAGTTGCGTCGCGGGTGACTCGAACTGCTTGGGCAGATCCATAATCTGGTCATAGATATAGGCATCTTTGGCAGCCTGCACGACTTCGTCATGAGTGGCATCTGGGCGGCCATAGAGGATATTTTCTTCGATGGAGCCTTCGAAAATATGGTTTTTCTGCATCACAATGCCGATGTTGTCGCGGAGATATTCTGTATCGAATTGGCTGAGCTCGATGCCTCCGAGCGTGATCGAGCCGGAATCGGGCTCATAAAATTTGTCGAGCAGGTTGATGAGCGTGGTTTTGCCTGCACCGGAAAGGCCGACAAGCGCAGTGATTTTGCCTTTTTCGATGGTCAGGCTGACTTTTTTGAGCGCTTTCGGGCCATTGGGATAGGTGAAATCGACATCCCTGACGACAAACGTCGGATCGAGGTCGGGCGTTTTCACGGAACCTCTGTCTTCGATCTCCTGATCGGCGGAAATCACATCGAAATACCCTTCGGAATAGACGAGCGCATCATTCATGTCGTCATAGATGCGGTGGAGCTGGCGAATCGGCGATGACACATTGTTATACAGCATGACCTGCATCATGATCGCGCCGATGGTCATCTCTCCCTGGATGACGAGATAGGCGGAAATGATAATGATGAGCACGACACCGATCTGTTCGACGAACGATTTGAGTCCGTCAAAAAGGAAGCCGGTCTTGTTCGTTTTGAGCTGGTTGTCCGTGATCTGCTGCTGCAGGTCGTACTGTTTGTCAGACTCGATTTTTTCGCGGTTGAATGATTTGATGACTGAAATCGACTGTAGGATATTGAGGATAGAATGGCTTTTTGCTTCGCGATAATGGCGGTGATTTTCGCGCCAGCCGCGCAGTTTCTTGCCCTGAAGTATCGTGATGTAGAAAAAGACAGGGATGATGCAGAGCGCGACGAGGCCGACTTTGACGTTTGACCTGAACATCAGGATGAGCGCGAGCACGGCATTGGCGATGAGCGGCAGGATGTCGAGGAAAAAGTTGTTGACGAGCCTGGTGAGGCTCTCCACGCCGCGGTCGATGCGCGTCTGGAGCTTGCCCGCGTCGTTGTCTTTGGCGCTGAAAAATGACATCCGATAGGTGAGGATGCGGTCAACGGCTTTGAGCGCGAGGCGCTTGGATATCGAGATTCTGAGCTTTGCGCCGAGGAAACGCTGGCAGAACGTGATGAGCGCGACAAGGATTTCCTTGCCCAGAAGGATGGCTGTGATCCAAGTGAGTATGACAAAGCCGTCTTTGAGCTTGTCTTGAGCGCCGACAAGCGCGCTGACCGAATCGACGGCATATTGCAGCACGAGGGCGTTGACCTGCGCGAGAACGGATCCGACAAGCGTCAGAAACAGCGTCGCAAGTATGATCAGTTTATATGGTTTGACGTATGGGATGAGATTTTTAAAAATCTGGTAAAATGACATGCCTTTAGGGCTCGGTTTTTCTGCGTCATTTGGCATGACGTGCCTCCAATTGATCCGGTTGAAACTTGGGCGCATGTGTATCATGTGCAGGGGCGGTTTAGCAGATATTGAGGCAGATGGGGAGATGGGAGGATGTTTCTAATATTGTGATATATTTCAATTTGTTGGGTGGATGACTCCTCCTTCGCGAAATATGCCGCTACCCCTTTATAGGGTCGTAATATTCAAGCAAATTGACAGGATTTTTGTGCAATTTTTGTTGGCATTTCTTCAACGTGATAGAGTTGTGGGGGTTATTTTCAAGTATGGAATGACCGGAACACATGCAGATGAAAGGGGCTATATGAGCAATATCAAAACGATCAAAGTGGGCACGTTCAACCTGATGAATTTCATGCTTCCCGACAAGTCTCTCTATGGCGGGACGCTCGGCCTGACGCGCGATGAATATCGCCGCAAGTCCGAATGGACGGAGTTCATGCTCAATCAGATGGATGCGGATATCATCGGGTTTCAGGAGCTTTTTGACCGCGAGGCGATGGTTCGGATTATTCGGAATAATCCGCGCTACCGCAAAGCGCGGTTATATATGGCGGAAGAGGGCGGCGATCAGCCGAGCGTGGCGCTTCTGTCTCGCTATCCAGTGGAAAATCTTGAGATTTTTACGCACTTTCCCGAGGAGGCGGTGATTGATTTCAATCCGAAAGGACGCGAGCCCGTTGCGCTGCCGTTCACGACGTTCACGCGCGCGGTGATCAAGGCGGATATACGCATCCGGGATTATGGCCTGATCACTGTGTTTGTCGTGCACCTCAAGTCGAAGCGCGCCATTTTCTACGCGGATGAAGATCCACAGAATCCAGTAGATCTGGCGCGCGCGCAGAGCCGTTCGCTGATGCTCAGGGCGGCGGAATCAGTGGCATTGCGCGCGCTTGTATCTCATGCGCTCGAGATTCCCGAGCGGCCGGTCGTGCTCTGCGGCGATGTGAATGATACAGGGAATGCCGTGACTTCGCGCATTATTTCCGGGGAAGTACCGCAACATAAGCTTTCGGACAGCGTCAAGCGCCGGGGCTGGGATCTTTTGCTTTATCACGTCAAAGATATCCAAGCTCGCCGGAGCTATCAGGATTTCTATTATACGCATATCCATAACGGCATGTATGAGAGCCTCGATCAGATTATGGTTTCTCAGGAGCTTGTAACAGAGTATCCGAGAAGGACCGGGCGCGTCGGGCTGGTGTCAGTCTATAATGATCATCTCGTCGATCAGACGTTTTCAAATCAGGGTGTTGACAAATGCAAGAGCGATCACGGCGTTGTCGTATGCACGCTTGAGCTCGACCTCGACCGTGCAGCCAGATATATGCGCGATGGCGGATATGGAGACCCTGAGGAATTGGCTGATCCCGAGGCTGCGCTCAACCGTCTGGATGAAGCGCGCGACATGTCGCGCGCTGGGCACGATGTCGCTGCTGAGGCGGCAGATGGCGCTGAAATGATTGCAGATCAGGAAACTGCTGATGCCGGTGAAGATGCGCAGGCTTTCAATGTGCAGAACAGTCTGGACAAATGGCGGCGGAATAATCCTCAGGGCACGCGCGGGCGCACGGATAACAGGCGCAGGAGCTTTGATTCGCGCAATGACCGGGGGTATCGCAAGGAGGAGCGCAGGCCGCTTCAGCCGGAATCCGCATATAAACATGAGGATGAAGAAGAGCCGCCGATGCGTCCGATCTGCCCTAAACCGCTTAACACTGCCGATAATGCGGTGAATACGAAGCCGGTGAAATCTCAAGAGGTTGTGGAAGTGCTGTCCGTTCCAGAAACGGTTGCTGAGATCCTTGAGATGGGGGAGCCAGAAAAAGAGTCAGAACTTGCCGGAGAGGCAGCGCATGCGCCTGAAAAGATAACGGATGAAGCGCAGCAGAAGACGCCGCGCGTGCGAAAGCTGTTTAGATGTAAAGAGACAAAGCTTGACGGTTCAAGCGAAGAGCGTCCTGTGCGCCATGAAGAAAAGCATACGTCAAATGTGGACAAGATGTCTGAGGAAAGCGCTATGCCTGTCGTGGATGTGACTGACCGCTCGGACGAAGTAGCCAGGCCTGTGAGGGAGCGAAGGCACCGCAAGCCTATTGCAGAAGCAGTCCAAAAAGGGGACGATGCCGTTCAAGCGGCCAAGCCAGCCGAAGAAGCGGCCAAGCCAGCCGAAGAAGCGGCCAAGCCAGCCGAAGAATCGGCCAAGCCTGAGGAAGACAAGCTTGCAGTCGTGAAATTGCGCAGGCGACGTGGCTCGGCCTCGAAGAATGCATCCGGGGACGTGGGCAGCAGCAAGGCTTCAGATGCCGAGCGCGCAAATGAGGCGGAAACTGCTTCAGCTGCGGCAAAGCCGGGGACCGATGAAGTCATGGCAAACACGATAAAAATAAAACGCCGCCGGTCCACTGGGGAGGAGATGCCTGAACCTGTCGATGTCTCAGGGGATGACGCGCAGACGCCAGCGCGTGTGCGCACGCGCGTTCGCCGGCATCGTGCGCCGATCGGGGAATGATGGCGTTATTCTTGGGCAGGTGCTGTTTTCTTTTTCTGCCAGCGCCTGCCCGAGAGCCGGATGAGAAAGAGTATGCCGCGACAGCAGAGCTCGATGCACATGGCGATCCATACGCCTTTGAGCCCCATGGTGGACGCGAGTATGGCTGCAAGCGGGATGCGCACGGCCCACATGCATGAGAGGTTGATAATGCTCGGCGCGAGCGTGTCTCCGGCGCCTCTGAAGACGCCGTTTGCGACGATGGATGCGCCATAAAGCGGTTCCGCGAGCGCCTCGATGCGCAGTATGATCGTGCCGAGCGCCTGAATTTCGGGATCCGGAGAAAGGAGGGCGATCATCTGTGGCGCGAAGACGAACATAAGCGCGCCAGTGACGGCCATGACTGACATGCCGAGGCATGTCGTGAGCCACGCGAGTTTCCGCGTGAGGTCGTCTCGCTTTGCGCCGATGGATTGCCCGATGAGCGTGGTGGCCGCTGAGCCGATTCCGTAGCCCGGCATGTAGCACAGGCTTTCTGCTGTGATGCCGAAGGCGTTCGCGGCAATGGCGGTCACGCCGAGCGGCGCGACAATTTTTGTGGAGGCGATCTGTGCGCCGCTCATGACGATCTGCTCGAAGCCCACGGGCAGGGATATCTTGAGGGCTTTTTGAATGTATGTCTTGGAGAAGACGAGCTTTTCGTTTCTGCGGAGCTTGAGCGCCGGGGAGCGGAACAGCAGGTATCCGAGCATGAAGCAGGCGATGACGAGTTCCGCGAGTGTGGTGCCGAGCGCGGCCCCGATGACGCCGAGACCTGCGCCCGGAATGGTGATCTCTGCGGATGCGATCGTGAAGCTCCAGCTCGGGAAGATGAGCACTGCATTGAAGATCACGTCGAGAAAGCACATGATGATGTGCAGGATGCTCGGGAATTTCATGTTCCCGCTGGCCTGGATCATGCCGGCCGCGATCCGGTTGAGCTGAAAAATGGGCAGCGAGAGCGCAAAGATGAGGAAATACCACCGCGCGTCCGGAATGATCGCCTCGCTTCCTCCGAGCCAATGCGGCAGCGAACCGCTGATGAGCGCGCCGATCGCGAGCATCGTGACGCTGAAGACAAGCGCAGAGAGCAGTCCGAGGCGGACGAGGTTTCGGGCTTTTTCTTCTTCTTTTGCGCCGATCGCCTGCGCGATCTGGACGGTGAAACCGATGTTTATAGCCATGCACAGGCCGCCGAAAAGCCAGGTGCTCGTGGAGACAAGGCCGATCGAAGCGGCGGCTTCGGAGCCGAGATGCCCGACCATCGAGGCATCGATGTACTGCATGACAATCGAGGATATCTGCGCAAAGATTGCAGGCAGGCTCAGCGTGATCGTGAGGATGAGCAGCTGTTTGAGCGACAGGGCGTCGCCGTTTCGTAGCTTTTCGAGGTAATCGGTCTTCATGGCTGGGGCTTGGGCGCGAAGCGCCTGTTTATCAGTGTTATCAGGCAGGTCGCCTGTTCCGGGGGAGCGCTTTATATCAAATGAACACAGATAGGAAGTTGATAATTCATGGGTGTGGTCCTGTGTGGTCACATGTGTGAATTGTCTGCGGATGTCGTTTGATAAGTGTGTATTTATTTCGAAAAAGAGATCAAAATCCTGTTGAGACAAAGTCGGTTGGAGAGTAGAGTGCCGAAATCGTATTTTCGGAAATCGATCCGAGGACGAGGGAGGTAAATATGAACAGAGTCGTAGCAGTAATCTTAGGAGGCGGCCGAGGCAGCCGTTTATTCCCCCTGACCCACGAGCGCGCGAAACCTGCGGTACCTCTGTTTGGCAAATACCGCCTGATTGATGTGACGATCTCCAACTGTATCAATTCGGGCATCAACAAGGTGTTTGTGCTGACACAGTTTTTGAGCGCGAGTCTTCACCGCCATATCATGATGGCGTATAAGTTTGATTCGTTTTCAAAGGGTTTTGTCGAGATTCTGGCGGCGGAGCAGACGGAGCGCAGCCAGGACTGGTTTATGGGGACAGCGGATGCAGTTCGCGCGACGCTTCACCATATCCGTCATTTCGCGACAGAAGACACGCTGATCCTTTCGGGCGATCATCTGTACCGCATGGACTATTCGAAGATGATCGACCATCACCGGGCGATGGATGCGGGCCTGACGCTTGCGGTCTATCTGGTGAACCGCGAGGATGCGTCCCGCATGGGGCTTTTGCGCGTCGATGAGCGCGGCTATGTGGTCGAGTTTGTGGAGAAGCCGAAGGATCCTGCGGTCATCGAGCGTTTCCGCGCGCCAGAGCATCTCTGCCACCAGGTCGGCCTTAACCCGGATGACGGCTGGTATTTAGCGAGTATGGGCGTATATGTGTTCAAGAGCAAGCTTCTGAGCGACTGCCTGACCTCGGATGCGGCTGACGATTTCGGGAGCCAGATCATTCCGTCCCTGATCGGCAAGGTCAAGATCGCGACGCATCTGCACGAGGGATATTGGGCGGATATCGGGACAATCTCGGCATTTTTCCAGGCGAACATCCAGGCGACGCAGGTCAATCCGCCGTTCCCGCTCTACAGCCCGGGGCATCCGATTTTTACGCACATGCGGTCGCTCGCGCCGGCGCGCGTCATCCGATCCGCGATCCGCGACAGCCTTGTGGCGGAAGGCACCGACCTGCACGGGGCGATCATTTCAGATTCGGTGATCGGTGTCCGCAGTGTCGTGAGGCCGGGCGCGACTTTGAAAGAAGTCGTGATGTTCGGTTCCGATTATTATGAGGAGGAAAACCCGCACATCCTCGACGAGGACGAGCCGGTCAGCGACATACCGCTCGGCATCGGGCGCAATGTGACGATCGAGCATTGCATCATCGACAAGAATGCGCGCATCGGCGATGACGTGATCATTCGCCGTCAGCCGGACGACCTGAATTATGATGGCGAATTTTATTATGTCCGCGATGGCATCACGGTGATTCCGCGCGGCGCAGTCGTGCCGCCAAAGACGCTGATCTGACGCGAATATTTTTTGAGGGCGCTATGGCCGCTGGCCATACGCGCCCTTTTGGGCCGCCGCTATATCAGAGATATACGCGGCGGCTTTTTTTATGCGGCGCGCAAGCGAGAAGCCGCGTATTTCGCGACGCGAAATAGCGGACTTGACATGCCGTATCGGCGTTCCGCCGATAGGCATGGCCCAAAAGAAAGATATCACGCCCAGGCGGATGTCACGATCTGATGCGCGCTGTCAAAGGATTTGAGGTAAAGGATTTCCGAGGTGCGGATATCGTATTTTGCCCCGAAGATGATTTCCGGGTGCGCCTGGAACGGGGCGTAGGCGAGGATTTCGCGCATGGTATTTTCGATGTTGATGTCTTCCGCCAGGTCGGTCTGGCCGCCTGCTTTCCGGACTGCCGGGGTGATCTTGTCGAGAAGCGCCTGGAGCGCGGGATGGCAGTGATGGCCGGGATGGCAGGCGCTCTGCACCGTGCCGCATCCGGTGTGGCCGAGGACGAGGATGAGCGGCGTGTGAAGGTGATCGACCGCATATTCAAGGCTGCCCATGCCGATGTCTGAGAGCACGTTCCCGGCGGCGCGTATCGTGAAGATGTCGCCCAGGCGGCAGTGGAAAAGGATTTCGGGTGCGACGCGCGAGTCTGAGCATGTGATGACTGTGGCGAACGGATGCTGGCCTTCGCTCGCGAGCGAGCGGATCAGGTCTTGGGATGTGGCGGGCGTGCAGGCATCGGGCTTGGAGCGTTTGTGTCCGGCGCGCAGGCGTTCAAGTGCTTCTTCGGTTGGCATGATCGTTCCTTTAAATTTGAGTTTTGTGAAGTGTCACTGGCATTTGACGGATAATGAGCCTGCAGGAAGATAGCGGGCGAACGATGCGGTTTCAATAGCGAGATTTGGCTTCATTTATATAGGGGGGAATCTGGGTGGGTTGACATTGGAAGCATATCAGTCATAACATCATTCTAACATCGTTCTGACAATTGGTGTTAGAATGTGTTAGAATGTGTTAGAACGGAGGGGTAGCTATGGAACGTGAGCAAGCAAATTTAGAGTTTAAAAGGCAGTATATCGAGGATATTAAGTACACCGTAGTCGCTTTTGCCAACAGCGAGGGAGGACGGCTGCTTGTGGGCGTGGAGGACGACGGCTCGGTGTGCGGTGTATCTGATCCTGACGAAACCATGCTTCGCATCATGAATACTGTTAGGGATTCCATTCGGCCCGACATTACGTTGTTTACGCGTTGCGAGACGATAGAGATGGATGGCCGGTGTGTCGTGGAGCTGACTGTTCAGCGCGGGACATCGCGCCCGTACTATCTGTCAGGCAAGGGCATTCGGCCGGAGGGCGTTTATGTGAGGCAAGGGGCGGCCTCGGTTCCGGCCTCGGAGACGGCCATTTTAAACATGATTTCGGAAACATCTGGGGCCTGTTATGAAGAAGCCGTTTCTCTGAAGCAGGATCTGACATTCAAAAAAGCAGAAGCGTATTTTCGGCAAAAGAAAGTCGCATTCGGCGAAGCGCAAAAGCGCTCGCTTGGGCTGATTAATTCGGATGGAATATATACTAATCTAGCCCTTCTTCTTTCGGATCAATGTGTGCATTCTGTTAAATTGGCTGTATTTGACGGCAGCGCCAAGACGGTGTTCCGGGATCGTATGGAGGCCACTGGTTCGCTGTTCGAGCAGATACATCAGAGCTTTGAATTCATAAGCCGGCACAACCGGCTCCATTCGAGCTTTGATGGTCTGGAACGCATAGATGAACGAGATTATCCGATAGAAGCCATTCGGGAAAGCCTTCTCAATGCTTTTATCCATCGGAAATATGATATCGGTGGGGCCACGCTTGTGAGCATGTTTGATGACCGACTGGAATTTGTCACACTTGGGGGATTGGCACCTGGAATACAGCAAGATGATCTTGGGCTTGGCGTTTCAGTGTTGCGTAATCGCAATCTGGCCAACGTATTTTATAGATTGCATCTCATTGAGGCTTATGGCACGGGGCTCATGAAGATTCACGAATGTTATGCGGAGGCTTCTGTCAAACCGAAGATAGAAATTTCATCTAATGCATTCAAGATAACCTTGCCAAACCTGCATTTCCGGCAGCCATCCGCCAATTTGCCAGATGCAGAGGAAACTGAATGTTTAACAGAAAGGATTCTAGCGCTGTTTCAAAACAAAGAAGCGCTATCTCGCAAAGAGATCGAATCGATGCTTGATATATCTCAGACTTCGGCGATCAATGCCCTTCGCGCACTGCTCGATCAGGGGCGTATTATCCGCAGAGGGACGGGCAAGAACACGCGGTATGTGAGAGGATGAGGGGAAGGGGGGTAAGGGGGATATTCACTTGGTGGCTGAAGAACTTTGAAAGTAACCATTTAGCCCCTTATGATCTGGCTATAGAATAAGGTTTTAAGCTCAGGCATTAGGCAGTAGGTAATAATAGGAAAGCATGGTTTTGATTTCAAATGTTTGGCCTGGTTTTATTGCCGAATGATGTTAAATGGAGCCTGCTGTGGCTGAATGTGCTACTTTCGTCTGAATGGTAACCTTTGAAGGTTTTGAAAGTTGAATAAGTATTGTAAAGGAGTGTAATGCGTGATATAATAAAGAGGGGAGTTTTATCCGATGATCACGGTTTAAAAGCATCCCATGGGTCTTTGAAACGTTGGAATTAGGTTACGTTGGCGGATGGGCATAGGGCTAGACAAGGCGTGTTTTAGCTGAACAGTGATTAAAGCTTTCGCGGTTCAGTACTCACCTCATTTTACAACAGGAGAAGTTTATATGACAGAGTTTGTTCAAGGTATTCATAAGTTTCTAGCAGATGATGATCTTAGGATAGTTATTCCTGCTTATCAAAGAGGATATAGTTGGACAAGAGAACAGCATAAGGTGTTGTGGGAAGATATATGTAATTTATTAAAAAAATCAGAGAAAACCCACTTTATGGGTGGGGTTATTTCTATTAAAGATTCGAATTCTGGAACTAGGCTCGAAATTATTGATGGTCAACAAAGAATTACAACTATTTCGATATTTATATTGGCTCTTATTAAATGGGCAAGAATTAATATTATGGGAACTAATAGTGAAAATGAGCAGATTCGTAAGGAAAGTAAGAAGCATTTTAGGACAATTTTAAGATATATTGGCGAATTGGATGGTGATGAGATAGATGTGGTTAAGCTTGCGTTGAAGAAAAACGTTAATGGACAGGATCCTCTTCGTAATGATAACGATGAGTATGATAAGATTGTTAAGATTGCAAATAATTTGAATGTTTATAGTAAGGATAAAAGTGTTAAGTCAAAAATTAAGTTAGCCTTTGAGTTTTTTTATGATAAGATTTCAGAGCAAATTCAAGACGATAACGATTTGTGGTTTACATCGCTGGTGGGGGCGTTGCAACGTATTACAATTGCGAATATAGCACTTGAAAGAAATAAGGATAATCCGCAGCAAGTGTTTGAAAGTATGAATGCGACTGGGTTATCGCTTAAGGAAGCAGATAAATGTAGAAATCTGATGGTATTGGGAAGACCGATTTCTAATCCAGATGATCATTCATGGCAAGATATTTGGGAACGTATTGAAAATAATACATTGATTGGCTGTGTATCGGAGACGGATCTATTCCTTCAGGCATTTTTGAGGTTATATCGGACAAAGGAAAGACCTGGAATTGGCGAGGTTAAAGTATCGAGGTATTATGAATTTTTCAAGAGCGTGGTGAAAAAATGTCAGTCAGATGATTGTGAAATAACAAAATTCTATAGATTAATTGAGCGGTATTCGGAATATTATAGTAAGTTTAAAACGAAACTGACAAAAGAATATCGTTCAGCATATAGCATTGAAAATTCCAATGTCACTCAGTTTTTACCTCTAATACTGGAATTGATAAGTTATCTGGAGAATAAATGGATTTCTAATAATGATTTTGGAAATACCTTGAAAGCTATGGAGATATTTATTGTGCGAAAACAGGTTTGCTCACAGAAGATTGATATAGATAGATGTATTCAAAGGATAATTTCAGAATTAAATAAGCTAAAGTGTCGTGGGGCTAATGTTGTTGAACTTGTTAAATATTATTTAATAGGGGAGGCTAATAATGTTCGTATGATCCCGGATGATGAACTTTTTGAATTGAATTTGAATAAGAATTTGTATGATGTGAATAAGCAGCTGTGTAGAAATATACTTGTTGCACTGGAGCAGTCAATGCAGTCGAAAAGAAGTGAAATTGTTAATATTGAGGATACAACGATTGAACATATCTATCCTCAACACCCTAATAAAAAATGCAAGGATGAGAATAAACAGAAGTGGCTTCATAAACTTGGAAACTTGACATTGATTAATTTCAATAGAGAACTTTCGGCTTATCCGTTTTATGATTCAGATGAGGAGAAAAAAGAGATAGAGGAGCATAATAAGGGTAAAAAATATGCAAGAAAGGATAAGGTTGGATGTTCTGTTCTAATAGAAGCTGATGATGGCGAGAAATATGAGAAGAAGATAGGATATAAATATTCTAAGCTATGTCTCAATGATAAGTTGGGGGAAATGAAAGATAAGTTGGGCGACATGAAACAATGGGAGGTGAGTGATATTGAAATTAGACACCAGGCATTAATTCAAGAGTGTTTATTGCTTTGGCCTGATATTAATTCCAGTTATAGGCCTGTTGAGGATGATATTTCCGAAGGAACATTATCTCATGAAGATGATGATGAGTTTAAAGTCTACTCTAAATATGAAATCTGTGGGTATCGCTTTGAAGAAGAGGATGAGGTTAGGCTTGAAACAAATATTACATCTTGGCCGGAATTCCGTAAAGTCTGTGTTGAGTATTTGATATACAATTATTATGATTTGGTCAAGCGGATGCTGGATGAAAATGTGAATAGAGGCGATGATATGATAGTCTCTAATGTTAAAAAATCTAAATTTTATTTAAAATCTGAGCATGTTGAGGATGTGTTTATATTTAAGCCAAATAATGGAAATCCAGAGGGTATGCTTCCTGAATTGAGAGACATGATTAAATATTTAGATCTGGATCCTTCTGAGTTTGTCTTTTTTGTCACCAAAAAGAAATAATAAATATAGCGTGCAACAAATCAATTTTCTAACTCGCCTTGCGTATTGGCGTTAGCCAATAGCAAGGCGGGCCGTATCGCCGCAGGCGATAGGCCGATGTGCAGGGCGTATCGGGCATAAGCCCGATAGCCCGCGCTTGAATACTATGCCCTAATCTGCGCCTGTTTGTAATGCCATCTAAATTAATATGGCCCCCTCCTCTGGCCATCGATGATCATAGCGGCTTATCTAATATTGACAGCATACCAAGCGAGTTCTAGACTGAACAAGTCTGCCCATTTTATGTTTTTGGGCCGTTTTTAGGAGGGTGTGTATGAAGAAGTTTTTGACGATGGTTGCGGTTGCCATGACGTGCCTGATGGGCAGCTCGGCGTTTGCTGATTCAGTGGACTGGTGTAATTTCCAGTGGATGGAGGCTGATTCGCATATCGGCTATGGCCGTATCCTTCTGCCTGAGGGCAAGACAGCGGCAGATGTGAGCGCGTATATGGCGTGCACGACTGATCTGAGCAAGCCGGTCGTCGAGTGGAACAAGATTGAGGCGGCACATAATCCGTTTTGCCAGGATTGCGGCAAGAATGTCGAGTTCATGACGGAATCGGCGTATGCGGGATATCAGGGGACGAATTACTGCACGTTCGTGTTCAAACTCGGTAAAGACGATGTTTTGGCGTGCAGGCCCGTGAAAGACGGTCCGTCTGATCCGATGCGCGTGGACAGCAAGCGCAAGCTTGTTTCGGATATGACGCGCACTTTTGCGCCGGACAAATGCGGTGCCGATGATAAAGGTCGTTGCGCCAAAAATGAAGTCCAGGCGTGCGTGGATGGCTACTGGCAGCACTATGAGACTTGCAAGGCCGGCAAGACCTGCGATGCCTCTGTGCCCGCGTGCAAATAATATATTTTAGTTTTTGTTGCGGGGAACACTTTTTTTGGTGTCCAAAGAAGGGGGTTCTCCACGTCCCTTTCCTAACAAAGGCATGTATTGTTAGGCGGGGAACGGGTTGAGAGCGTTAGGGAGGTTTTTATGAAACGGTTACCGTGGTTTGTGCTTTTTGGATTATTCTGTGTGTTGGGCTGTAACGAGGAGGATGATCCGGAAATCGAAACTTGTGATTACTACGAATATGTCAGTCATTGCTCGGATAATCATAAGTCATATTTCTGGTGCTCGAGTTCGCTTCTTGCAGAAACAAAATGCGAGGACGGAGAGCGCTGTGTAGATGATGCCTATGTCGGATGCAGATCAAATAAAGCAGAAGATAAGCCAGAGGAGGGCTTATGCGAACATAATCCTCATGGGGATGGCAAAGACTATATGTATGAGCCGTTCCAGAACCCTGATAATGATAATTATTGGGAATTTAAGGAAAAGTTGATTGAAAATGGCTTGTGCTTAAATGACCGCATTGTTTATGAAGGCGATGCTTCGTCTAGTGATTATGATGGCATTGTCGGATGTAATTCAAATGTATTATATTATTCTGCTTTAAATCTCGGTGCTGAAAAGGAGAAAACCTATGAAATCTATAAAATGGATTGTGGTGAAACGAAGCGCTGTGATGAAAAGGCCGGATGCATGGAACAATGCGTAGAATTAGGCGAGACAAAGTATCATCAGTCGTGGCCAAACAGTGACTCCGTGATAAGCGCTACATGCACCAATATCACAAATGGCACCAAAAATCAGTATGATAAATATTATACAGTAGGTAATGAATATGCCATAATAGGCGCCGACGACAAGTTTTATTCTGGGACGCAGGAGTGGGAGAATACAAATAACCAGGCTTGTGGGGATGACTTTTCAGCGAGATGTTATGGGAATGTCGCAATGGTTTGCGTAGATATGTATGGCGATGCCTCTCAGCGTGCGTTTGACTGCGGCACATCGGTATGTGCGGATGGGCGAGACTCTTTCCCCGGATTAAATTCTTTAGGGACAACAAATTATAATATGCATGGTGCATGGTGCTTGCCCAGATGTCATGAAAGCGAGAAAGGCAAGACGTTCAATTCCTGTTATTATGTTGCTGAGTCTTGGTACAGAATAGGTTCTAGCATAGAAGCGAGCACGACATTCGAATGCACGGACGATTATTCGATTAATGAGTTCAAATATACACCGATGAGCGTCGAATATTGTGAGCATGGGTGTGATAGAAGCACTGGTAAATGCCGAGAAGAATAGTGTTTGCAGGGCTTGACGTTCCTTGAAATGTTTTGGGGACATCAAGCTCGCGCTTTCGGGCACGTCTGTTTAATATGTAGCGAGATGAATTTGGGCGTGCTTGAGTGTGTCTATATAAAAGTGCCGCCTTGCGTATTGGCTTAGCCAATAGCAAGGCGGCGCGCGGCGTATCCGCAAGGATAGCCGCGCGCGCAGGGCGTATCGGGCCGGAGGCCCGATAGCCCGCGCATATCAGTTGACGGCCCGATAGCCCGCGCATATCAGTTGACGTTGAGCTGGCATTCCTTGGTGCATTTGCCGTTGCCGTTTGCGTCGCCATCGTCGCAGGCTTCGATGCCTTCTTGGAGGATGCCGTCGCCACAGCGCGCGGGGAGCGTGCAGTCTGCGTTGCATGTGTTATATGTGCCGTCATTGATGCCGTCGTCGCATTCCTCGCCGTTGTATTTGTCAACGACGCCGTCGCCGCACTTGGGGGCCATGTAGGAACATCCGAGGCCGCAGTGGCCATAGGCGCCATCGTTTATGCCGTCGTCGCAGACTTCGCCGAGATATTCCTGCTTGATCTTGTCGCCGCATGTTGGGAGTTTGCAGGCATTTGTGCAGGTGTCGTCGTTGACGGCGTTTCCGTCGTCGCATTCTTCGCCCGCATCGACGATGCTGTCGCCGCACCCGACGACGCGGCAGAATTCACAGGATTTTCCGGCTGATTCTGCGCCATTTTTGTAGATTGTCTTGCCGTTTTCATCGATGTCGCATTCTTCATTTTCGTCGAGCGTCTTGTTGCCGCAAGTCGTGATTTTGCAGCTTTTGCACCAGTCGGCATTGGTGTCGCAGCCTTCGCCGGTCTCGACTTTGCTGTTGCCGCAGTAGGGCGTGCGCTTGCATTTGACGCAGCCTTCATAGATGGCGGTCACATCGTCGGTATGATCCTTGATGTCGCATTCTTCGGCACCGGCGACGATGCCGTCGCCACAGACGGATGTGCATGTGCTGACGCCCATCTTGACGAAGCCGGTAAGCGTGAGGATGAAGTTCGAGGACCCCATGCAGCGTTCGGCCTGGAAGATATGGATCGGATAGATGCCGCCGCGATACATGTGGAGCTGTTCGCGGGCCAGGTCTTCGGTCAGGACGATGCTTTTGCGCCATGCGCTGTGCAGGCCGCCCACGTCGACGCCGAGGTGCCGGTTGAAGAATACCCAGACGTCGTCGTCGCCCTGGAAGATGAGCTCTTCATTTTGCGCGTCATATTTGAAGTAAGTCGTGATGGCGCAGGAGAACTCGCCGTTCTGACTGCCGTTCGAGCCGGCTTTGCCGTAGCCCTCGTTGACGCCGATTGGCAGGAAGGCTCCGGAGGAATATTGATAAGCATTTGTATTATTCTGACGCGTGAGCGTGATGGACTTGTCAAACCGTTTGTTGATGCCCGGAACGTCATGATACCACCATTTGAAGACTTCGGGGCATGTGTAGAGATTGAGGCAGTCGCCGGGGGACGAGGACTGTCCGGCGACCTTGACGGGCTTGATTTCTGGGCCCGGCTGCAATCTGGGCGTATCGTCATCGTCGAGAACCGGCGCGACGACGTTCTCGCACCAGCCGTGCGTGCAGGTGGAATAGAAATCGGGATTGGGACGGCCGATTGCGAGCGGGTTCTGCCAGCGGTACCCGTTGTTCGTCCCCTTGCAAGAGTCGGGAAGCGAGTCATAGAGCTCTTTTGACACATAACCGTCGGTCATGGGTGTGGTCGAAGCAGACACCGAATGGCCGCCGTATTTGATGACATCCCAGCAGACCATGGGGAGTGTGATCTGGCTTGGCGTTTCCTGTTGCGGCGCGACACAGCTGAACCCGTGTTCGATCTTGCACAATGGCGAGCAACCGTCGCCTGCGACGAGGTTGCCGTCGTCGCATTCTTCGGAATCGAGCGTCATGCCGTCGCCGCATGTGGGCTTGCAGAGGCCGTTGGCGCAGTCGAAGAACATTTCGGAGGTGCATTCCGGGGAGCATCCGTCGCCTGCGACGAGATTGCCGTCATCGCATTCCTCGCCTTTTTGGAGGATGTTGTCGCCGCAAGAGCCTTTCTTGCAGACGCTTGGTGTGCCTGCACATGTGTAGCCTGTTTCGACCGTGCATGTATCCGAGCAGCCGTCGCCGTTCGCGGTGTTCTTGTCGTCGCATGCTTCGCTGCCCTGGAAGACGCCGTCACCGCATACGGCGGTCTTGGTGCAAGCAGCGCCGGGCGTGTTGCATTCCCATCCGAATTGTATCTTGCAGCTGACGCAGCCGCCGGAGGACTGAGCATTGCCTTCGTCGCATGTCTCGTCACCGGTGACCTTGCTGTCGCCGCAGACATCTTTTTCGCACGGGCCGCCGGCGGCGGGGCAGTTGTGATTGGGTTCGCGCTTGCAGAACTTGCTGCATCCGTCGCCGTCTTTCGAGTTTCCGTCGTCGCATTCCTCGGAGCCGACGGCAAAGCCGTCGCCGCATGCGCGGGCGTAGCATTTGGAAAGTTTCTTGCCCTGCGCGTCCGGCTTGTCTGGGGTTTCGCATGCATAGCCCGCTTCGATCTGGCAGTTTGCGGAACATCCGTCTCCGTCATTCAGCTCGCCATCGTCACAGGTTTCGCCGGTATCTTTGTCGAGGATACCGTTTCCGCATGTGTTCTGGCAGGAAGATTTGCCGGTGCCATCCGTTTCGCATTTCCAGCCGCGTTCGACCTGACATGTTGCAGAACAGCCGTCGCTGGCGAGCCGGTTCCCGTCGTCGCATTTCTCGCCTTTGGCAGAATCGAGCTTGCCATTGCCGCAGTCAACAGGCACGCAGACTGTCTTGCCCATCGTCGTCGAGCACGCAAAGCCGGGCTCGTATGTGCATTCCGAAGAACAGCCGTCGTCGTTGTCGGTGTTGTTATCGTCGCACTGTTCCTCATGCGAGACTTTGCCGTCGCCGCAGAAATTGAGGCGTTTGCATTCCGTCGTGCACGATTCGTAGGCCGCTTCCGCATCCGGGGCGACGTTTTCCGCGCCTTTGTCGCATTCCTCGCCATTCTCGCGATCAATATCGTCGAGCAGCGAATCGCCGCAGTAATGTGCGGGTTCGCATTGGGATGTGCAGGCATCTTCGCCATAATCCATTGCAAGGTCGCCGGTATCACATTTCTCGCCTTCATCGACCAGCCCGTTGCCGCACGAGATCCGCACGCATGGCTTGCCGGCCGTATCACAGCGATAACCGGACTCGATCGCGCAGTCCGCTGAACATCCGTCCCCGCTCGCGTCATTGCCGTCGTCACATGATTCGTCCGGGTCAATCACGCCGTTGCCGCAGAGCTTTTCGGGTGTTGGGTCTTCTTTGGGGTCATCGGGCGGATCCTTGGGGTCGTCCGGCTTGTTTTCTTTTGTGCATGCGCCGCCTTTGGGCGGGCAGGTATAGCCGGCTTCGACCGCGCATTCAAACGAGCAGCCGTCGCCGCTGTCCGTGTTTCCGTCGTCGCAGGCTTCGTCGGCTTCTACGGTGCCGTTGCCGCATTCCTCTGTGACGGCAGGCTCCGGTTGATCATTGGATGGGGTCTCGTTCGTTTCTTCACCGCATCCGATCATGAGCATTGCGCTCAGCGCGATGCAGTACAAACAGCTTTTTCGCATTCCTTCTCTCCTTTACGTTGGAATAGCCAGATCAAAAGCAACGGGCGGATTATACGAGTTTTGCGTTGCAATTCAAACGCATTGTATCCATTTCAATCTCGGTGTCTTGAACGGTCACCTCGATGCATGGGGCGCATTATGTTTTTTTATGGGGAGGGGGATGTCTCCCCCTGCGCGGCTATGTGCTCGACAGAGAGACGTTCCATGGCACTTCTCTACTGTCTGCGCGCATACGCCGCTACCCCCTCTCCTGGGTTGCACCCTCCGGGTTTATCCCGGAACCTGGGGGACATGTTTCATCCGGAACCCGGGGTGTATTTTTGCCCGAGAACCCGGGGTTGCGCCCTTCGGGCTGACCCCAGGCTAATTTCAATCGCCCCTTCAGGGCGATTGGCAGGCAATAGGGGTGAGGATTTGACACCACATTTCATAGTCACGCCGGGAAAAATGGCCAATGAGATTACTCATGTTTGAGTAAGTTCATTCATGAGCGCGGACGGGTTTACTCAACATTGAGTAAGTTCATCCATGAGCGTGGACGGGTTTACTCAGCCTTGAGTAAGTTCATCCATGAGCGCGGACGAGGTTACTCAGCCTTGAGTAAGTTCATCCATGAGCGCGGACGGGGCTACTCATGTTTGAGTGAGTTCATCCATGAGCGCGGACGGGTTTACTCAGCCTTGAGTAAGTTCATCCATGAGCGTGGACGTGTTTGCTCAGCTTTGAGTAAGTTCATCCATGAGCGAGGACGAGGTTACTTAGCCTTGAGTAAGTTCATCCATGAGCGCGGACGAGGTTACTCAGCATTAAGTAAGTTCATCCATGAGCGCGGACTTGGTTACTCAGCGTTGAGTGAGTTCATCCATGAGCGCGGACGGGGTTACTCAGCGTTGAGTGAGTTCATCCATGAGCGCGGACGATATTGTTTAGGCCATGTTTGCATGATATGAAACGCATAGACAGGGGGGATGCATGATGATAGTATCTTTAGGTACAGTCCAGTTCAGAAATTGTGCGACGTTCGCGCATACTCTGACCCTTCCCAATGAGAGGAGCCGAAATGAGTAAGGAATGCAGTATTGTTCGTATCCATGTGTTGTCGCTCAGAAAAGAGGAGATTCAGACGTTCAACAGCCGTGTGCTTGGAATACTGAATGAGACTTGTGGTGCGTGTGGCAAGCCATACGCAGATTTCAAGGCGGCAGCTGAACTGTATGAGCGCATTCTTCACGACAAGGGATTCAGCGAGTCTCTTTCGCTTGAGGAATATGATCGCCGTGCGGATGAGGCCTGGAGAGGGCTTGACATGCAGATTGCAGCGAGCGTGAGGCATCCGAGGGAGGAGGTGAGAAAGGCCGCAGAGCAGGTGAAGGCCGTGTGGGATAAGACGCCCAATCCGACACAGCTGAATTATGACCAGGAATATGGCGCGCTGACTATTCTGTTGTCGCAGCTCAATGCGATCGAGCGATCTGTGCTGATCATCGCGCGCGTGGATGAGTATGTCGATTTTCTGGGGGTATGTGTGAACGAGTTCATCCTAGCCTCGAAGCGCGCGATGGATGTACGGGCGAATCAGCAGGCTGGTGCGCTCAAGGATGCCGCGCAGAATTGCTATAAGACCTGGCAGAATTTGGCCAAGTATATTGAAGCGATGGCGAATGCGGAAGCGCTGCCCCGCGCGGATGAGGCGATTAGCAAGCTGAGCATGATGAACACGCAGATCAAACGCAAGCTCGATATCCGAAAGAATGACCGAGAGCTCGGCAAAGATATCGAGAATGATGGGGATGTGTTTGAAACGGATGAAGCGGCGAAGTGACCGCATTCATGAGCTCACATGAACGCTTGTGGCGTTCATGTTGGCCAGATAGACAAAGCTTGGGTGTACGCCATGAATGATAGAATTCTCATCACGACCTTGTGTTTCGCAGTATTCTCAGTATTGCTCGGCATCACAGGCTGCAAAACGAAAGCCCAGACAGAGGAACCGCAACCCCCTGTCCATGCGGCAATAAATCAAGAAAAAACAGAAGAGGCACATTCCGCACAAAGCAGCCTGACGAGCTGTCCGTTGGTACCGAATAGTCCTTTATTTACGGAAGGCCAAGTGGTGCAAATGACCCTTGCTGTTGGTTTTTGTAATGAGGATGAGGATGGCGAACGCCCTGCCTATCCCTATCTGTTCCGTGCGGAGGATAGGTGTCTAGGTATGGATGTAAGTATTTCGGAGCAATCGTGCAAAGTACATCTCTTAAATGCCTCCTCAGAATCCTGCGATGCGCAGTTTGTATGTTCCAAAGAAGATGAGAAACCAATCATTCTGACAATCACAACAAATGAGATAAGCTGGAAACCCTATCCCGAGACGAACGATGCAGCGACTGGTGTATATAATGAGTTGGTATTTCAAGAATCCTCAAAAGAATCATGTAAATGCCCCTCCGAATGTGATGCGCACTGTAAAGCAGAACCACCTGAGTGTGGATTGTGTGAAGCAGAAATCGAGTGCGATTGTACGGCTTTCCAGAATGAAGAAGCATGTAAAAAATGTGAAGAATGTATTTATAATAGCTTCTCCATCTTTTGTACGACACAAAGTGGGACGTTTCGTGAGGGAGATGTGTGGTCATCCTATGGTGAAGGGGATGGCGAATTTGAGGAGGGAGATCTGATTATCTTTGATCCGCGCGGACTTTTTGCTGTGGAAACCAACAACGTGTGTTCTGCGGATGCTGTGCATATTCGCACGCCAGACTATCAGTGTACTTCTGAGGATGAGCATTTTTGTCCCAAGTGGTATCGCACAAAGCCGGGGCATTAGAGGTTGCGCCCGTTGGACCCCAAAAAGGCTCTGTTCAACGATTGTGAATATGGCAATTGGTTGCACCCTTTTTCAGGGGGCTTTTTTGGGGAATTCTGTTCCCACAAAAAAGCCCTCGCTATTTGGGAGAGCGAGGGCGAGTGAAGCGGGGGACAGAACGATTGGCTATTCGTCGATTTTGCATTCGCCTGTTTCATTAAAAGCATCGACGCATTTCTGATAGGCGGCTTCGTCGTTTCGGAGCGAGTAGCAGCACATCATGTCGGGCGGACCGTAGATGGTTTCTTGCGGTTCGAGGTTGGTGTTGACTTCAGCGTCGGAAGGACAAGTGCCACTCTCGCTGAAAAGATCGATGCATCGACGGTAAGCTGTTGAATCAAAGCCGTACCTTGCTTCTCAACATTCGTCTCGTGGCTGATCGGGATTGTAGTAGGGTTCTGCACCGTAATCGGTGCCGCAGCCTGCACAGGTGATTGTTGTGGTAAAGACGGCGACCATTCCGGCGAAACTGTTCATTAGTTTTTTGATAATCATGACACTACTCCTTGAATGATGTCGTTGATATGGGAGCGCAAACTGAAAGCATCATAGTTCTGCAAAAGAGTGATCTCAAACCAGCGGGCGAGTGAAATTGTTTGCTTGTTTGAGGGGGGGGCGGCAGAAGAGACGGCGCGTATCCGAGCGCGAGCGAGGATAGCGGCGTTGCCGCGGCGTATCCCGGCAGGGATAGGCGCGGCTGGCGAGCGTATCGGCCGGAACGGGCGATAGCGGGGCTAAAAAATGTACAATTCTGCCCGATATCATTATAATATGGTATAGGGAGAGATGGCGGATCGCGGGCTATTTGGAGGGTTTGAATATGCCAGAGATACCAGAGGAGATCAGATTTCATTTTGCACGCCAGGCATCATCGCCGTGGAATTGGTACACGAAGCCGGATTTTGCGGGCTGCGCGCTGAAATGGAAGGCGCCCGAGGGGAATGTTGCGTTCTATATCGTGTTCCGCAGCAGCGAGAGCCTTCCGAGCGATTGCTGCGAGGATCTTCTCGGCGGCGTGTATGACGATATCGTTGACAGGATCGATATCTTCAAGCCCGTGACGCACCTCGTCGATGACCAGATACATGACAGGAACCGATATCTGGTGCTGGCGAAGATGGACAACGACGACATCGTGTGGGTGAAAGACGTCGAGAGCACCCAGTTTGTGTCGGCGAAGCCTGGGGAGGCCTGGACGTACTGGTCGAACCCGTACGGGGACAAGCCGCTCGCGAAAGATCCCTGCCGCCTGGATTATCAGACGGTGCGCGTCGGCACATTTTGCGGGTTTGAATGGGATTATCCGTCACAGTATCCTGATTTTGTCGGATATGACCTGATCGTGAGCGATGTGCCATACAGCCCGCATACGGGCGCGGAATGCGATATTCAGGCATTTCAGGCAGTCCTTCGCGGCATGAGAGGGATGACCTATCCGCTGGAGCGGTTTGTCAATACGGTCGTGGACAATGAGTCGTTCGTGAACCGCTTTTGGTATT
This sequence comes from Pseudomonadota bacterium, assembly GCA_017464085.1. Taxonomy (GTDB): domain Bacteria; phylum Myxococcota_A; class Bradymonadia; order UBA4248; family UBA4248; genus UBA4248. The sequence goes on from JAFUEE010000104.1 coordinate 138,723, forward strand.
ACGCGCTGCTGGTGAAGCTTCCGGAAGGCGGCCGTGTTCAGATACCGATCAGGCATATCGCGGAACCTTTTGAGAAAGGGCGTCCATTCCAGTATCTGAGGGCGCGTCCGAGCTGGGGCGAAGGGAGAGACCGGATGATGGCGGCTTATGGCCGCTGGAGAGCGCAGATGACATCGGGAGGGGCGTCAGCGAGCGCGTCCGTGTCTGAAGTTCCGGAGCCCCTGGATGTTCCCGAGAGCATTAAGCTGGAGTATTTCAGGCATGCGCCGGATCTGTCGTTCGAGTCGTTCCGCGAGACGCCGGGGATGATCGGCATTCAGTTTCGCGCGAAAGTCGCTGAGGGGACGGCGATCATTGCTGTGCGTGCGAAACATGCGCTTGATGGCGCGGAGACAGAGCGCGTTCTGGAGGAAGCGCGTCAGCATGGCACGTATTGCAGCGACGAGTGTGATGCATTCTATTTCTGTCCGAATAACGGCTATATGCTTCTGGTCGATACGGACTGCCATGAAAAATCATGGTATGCGTTTGCGTCCTATCTGGATGGCAAATATGAGGCGGTCTCTCATGTGAAGGACAGCACGATCGATTTTTTGCCGAATGTCATCGATGCCGTGCGCTGGGGGGAGAGCGATCTCAAGTATCGGGACAGGGTCGTGCATTTTTTGAAATGCGAGGAGATACATAAGAAGAATAGCCTGTCGCTTGAGTTCGGCGTGATGGATGAGGCGAATACGCGCGCGATAGAGCTTTATCGCTTTGACCATAAGCCGGAATGGGGCGCAGAGAATCTGGAGGATCTCCATAAGTTTCAGACGACAGGCAAGCCCGAACTCGGCAAGCGCTATGTGATCGATCATGTATGTGCCGGCGTGATCGATGATCTCGCGGATGCAGATGAGACCTATTATTATTCGGCGCTGAGCGTGGATCTGAATGATAACCGCTCGCTGTTGGCGGTCTATACGCTCGGGAATGTCGAACGCGAGGATCTGGAGCGATTGTCAGATCTGGCTGGGGAAAGTGCACCGGAGGCTGACGCGTCCACGTCTGAAGAAGCGGCGCATTCGTCTGAAGCGGACACGTATCACGGGACATCGCAGATACCTTTTGGGCGTTCAAGATATGAAGATGATTTGAACGCGGGAGGCCGTCGCAAGTATTCGTGGGATGATGAAGATGAGGCATCGCAGGATGAGACTTCGCCTGAAGATGCAAAGTCAGAAGGCGAAAGCTATGGCCGCCGCAAATACTCATGGGATGACGAAGCATCGTCTGATGAAACGAAGTCAGAAGGCGAAAGCTATGGCCGCCGCAAATACTCATGGGATGACGAAGCATCGTCTGATGAAACGAAGTCAGAAGGCGAATCGTATGGCCGTCGCAAATACTCGTGGGATGACGAAGCATCGTCTGATGAGACGAAGTCAGAAGGCGAATCGTATGGCCGCCGCAAATACTCGTGGGATGACGAAGCATCGTCTGATGAAACGAAGTCAGAAGGCGAATCGTATGACCGCCGCAAATACTCGTGGGATGACGAAGACGAAGCCGAGGAAGACGGCGCAGTCGAGGTCGTCGAGCAGGTCATAGAGGAAGTAGAGCCTGTCACGAATGCAGAAGTTGCGGAAGCGCCAGCAGGTCCGCGCAAATACTCGTGGGATGACGAAGACGAAGCCGAGGAAGACGGTGCAGTCGAGGTCGTCGAGCAGGTCATAGAGGAAGTAGAGCCGATTGCAGACGCGCCAGTTGCGGAAGCGTCTGCCG